>DFEE01000007.1 GCA_002368645.1 Bacteroidales bacterium UBA3810
GCAATATTTTTACTGCTCCCGCCCTTTCACAAGAACCACCGCTCTCCGGGCGAAAGCGGGTGCAAAAGTACAACAAATTTTTGACATGACAAAATTTTTTTTCATATTTCACACTTTTGTACTTTCTATGTGACAAAATAAGGAGAATCGCACTACATAGAGAACATTTTATATATATTGTGCGTGTACGTACGTAATGCGTGTACGTACGCGCGGGCGGGTGCGTGAATATGTTAGAGGGGAGATAAGTAAAAGGAGCACCGGTGTGGTGCTCCTTTATAATACGTTAATAGTAAATTCCTAAACTTATACGTTAGATTATGCTGAATATGTAGTAGTCGGCCAATTCTAAATTAGGAGACAGTTACTATTAATAGTTCGTGCGTTGTGTAGCAGCGTAAGATATCTTCAGTGCGTAAGCACGGCGGAGTTCCTGTTTAATGTCCGCAATGACACCCATACGGGTTTCTTTATCCGCTTTGATGGAGACGGTCATAAGACCTTGGTCTTGTTCTTTCATGGAAGAGCGTTCATTGATGATATACTCACCAATCTCGCCAACTTCCGCGAAAGCGTCATCCAATTGGATACGTGTTTCAGCACCATATTGTTTACGGAACTCGGCCATAGGTGTACCTACGTAGATATACCGCACGAGGGACTTTTTCTCCAGCTTAGTCAGCTCCGAAGCCTGTGGGTTTTGGAACTGCACCTTGTAGGTGACCTCTTTCATGGACGTAACGGACATGAAGAAGAACAGCAGCATGAAGATGATATCGGGCAGAGAAGATGTATTCAGAGCCGGCATCTCACGTTTAGTGTTTCGACGAATCTTAGCCATAATTAGTTACCGTAGTTTTTAGGTTCGGCTTCAGAAATCTTTTGAGGATAGACTTTTTGGACTTGTTTTTGTTGGTCCTCATCGAGTTCGTTATAGCCTTTATGAAAATACTTACGTGCACACTCGTCACGCAGTTCGTTGTAAGCAGCGACAAGTTCATTTTGAACATCGAGGTAGGCTTGGTACTGTGTATCTACGTCGTTTTGGACAGAGATGACATGTTCCTTGGTATATCGTTGTACACCGATAGGTTCGCCGAAATCCTCTTCGAAGAGTTTAGGCAGATAGGCATCGTCTGTTTCGTTCAAGATAAACTCTTTGGCTTTAGCCCTCAGCTGCTTAACGTCCATCAGTTGTCCCTGCACCATGAGTTGGTTAGCAGAGTTGATCTTAACGACCATGAGGTTTCTCTTATTGATATCGGTATCCTCGATTTTTTGGTCAGGGGGTATCGGAGCGGGAAGCCTACGGGCGAGACCTTGGTTAACATCCATAGATGTAGTAACCAAGAAGAAGATCAGCAGCAGGAACGAGATGTCTGCCATTGAACTGGCGTTAATCTGGGGGATTTTCTTAGCCATATTACTTCAACTTTTTAGTATAAATAACACCCCAAACGAGTGTGCAAACAGTAGCACAAACGAGGATGTATGTCAGGTAAAGACTTGCGTCAGCGAGTCGTGCCCAGTTACCAACATTATCAGTACCTTCGTAGCCGATAATCTTCACCTCATCGGTAGAGCCGAGGAACCAGCAAAGGATGAGAAGGAGAATAGCGCCACAAACGACACCGAGGGAAGTGAGAGCCCCTTTCTTGTCCACCTTGAGTGTCTCAGAGAATCGCCAAATAATGACGGCGAGGGTAGTGAGGCAAACCAAGATGACGAGGATATAGTTCCAAACGAGATAGAGGTCAGTGAAACGGGGGATATCCAGGAAATCACCTGCCACTTCCATAGACCCGTTAGCTCCACCGGCAAAGAACATCAGCGAGAAGATGATGCCCAAAGCGAGTAGTACCCACAGGGTTATTCTGGAGATTAATTTATAATTTTTCATTGTGATTTTGGATTTAGTTATTGGTACTATATCTTATTTTTTCTTTTTAGCGTCATACTCAACCATGAGGTCAAGGAGTTTGAGCGAACTATCTTCCATATCGTTGGTGAGACCTTCAACGAGAGAGAGGATGTAGTTGTAGAAAATTTGAAGAATAATAGCAATAATCAAACCGAGGAGGGTAGTTAACAAAGCCACCTTAATACCACCGGCTACAACGGTAGCGGAGATATCACCAACTTGTTGGATTTTATCGAAGGCAGCAATCATACCGATAATGGTTCCCAAGAAACCTAACGACGGAGCGATAGAGATGAAGAGGGAGATCCAAGATAGGTTTTTCTCGAGCAAGCCGAGTTGGATGCCACCATAGGAAGCGACAGCTTTATCAACAGACTCAATACCTTCGCCATAGTGGCTTAAGCCTTCTGCAAAGATAGAAGCAACGGGGCCACGTGAGTTTTGGCAGAATTTGTAAGCTTCGTCAACACCACCTTTGTTCAGTGCATTTTCAACGCCATCGAGGAGTGCCTTGGTGTTGGTTTTGCTGAGAGAGAGATAGATAATACGCTCGATGCAGAGAGCGAGACCAAATACCAAGCAGAGGAGGGTGAGAGCCATAAATCCAGCGCCACCTTCAATAAACTTCGTTTTGAGTGTTTTGTGAAGAGCGACGAGTCCGCCAGCTTCTTCTTGAGCTTCAACAACGGGAGCCTCAGCGGGAGCTTCAGCAGCGGGAGCTTCTTCAACAACTTGTTCTTCTTGAGCAGGAGCAGCAGCTTCTGCTTGTTGAGCCATTACAGCATTGCTGCCAAAAGCAAGCATTGCGATAACTGTAAGGGTAGCAAATACTTTTTTCATGAGAATAAAAATTGAATTATTAATGTTTTCGTATTAGTTCTTAAGTGTTTACGTTGGACCGGGATTTCTTCGGTTTTTCTTAAGGAGGACCGGGATTTCTGCGTAATCCCGATTTCTTGCCAGAAGCATCCTGGCAAGAAATCACATCTTGATACCCGTTAGGCTGTCGTTAAGCGAGCTTACGCCAGCCTTCCGTCTATCAATCTGTTCTTCCTTGCGGAGAGACCGGGATTCGAACCCAGGAAACCCTTTTGGGGTTTACACGCTTTCCAGGCGTGCCTCTTAAGCCACTCGAGCACCTCTCCTTGACCGTTCGCAGCTAAGCCTCATGATGCGGCTACTCATCCATTTCTTGTCAAACGGCTTGCAAAATTACAAATTATTTTGGAATATACCAAATCTTTTCTATTTTTTTTTTATTTTTTTTCTATTTTAGCCCAAAAAGTGCCTTTGCATTGGCATTTGTGGTGCTTTCGATAGCAGAAACGGGGAGTTGATAGACGTCCGCGAGTGTTTGCATGACGTAAATCATATATCTACTTTCATTGGGTTGTCCTCTAAAGGGGACAGGCGTCATATAGGGCGCATCCGTTTCAAGGACTAACCGGTCTAAAGGAATGTCGGTGAGGTGTTCTCTAAGTTTGCTATTTTTGAAGGTTATAACCCCTCCTATTCCCAAGTAGAGTCCCATTTGGATGTACTGTTTGGCTGTTTCGTTGGAACCCGAGAAGCAGTGCATGACGCCTCTAAGTGATGGGAATTGTCGGAGTATGTCGATGATATCTGCTGTAGCGTCCCGCGCGTGAATCATGACGGGGAGGTCCAAGTCAACCGCCCATTGGAGTTGGCGGATGAGTGCCAATTTCTGCTGTTCTTTATAGGTTATATCGAAGTGATAGTCAAGTCCTATTTCGCCAATGGCGATAAAGTTATGTTGGTGCAGCATCGCCTCAAGAGCGTCCAGTTCCTCCTCCCAATTATCGCCTA
Organism: Bacteroidales bacterium UBA3810; assembly: GCA_002368645.1. Taxonomy (GTDB): domain Bacteria; phylum Bacteroidota; class Bacteroidia; order Bacteroidales; family Paludibacteraceae; genus Colicola. The sequence continues at coordinate 3,749 of DFEE01000007.1, forward strand.
CATTTTCGGGATGCAGTCCTATGGCGGGATGGAGGTATGCGGGATACTGTTCACATACTCTAATCACCTCGGGCATGTCTTTCAGGCATACACCGGGGACGAGGATCTGCTCTACACCGGCGTCTTGCTGCCTTTTAATACAAGCCTCAAGATCTACCGTGTAGAGCGGGTCATCGATATGACAATGGGTATCAATCATTGTGTTAAATGTCCGTTAGGGGGTAGCAGGTTATTTCAAGATTTTAGTACCATTAAAGATATATAGTCCAGCGGGAAGGGTTTCATAGTCCGTGCCCATAGGTAATCCTGTAACGCTGTAGTAGATACCGTCTTGGCGTGTTTGTACTGCTTCGAGTCCGGACGGCATTGCGGGTAAGAAGGCTCCTAAGCTATTGAGCCCGGCATATGCTCTATGGCTATTGGGGTCAAAAAGTCCGCGGTTAATCCAGTTGGTTATAACAATTTTAGAAGCACTCCATGTAGCGCCACCACACCCATTTTCTTCGGGGAACCAGTAGTATAGTCCATTGACATAATCATAGTCCGCCAAGAACGTAACCAAGTCATCCAAGTAGGCTTTTTGTCCGGTGCCGGAAGCAGGCCATGTGTCAGCTGTGTAATAACTTCCGGAAGGTACAGCGTTTTTCGTAAAGGGGAAATAGTTATTGTAATACGCTGTTTCGACAATTTGGATATTGCGGTTGGGGAAATAGTTGTGCAAGGCTTCCAATGTTGTTTTGAGCTGTGTGCCGTCCGCGCTGTTCATCCAGCCATGCCAGAAGGGATAATAACTCAGTCCGATGATATCATAGTCCACATTTCCGGCAGCAATGTTACGGAAATAATCGGTGCAATAATTCCATTTGGCCGTTCTTTCGATATGGATAATGATTTTGGCGTCGGGGCAGACTTCGCGTACGGCGCGAGCTCCTTGGTTGAGGAAGCCTGCGAATCGTGTCCAGGCGGGGTCAGCCGTTCCATTATAGAATTTACTGGTGGGGTATGCCTTGTCACTGTTATCGCGCCAAAGCATGCCATAAGATATTTCGTTGCCAATCTGCACGAAGTCGGGTGTAGCGCCGGCTGCGACAAGTGTTTCCAGACATTCCTTGGTGTAGGTGTACATGGTGTCATAAAGTTCCTGCTCGGAGAGCGACTCCCACGCGCGAGGAATGAACTGTTTGACGGGGTCAGCCCATGTGTCGGAGTAATGAAAATCCAGCATGAATGCCATTCCTGCGTCTTTGATACGACGACCTAAAGCGGTGACGTATGCAAGGTCTTGCACCTCGCCTTGTTTGGTGCCATCGGCATTGGTGATAACGGGATTGACAAAGAGTCGTACACGGCAGCTATTCCAATGCAAGGTATTGGCAGCATAGGTCACAAGGTTATTGATAGTTGCCCCCGAATTGGTTTTGTAGGGGGTGTCGTACTGCTCGTAGGAAGGAAGTAAAGAGATGTCTCCGCCGACAAAGCGGGAGGTTGAGTACGTTTGGTCCTGCGCCTGAACAGTAAGGGCTGTGAAGGCAATGAGCAAAAGAGAAAGGATTTTTTTCATGTTACAAAAAGTATTAGTTAATATTAAGTATTTAAAGAATCTTTATCATTTTTAAACAAGATAGATGAATCACCATAAGACAAGAAGCGAAAATCATGCTTCAAGGCGTAGTCATAGACGCTGTGCCAGTCGTTGCCAATAAAGGCAGAGACGAGGAGCAAGAGCGTGGACTTAGGTTGGTGGAAGTTGGTAATCAGTTGGTCCACAACACGGAAAGTATATCCGGGTTTAATCATGATTTGGGTTTCGCCATGGAGTGTATCCTGGTGTGTCTCGTCCAAGTAATTGAGGAGGTTTTGCAGCGCCTCAGCCGTGGATATGTATGTTATGGGGATGTTATCCGGATCTATGCTCCCTGGGTCGTTGAGCACCCGATCAGCACCCGATGGAGTTACGGCGGAGTCATGGGGGGAATTGCAAGGGGCTATAGAAAGAGTGTTATAGGGGTCGAACTGCGAAACGGCGAGTGTATGGAGTGCTCCCATCCAATAAAGCGATTCGAGTGTCCGCATGGAGGTAGTGCCAACGGCAACGATATGTCCGAGGTTATCTTTGATGTCTTGAATAGTCTGACGGGGCACGGCAATAATCTCCGTGTGCATGGGATGTTGGTCAGCGTCTTCTGTTTTGACAGGTTGGAAGGTTCCGGCGCCGACATGAAGGGTCAGTTCCGCCATCTTAATTCCCTGTTGCCTGAGTCCGTCCAGTACTTCGTCGGTAAAGTGCAGTCCTGCCGTGGGGGCGGCAACAGAGCCTTTGATGCGGGAGTAGACCGTTTGGTAGGTCGTTTTGTCTGATTCTTCGGTGGGGCGATTGAGGTACGGCGGAATAGGCAGTTCGCCCAATTGGTCCAGGATTTCGGCAAAGGAGACTGTGCTATCATTCCAGGAGAATCGTATCTCATGGGTATTGCCGGAAGTGGAAAGTCTTTCGGCGGAGAGAATGCCTCCTTGTGTACCGAATGGAAGGGTAAGCGGACCGGATTTCCATTTCTTAAGGTTGCCGACCATACATTTCCAGACGCATCCGGTGGTAGAGCTTAGTGAAAGCTGATAGTCCGAAGGGGAGGTGGGATTTAAGCAAAATACCTCTATTCGCGCGCCTTCGTGGCCATCTGTCGATTGTTTATGGAAGACCAAACGTGCCTGAATTACGCGCGTGTTATTATAAATAAGGAGCGAGTCGGCAGGAATGTACTGCCCGATATGGAAAAAGAGGTCTTCATTCAGTTTGCCATCCCGATAGACCAGCAGTTTGGAGTGGTCACGTGGCGAAACCGGATGCTTGGCGATGCGCTCATCGGGCAGGGGGTAATTATAGTCGTTAATGTTAATCATATTCTTTGTTGTTAGGTTGCCGGGTTAGCGGGTTGTATTTTTTTTAAAGTCTTTATGCGTGCCGGTGAATAATTTATAGTGGTTAAAGAGACAATCCAGTTCCCCGTTCAGGAGGTGGATACGCTCAGAGGGTTTGAGCCCGACACATTTGAGAGCTTCCTCATTGGAGGAAATAATCCAAGCGTCCGCGCCGGCGAAATGGTGCTTGAGGGCGGTGCCGATATCCTGATAGAGCCGCAGCACATCCTTGTCATGGCTGAGTCTTTCGCCATATGGCGGATTCATCATGACCAAAGGTCCGTGATTGGAGGAGTGATTGTCTATTATGTCATGGAGTTCCTGAATACGTACTTGGCGGACGGAGATATATTTGTCCAATTGCGCCGAGTGGATATTTTTGAGGGCTGCTTGTACGGCGTAATATCCTGCATCAGAGCCATATATATGGTGATGGAATGGCCGCTCCATTGAGTCATCATTGTAAATATCCTGCCAAAGGTCGGCATCAAAGTCATTCCATTTCTCAAAAGCGAATGACTTTCTAAATATTCCGGGGGGTATATTAAGTGCCATGAGCGCCGCCTCGATGAGTAGTGTTCCCGAGCCGCACATGGGGTCGTAGAAATCGGTTTGTCCATTCCATCCTGAGAGAAAGAGCATACCCGCAGCAAGTGCTTCATTGATAGGCGCTTCAGTAGCTGCGACGCGGTAACCGCGTTTATGCAGAGACTCTCCTGAGGAGTCGAGAGAGAGGGTGAGTACGTCTTGCGAGGCATGAATATTGAAGAGCAGGTCGGGATTGTCAATTTTGACCGAAGGTCTTTCGCCCGTTTTGTCTCTCCAATAATCGACAATGGCATCTTTGACGCGGTATCTAAGGAACTCGGAATGCCTAAAGAAGTCCGAATAGACGGTTGCGTCAACGGCAAAGGTAGTCTTCGCAGTCATATATGCCGACCAATCCAATGCTTTGAGTTGCTCATAGAGGCTATCAGTATCTTTGGCTTTGAAGGTGAGAATGGGCATCAGTATGCGCGAGGCAGTTCTGAGGCTTAAGTTTGCCCGATAAAGGAGCGCTTTGTCGCCTTCAAAGGTGACTGCTCGTTTGGCTTCTCGTACATTTGATGCACCAAGATTCATCAATTCTTGGGCTAAGACCGACTCAAGTCCCTTAAATGTTTTCGCTAAATATCTCATGTTTTGGCACAATTTCAATAAAAAATCAAAATATTTTTGCGTATATCGTTTAAATTATATAATTTTGCAGTCCGAATCGCATGGAAAGTTGGCTGAGTGGTCGATAGCGGCGGTCTTGAAAACCGTTGACCCGCGAGGGTTCGGGGGTTCGAATCCCTCACTTTCCGCAGGACTCTAAGGAGTCCTTTTTTTATCCCCATTTATCCACTATGTCGTCCATGATAGCAAAGAGTTCCTCTTTGTTTTCCGCCCTAAGGAGGGCTATTCGGGTTTGTTTAAAGTCATATAGTCCTTTAAAAATCTGTGCGTTAGCAAAATGTCTGCGGGCATGTACAATTCCTTTTCTCTCATCCCCCACCCACTCGATAGAGCGGAGGACATGTTCTTTGAGAATGTCAACGCACCACGCCATCGAGCGCTCAAGCGGTTCTTCGCCCGCCAAATAGCGTTTAATATCTTCAAATATCCACGGGTTGCCGAACGTGGCTCTGCCAATCATGATAGCGTCCACGCCGTATCGGTCAAAACATTCTTTGGCTCTCTCGGGGGTTGTGACATCGCCGTTGCCGATGATGGGTATGCGCATACGGGGGTTATTCTTGACCTCGCCAATCAAGGTCCAATCGGCGTCCCCTGTGTACATCTGCGCGCGTGTGCGTCCATGGATAGCCAACTCAGTAATTCCGCAATCCTGCAGAGCCTCAGCGAGTGAGACAATGATTTTGCTCTCATCATTCCAGCCTAAGCGCGTTTTGGCTGTAACGGGAATTTTAACCGCCTTCACGACGGCACGGGCAATGGCAAGCATTTTATCCGGTTCGCGGAGCAATCCGGCTCCGGCACCTTTCGAGGCAACCTTTTTGACAGGACAGCCGAAATTGAGGTCAAGGAAGTCCGGTTTCGCCTGTTCTACAATCTTCGCCGCATCGACCATAGACTCCACATCTTTGCCGTAAATCTGAATGGCAACCGGTCGCTCCGCCTCGGAGATTTTAAGTTTGCGCAACGAAGCGGCTACATCCCTGATGAGGGCATCGGCGTTGACGAACTCCGTATAGACGCGGTCGGCTCCGAAGCGTTTGCATAAGAGCCTAAACGCCGGGTCGGTCACATCTTCCATCGGGGCTAAATATATAGGCTTAGTGCTGCTCATTGAGTTTGGGGTATGCTATACGATGGTGGTGCATGGCTGTCAGCCTCTCTTTGAAGAGGTTTCTGATTACCTGCAGGTCATGGAAGGAGAGATTGGTTTCATCCAATTGTCCATCTTCTATCTGTGCATCAATCATCCGGTTAACCGCCTCGGCGATAGATGCTTCTGTATATTCCTTCAGGGAGCGCGAGCGTGCTTCTACGGCATCTGCAATCATTAGGATAGCCGCTTCACGGGTAGATGGTTTGGGACCTCGGTACTGATAATCAGCTTTATCCACCGTCATGCCCATATTCAGCGCGGTATTATAGAAATACCTGACGAGTGAAGTGCCGTGATGCGAAATAATGAAATAGATAAGTGTCTCGGGCAAGTGGTGTTTGCGCGCGATTTGCTCGCCATCGGTGACATGGCTAATGACTCGGGCAGCAGCATCAGCCGGCGTCATTTCCAAGAGCGGGTTAACGCCATCTTGTTGGTTCTCAATAAAGAACTCGGGGTGCACGGTTTTACCTATATCATGATACAGTGCTGCGGTACGGACAAGCAAAGCATTGGCTCCAATGGCTTTCGCAGCATCGGTGGCGAGGGAAGATACTTGGACGGAATGTTGGAAAGTCCCCGGGGCTTTTTCCGCGAGCATGCGCAGAAGTTCCGAATTGAAGTCCGCCAACTCAATAAGCGTCATAGAACTGAGGAGTCTAAAGACGCGTTCAAAGATGTAAATCAAGCCGTAGGCAAAGATAATAAATACGCTATTGATAGCGAAAAAGAGGTAGTTATGCCAATCAATCGCTTGCCAATCGCCGTTGATAGCCAAAGTCACTGCCGTATAAGCGAGCGCATACGCGCAGAATATCCACATTGCCGTTTGTGCCAATTGGGCGCGTCGGGTCATGTCCCTAAGTGATGCCACCGCCACCATACCAATAGACATTTGGATGATGAGGAACTCAAAAGGTGCCGGTACAACTATTGAAACAATAAAGACGACTATCCAATGCAGGAAAAGCGCCGAGCGCGCATCAAAGAATACGCGCATCAGCACCGGCACCCACGCAAAAGGCACTAAGTACAAAGCCCAATGCCATCCCTGCTGTACGATTAAGTAGGAAGGCACGATGATGACAAGTGCAGAAGTGGCAAAGAACAGCAGTGTTGAGAAGTTGACAACGTAGGAAGGTCTAAAGATGTAGAGGTAAAATACGAAGAGTAGCACAAATAACACAACCAGCATACCTTCGCCGAACGAGCGCCATGTCTGAGTTTGTGCAGAGAGCGCTTTGGAATCTCTTGCTTTTTGGAGCGAAATGAGTTTTTGGTAGGTTTCTTCGGTGACCACCTCGCCTTGGTCCACTATACGTTCCCCTTTTTGGACAAGCCCTTGTGTCAACGAGATTTGCGCAAGCCACTCCTCGCGCATACGGTTATTGGTAAGGGTGTCGTACATCAGGGTTGGCTTAACTTCCTGTCCTGTAGCGGCATAAACAGACTTGGGTGTCTCAATTTCCGAGAGTCGGTATACACGATAGGTTTTGTCCTCGAGGACGGAGATTTTGGTGTAGCCTTCCTGTGTTAAACGTGAAGCCTCTGCCATAGAGATGACGAGCGGATAGGACTCCGGAAGGTTCTCGGATACAGGTTTGTAATACGGCGCAAAGTCTTTGAGGAGTTGGGCACGTTCGGTTTCGAGTTGTTTCTCCGTCTTATAGATAGGGAAGTCCTCTTCGGCGACGACAAGGCTATAGCCCCAAGGCTTGCCAATCTCCGCATGTTGTTGCGGAGCGTGGTATTGGGGCAGCAGGTAGATGATAAGCGCAGTGGTCAGTGCCGCCAGCAGGACGCGTACAATGATGTTTTTCATATTCTTATCGTTTGAGAAGGAAGAAGCGGCGTACCAAATCACCACATTCCTCCGCTAACACATTCTTAACTACTTGGGTTTTAGGATGTAAGATGGCCGGTTGGACGCGAGAAAATCCTCTTTTAGGGTCGTCGGCACCATAAACGAGCCGTCCCAATTGTGCCCAATTAAGGGCGCCGGCGCACATGACGCAGGGCTCAAGTGTCACATAGAGGGTACACTCGTCGAGGTATTTGCCTCCCAAGGTCTGCGCCGCAGCGGTCAGCGCTTGCATTTCGGCATGGGCGGTAACATCCCCCAGTTGCTCAGTGAGGTTGTGTCCTCGCCCTACAATGCGGTTATTGCAGACCACGACACAGCCGACAGGGACCTCGTCCTGACGAAAGGCCTTTTGGGCTTCCTCAAGGGCTAAATGCATATATTTTTCATCCTCTGTCATTACAAAACAAGGGTAATTCTTCGGGGTGAGACTCAAAATGATTACCTATCACAACGACATCCGCTCCGGCGGCAAACGCCTTTTTCATACCCGCGACGGTACGGATTCCGCCACCGACAATCAAGGTTATATCGGTCACCTCGCGCACCGCCCGTATGACATTGTCCTGCACCGGTTGCGCAGCTCCGCTTCCGGCTTCCAGATAGATGCATGTTTTACCCATCATTTCGGCAGCGATAGCGAGTGTCGTTATACGCGCCAAATCCGTTTGGTTAACAGGTTCAGAGCCTGTAAACTTTAGCACGGACGTTTCCTTGCCGCCGTCTAAGAGGATGTACGCCATCGGTATGGTTTTAAGCCCTGCTTTGCGGATGGCCGGTGCGGCAGCTATTTGCTGACCGGCGAGCAGGTTATAATCCGTAGCGGAAAGTACCGTGAGGTACAATAAGGCATCCGCTTTTGCGCTCAGTTGCGTGCGAGAGCCGGGGAATAAGTATATCGGCTTCCCTGTGACCTGACGAATATCATCAATACAGGCGTCCATAAAGAGCGGGCTGTCTGTTGAGCCGCCAATAAGGATGAGGTCCGGTTGTGCACCGCGCCGCATCTCTTCAAGAAGAGGACGGTAGTCCTTCTCGGGGTCTATGAGAACAGCTAAACCTTTCATTTCCACTCAAATGTTTCTACCATATGTATCATATCGACCTTCAGGTAATCCAAGATCGGCGCAAGTGAGTCCGCATTGGGCTGACAGTAGCAATAACTTGCTCCTCGAAAAAAATGGTGCGTGGAGTCTGTCACAAAGAATTGGTACGGCGACGCCGTATTCCCTTCCAATTCAAAGAAAACTCCCCAAACGTGCTTCTCGTCGTTAGCAAAACTCTTCTCCGGGATAGCCGAGGCTTTATTGACATGTTTATAGACAAACTCGAGGGCATCATCGGTCAGTTCCTTTAAGTTATTACGCACGGGCTTATAGGTACAATGGATGTCTGCATTAAGTGTGGGGTAATGGACTGTAATACCCTCCTCAACATATTGAATAACTGCATTTTTCGAGAGGTCAAATTGAAAATCGCCGCTCCTGTATGGCAAATAGGCTGTGTCGGGTATCGCGATGCGATAATAGCCGTAAGGGCGCGGCACCGGAGCGCGAGAGCAGCCTAAAAACAGCGCAGAGAAGCACAACAATATGAGCATTAATTTCTTCATCGAGCCTGCAAAAATACGTATTTTTTCCCATATATGCAAATTTTTTTCACTTTTATTTGCATATGTCAAATATTTGTTGTACTTTTGCGCGCTAAATTCAAACTATAACGTACAAAAAGATGATTAAAGTAAACAGTGTAAGCCCTTCTATCTGGAAGGAACTGACCGTACAAGCTAAGCTACCCGACAACCTCAAGAAATTGCAGGAATTAGCCTATAATTTATGGTGGGTATGGAATAGCGATGCGAAAAACATTTTCCGTGAAGTTGATAACGAAGTATGGCATCAAGCCCAATCAAACCCCGTTCTAATGCTCAATATGATTAATTATGAGCGTATGGAGGAGTTGAGTAAAAATGAGGAATTCTTAGCCCGTTTGGACAAGACGTATAACGAATTCCGCGCGTACATGGATGCCCCCAAGAACAATGACAAGCCCTCCATTGCCTATTTCAGCATGGAGTACGGTTTGACCCATGTGCTCAAAATCTATAGCGGAGGCTTAGGAATCTTAGCCGGTGACTATCTGAAGGAAGCCTCTGACTGCAATGTGGATATGACGGCAATCGGTTTCCTCTATCGCTATGGCTATTTCACCCAGACATTATCTCCGGAAGGTCAACAGATTGCTAATTATGAGGCACAAAACTTCCAGAACTTACCTCTCACACAGGTTAAGAATCAGGATGGCAGCCCGCTTATTGTAGATGTACCCTACCCCGACAGGATGGTTCATGCCTATCTTTGGAAAGTAGCTGTTGGTCGTATCAACCTCTACCTGCTTGATACAGATAATGAGCTTAATAGCGAGTGGGACAGGCAGATTACGCACCAACTCTATGGCGGCGACTGGGAGAACCGTATCAAACAAGAGATTATGCTCGGTATAGGCGGTATCTTGGCGCTGAAGAAATTGGGTATCAAGACCGATGTATATCACTGCAACGAGGGGCACGCCGCGCTGATGGGGCTGCAGAGACTCGTTGACCTTGTACAAGAGGAAGGACTTAAGTTCCAAGAGGCATTGGAAGTTGTGCGTTCGGGCGGTCTCTATACTTGCCATACGCCGGTTCCTGCCGGGCACGACTACTTTGAGGAAGGACTCTTCTATAAATATATGAATGAGTACGCCCCGAAACTCGGCATTGAATGGCATGATCTCATCGGGCTTGGTCGTCAAAACCCCGATGATAACAACGAGAAATTCTCCATGTCCGTCTTTGCGCTCAACACCTGCCAAGAGGCGAATGGTGTCAGCTGGCTGCACGGCGAAGTGAGCAAAAAGATGTTCGCCCCCGTATGGAAAGGTTACTTCCCGGAGGAATTGCATGTAAGTTATGTGACCAATGGCGTGCATATGCCTACATGGGCAGCCTCGGAGTGGAAGAAAGTATATCTTGAGAACTTCCCGAAAGAGTGGTGGACAGACCAGAGTAATCTCAAGAACTGGGCACCGTTTAACGATATACCCGATGAGAAAATATGGGCTACTCGTATGTTGCTCAAGAAGAAACTCATTGACTATATCAAACAAAAGTTCGAAGAGGACTGGATGAAGTCTCAAGGTAATCCGGGTGCGATTGTGCGTGCTTTGCACAATATGGACGCCAACCACCTTATCATCGGTTTCGGTCGCCGTTTTGCAACTTATAAGCGTGCGCACTTGCTCTTCACCGACTTGGAGAGGCTCGATAAGCTTGTTAATAACCCCAACTATCCTGTTATTTTCCTCTTTACCGGTAAAGCCCACCCCGCAGATGGCGCCGGTCAAGGACTTATCAAACGCATCATTGAGATTAGCCGTCTGCCGCAGTTCTTAGGAAAGATTATTTTCCTCGAGAACTACGATATGCGCCTTGCTAAACGTCTTGTCAGCGGTGTGGATATTTGGCTCAACACACCTACTCGTCCTCTTGAGGCTTCCGGTACATCCGGTGAAAAAGCCCAGATGAACGGCGTGCTGAACTTCTCCGTGCTGGACGGTTGGTGGTACGAAGGTTATGTAGAGGGAGCCGGCTGGGCACTGACCGATAAGCGCACCTACGAGAACCAGGCGCACCAAGATGCCTTGGATGCTGCTACCATCTACCAGATGCTTGAAAACGAGATTATCCCGCTTTATTACGCTAAGAACAGCAAGGGATATAGCCCTGAGTGGATCGGGTATATCAAGAAATCCGTCACCCAAATCACCCCGCGGTTCACGACTAAGCGCATGATGGATGACTATTTCGACAAGTTCTATCTGAAACTGGCGAAACGTCATCATGCTTTATTGGCAGAAAACTTCCATCTCGCTAAATCCATTGCGGCATGGAAGGAGACGATGGTTAAATACTGGGACGGCATTGAGAAATTAGACGCCCGGTTTGAAGCACTTCATGCCGAGAACCCCGTATCTGTCGGTGAGACCTACAAGATTACGGTTGCTTTGGATGTGCATGACCTGCCCCTCAAGGAAGTTGGTGCTTCCTCCATTGGCGTTGAATGGGTTGCCGTGAGGACCAGTATCCATAATAACGACAAACTGTATGAAGTTGAGCCGTTGAAACTCGTTAAGGTTGAGGGCTCCAAACTCTACTTCGAAGCACAGTATAAATTCGATTATGCCGGTGGCATGAAGTTCGGTATCCGTATGTTCCCGCAACACGAATTACTGCCCCACCGCATGGATTTTGCTTACGTACGCTGGCTGTAAGAGTGTAATTCGCTATAATAGAAACTATTACAAACCCTGAAAGTGTATTGCTTTCGGGGTTTGATTTTTAATGGTATTATCCGCCCGCACCCTATCCAAGCCGCGACCACCTTTATAGATTCGTTATGGATCCTTTATGAATCTCCTTCGCAAAAAATGCATAAAATTTACGTAAATATTTGCACATATCTGCAAAAAGTTGTATATTTGCACCGTTTTTAATTGCAAAAAGTTTGTATTTTATAAGAAAAAAACGTGCAAAAAGTAGGTGATATTCAGTATGTCCCATTATATGCTTTAGGGTGGATCTAATTATCTCAAATAATTTAACACCTTTGCAGCGGTGAAACGAAAGGTTCTTTACATATTAAGTTTGCTGCTCATACTATTCAGCAGTTGTACCAATGAGCATTTGCAGGAAGCAAAAAACACTATCGCCCAAGCGGATAGTATCATGGCTATTGCTCGTGCCGAAGGATGGTACTCCGCTGCCTCAGGCGATACAACATGTATTTTAGGCGATAGTATTCGTCTTGCGGAAGCGACCAACTCCTTATCCAAACCATTGTGGCGTCCTTTCTTCCATGCGAGAGACTACGCCCATGCCTCATACCACTACGCACGACTACTTCGGGAGCATGATGACTTTCCCGCGGCCATGCAAGCCTTCATTAACATTACCCACTCCACAACCAATGACCATATTATCAAAGGAAGAGCCTATAGTAATATCGCAACTTTATGCAATTTAGAAAGTAATTATGCCCTTGCTTACGATTTTTATCAAAAAGCAGCAACTGAGTTCATTTGTGCGAAAGATACTCTTGCATATTATTATGCCATTAATGATAAAGTTTTTCAATTAACAGAGCAACGGCAAAGCGAAGCCATTGATTCAATCTTTCATTTAATTTCGTCTTGTTCGGACTCAACGATTAATAGGAAATTTACTGAAACTTTAGCAAATGCCTATATGATGACTCAATGTTATGACTCCGCGATTTACTATGCCAACACCTTACGTAATAATGGAGACCCAACGCCAATCATGATTTTAGCTCAATCATATTCCTATCTTAATATAAAGGATTCGGCTACATATTATGCTCAATTGTTATTGCAAATGCCCCACTCTCTATTTAATCTAAATAATGCGCTATATATTTTGACTAATGACGACGAGACTAAAAATGCACAGGATATTAAAGGAACTGCTGCCCTTCGTGCTGATGTTCAAAAACAAATTGAGATTCAGCAAGGGCGTCTATCACATGCCGTTGAGATATTGCTACAGGATTTACACCACACTGCTCCACTCAAGCGATTCATAATATTAACCTGCATTATTATACTGCTACTGACGATAGCAATTTTAAATTTGAGGTATCTTCATTTTCGAAAGGTTGCTTTGGATAATGAGGTGGAACTGACCCACGAAATGTGCGAGCAAGCCATTGAGCGTATGGAGTCTTACTGCGTAGTTCTGAACAATCCAAAAGATATATATTCCGTATTGCATTGGAAAGATTATCAAGCAATGTGTCAATTGATTGATGCACAATTTAATGGTTTGAGTAGCAAACTTATTCAAAAATATGCACTCAATGAGTTAGAAATACGTGTTTGCATCTTAACAATGTTACAATATACCCAAAAAGATATTGCCATGATATTACCTTACGCTGAAACAGGAGTCGGGAAACTTAAGTATCGAGTGGCAAAAAAAATTGGTATTTCAGCTCGTGAACTACGAGAATTTCTTTTACATTTTGCTATCCAAAAGGTATAATTTCGAAACAATTTCTTAATTGCCCATGTGGAAATTTTCTTCATGGCTGATAATGAGCAATTTACAAAATTAATTGCCCATGTCCATTTTTTGGTAATTTAATAAATTTATTGTAATTTTGCATCGTGAATTAAACAAATTATTCACGACTAAATTATTACATATATGAAAAAAATCTGTTTACTCCTTGCAGGACTGCTTTGTTTAGGTACTCCTGCTATGTACGCCGATGAACTTGGCGTGGAAATTCCTCTTGTGGAGATCGTCTCAATGAACAATTTACCCGGAGATGTCTTACCCATGGATAGTCCGGGACAATCAGGACAGACTCCGACTCACCCTAATGATTTTCATGCCTATCTTGCCGGCAACACATTAACCATTACATCGCTGGCTGCTACATCTTCTATGGCTCGGGTCATCAATGCCACAAATGGAAATCAAGTAATCAACACCACCTTTGGAGCCTACACAACCCATCAATTGCCAATAGGCATCTATGCCCTCCGCATCTCTACCGCCACCGGCGACTTAGTAGGACAATTTATAGTGCAATAACATTAAAAGTCTAAATGATTATGAAACGATTTATATATATTTTTATCGCATTATTCATTGCAATAATGAACAGTTGCAATTATAATAATGCTCCAACACAAACCGTTAATGACAATGCAAGATTGGCGCCACCGCCTCACGACTTTGACTTAATAAAAGGTGATTTACAACAAATTATTACCAACAATAATGAATACAAAAATCCATACTCTATATCTGTTATGAGAGAGGCCTTCGAAGTGATAAAGAAAGCTGTTGAAAGTCCAAATGAATATAATTCCAATCTCGACATTGCAGACATTGTAAAAGTAACTAGTAGTTTAAAACCGACTGATTTCTATATTGCATTAAGACCGGAAGACTCTTTACAATATGCAAGTTGGTGTGACACTTCCCTTATTCCTACCTTTCCTTTCCCATTATTATTAGAAGAAATTGATGGATACCAAAGTAAACAAACATATCCTCTAAAAAACTCAAAATTAGAGGTGCCCGTGTTATATGGTGTTTGTCACGAAAATACTTTAAATGATATTATTAGGAGTAAGGTTCCTTTTGAAATCATCGATTCTTTATTCCTCCCAGAGAATTCTACAGAATTGGCCGCATATAGTCATTGGTTTAATCTTGAACAAAACACATCATTAGATGAAGTGAATACGCAAATTCAAAATCAAAGTGATTTCGCAGAAGCAATTACACATCTGGCTTTTCAAATAGTTGGCTTAGATGAAGAAAAAGCGAAAGCGCCTGCTCGCAAAATAGCGAATGATACTATTTGCGAGACGCGACATTTTCTGT
>DFEE01000030.1 GCA_002368645.1 Bacteroidales bacterium UBA3810
AAAAATATTCTGGAACCCGCTCATGCGGAAGATATCGGCTACATCCTCGTTCAGATGCGTAATGCGCACGGAGCCGCCGTGGGTTTCACTCTCACGCTTGAGTTGCATGAAGAACCGCAAACCAGCGGAAGATATATACTCCATCTCTGCACAGTCGATCAGTAGAGACTCTGCTGCATGGTCCAGAATCAGCTGCAGCTGGTCGGCTTGTTCAGTCGTTGCAATGGTGTCCAACTCGCCTTGGATATGAACGATGGTCTCCTGTTCGTTTTTCTCAATTCTGACTTTCATATATCTTACGATTTAACAATTTAACAGTTTAACGATTTAACAATCGTCAATAGGTTCTTTTCTCCTTCGCGGCGGTATTGCAGGTCGTCCGCAATCTGTTTGAGCAAGGTTATACCTAATCCGCCTATCTGCCGCTCCGCCACGACTTTCTCCGTATCAGCAGAGGCTTGCGCGGTGGGATCAAAGGCAATGCCGTCATCGGACAGCCGGATACAGAATTGGCTCTCTGCTCCCGACTCACGAATCTCTACTCTCAATCCGATCTCCGTTGCCTGCGAGTAATGGACGATATTGACCACCGCCTCTTCCAACGCCAATTCCAGTTTCTTGAGTGTCCTTTTCTCTATTCCCACGCAAAGGCCGTATTCATGTACCGCTGCGCGGAGAGCCGGCCATCGGTCCATCTTGTTCTCTACCCGCATGGCAACAGGTTCTACCCCACTCGTTTTGCGGATGACCATGAGCGTAATATCGTCCGTAGGCACGGTATCCACCATGAAGCTTTTCACCTCTTCCTGCAGGTCGTAACAGCGGATGCTGCCCGGCTGGCGACCGATGATGTCGCGCCAGCGCGCGAGGCCTAACATCTCACGCCGGGCATTGCGCGCCTCGGTGATACCGTCCGTGTAGAGGACGATGGAGTCACCTTCACCCAACATCGTCCCTTGTTCCTCAAACCGGAAAGTGCCATCATAACCCATTGGTATATTAGGAATCAAGTCCAAGCCGCGTACGTGCTCCGCAGCATGCTCACTCACTACCTGCGGCGAGAGATGACCCGCATTGCAGTACAGCAACAGGCCGGTAGGGATATGCAGCCGCCCGATAAAAGCAGTGACGAACATCATACTCGGATTGTTCTCGCTCAGGACGCTGTTCATCTCCTCCATGATGGCTTTCGGCGAGCGTAAACGCTGTACAGCCGAACGGAAGAGGTTAACCGTCGCGCTCATGAACATAGCCGCCGGCACACTCTTGCCGCTCACATCGCCAATGATGAAATAGAGGTCTTCTCCCTTGCGGTAGAAATCATACAAATCGCCGCCCACTTCGCGCATCGGCTCCAACACCGCCTGCACTTCGATATCGCCATCCGCACTCGCCTGTCGGCATTCGTCTCGGGATTTCAAAATACCTCTTTGAATGCCGCTGGCGATTTGTAACTCTTGCTCCATCAGCCGGTTTTCCGTCTCCACACGGGCATATGCCTCTTGGTCTGACCATAACCTGCGGATCAGGATGCCGGCTACTAAGATACCGATTATCAGCGTAATGAATGTAATCAGGGAGGTTTTGACTATTCCGTCCCATAAGTGATGGCTTGGTACACCTATCATCAATACCATCTCGGCCGGGGAAAGCTTCTTTTCCGATATAATCCAATCATCCTCGCCGGACATCTCCCCCGTCTGGACTATCAGTGTGCCATCCAGACCGTACAACTGACAGACTGCGTCATCATACGGACGGGTGTCTTGAAGCAACTGCTTCGTCCAGGACAAGGTGTAGTCCGCACCCGCTACACCAAACACATTACCGTAGTCGTCACAGGCCTTAAGCGAATAGGTGAAAATAAGGCTGTCTGTGTCTATATCATTGTAGGAGCGGCTCCAATAACCATTCTCACCGCTCTGCATGGCTCCTTTATACCAGTCGCGCTCATAATAATCCACCATATCTTCAAAATGATAACTGATGATGGAGTCTTTTTGGATGTGTGCGGCGCATATTGCATAATACTCGCCTTGATTGGGAAAATAATGCGGAACATAGCAGATATAGCAACTGAACAGATTCGGATAACGCCAAAGTACAGATTCAATCATCTGGTGTTGGGTTGTCGTATCCTGGATATACTGCGGCAAATAGGTCGCTATATCCGATACGGCATCGCACATGTCATGCAACTCATAAATCACATCCTTCTGCGCCAGCTCCATTTTGTAATCTATACGCTCCGTGATGTCTGCTCGATTGCGCTGATAAGACAACACAAACTGGATTGTCATGGCGATGACGAGAAACAGAGCACCCGCTATTGGCAACCATCTATACCGCATTTTACACCCTAATTACGAATTTGGCTACAAATTTACACTTTTTTTTCCATATACGCAAATATTTTTCATCTTTCATCTTTCATTTTCCACTTTTCTCTTGCATATTTCCGCAAAAAGTTGTACCTTTGCAACTGAAAATGCAATAAGATTAATCTTCATGACGAACTTACAACTCTACATTGAGCAATCTATCCTGCCACAATACGATGCCTTTGACGGAGGACACAAGCGTGATCATGCGGAGGCGGTGATACGGGAGTCAATAGTCCTGGCGCGCGAACACGGTGCCGACGAACAGATGGCATATGTCATCGCCGCATATCATGACCTCGGCTTGCGCTACGACCGCGAGACCCATCATATCCGCTCCGGCGAGATTCTCATGGCAGACCAAACACTCCGCAAATGGTTTACGGAGGAACAACTGTTGACCATGCGCGATGCGATAGAAGACCACCGCGCCAGCGGCAAGAACCCGCCACGCACTATCTACGGCGCTATCGTTGCCGAAGCCGACCGGCAGATTATCCCGGAGACTGTCATCGCGCGCACTATGGCGTATTCCGCCAAACTATACCCGGAAGGCGGTTTTGAGGCGCTCTACGCACGTTCCCGCGAGCACCTACTGGAGAAATACGCCGAAGGCGGTTATATGCGACTCTGGCTCAACTCTGAGCGCAACGTGCGTTCCCTGGAAGCCCTCCGCGCTATCATACGCAACGAGCCCCAGCTCCGCGCACTATGCGAACAGTGGTATCAGACTAATAATCCATGATCGAAGTTTTATGAAAAGTACCGAACTGCTCCGCGCATCCCAAAGCTGGGACGGAGCGTCTCTGCCTGCCTACCCTGCCGGCCAACCCGAACTGATTGTCAAGCGTCTTGTCTTTCCTGCCGGCGCAAAAACAGAGTGGCACCACCACACCGTCATCAACTACGGTATCATCCAACAGGGCGAACTGACCATCGTCTGTCAGGACGGCGCCGAACACACTTTCCATGCCGGCGAAGCGATGGTAGAGGTCATCGGCACCGTCCATCGTGGCGAAAACCGGGGCTCCGAACCTGTCATCCTCGATATGTTCTACGCCTCCTCTCCCGGCGCAGAAATAACCATCCCGCACCCGGAATTCCCTTCGCTTTGAGCAGAACCTTTGCAGCCGGACAAATGCAAAAAAATAAGTAAATGAGCCAATACCTCTTCTATGCCATACTGATTTATCTCGCGGCTATCAACATCGTCGCGTTTTTCCTGTATGGCATTGACAAATGGAAGGCAAAGCGCAACAAGTGGCGCATCACCGAGGCACGCTTGCTCTGGATAGCCGTCGCCGGCGGCAGCATCGGTGCTCTGCTCGGTATGAAAGTCTGGCACCATAAGACCCAGCACGCCAAATTCCGCTTCGGCCTCCCTGCCATCCTCTTCCTCCAACTCGCCGCTGTTCTCGCCGCGGGGTACTATTATTTCTTTGTAAATTAGCATATTCTATATGGCAGAAACACAATATACATATCCGAACATAGAGTGGCACCCGTTGCTGCCGTTTCTGGCGGATGCCCTCTTCCTCACGCGCCTACCCGCTATCCCTTGACAACAAAGCCGCAGCCTACCGCCGGATGTTTGAAGCCATCGGACTGCTATGAATCATCCACAACCGTCCCCAAAATCACCCTTCCACTACGATTTTTCGCCCCCTCTTGCACATGTCAAAAAAAACGGGAAAGGAGAAAAACAGACAAGAATACAAGCAGAGTTCTACTCTGCTTTTTTTGTGTCCAAATCAAAAACGGCGTTTGGCGAGGGTTTGAACTCCTTTACGTGTATGTGCGCACGTACGAGTGCGCAATGGTCCAATTAGTTTAACAATTAAAATTATTCAATTATGGAAGTAAACATCAGTAACCTTAATCACTTCAGCGCTTTCTACGGAAATTTTGCCATCTACACAGACACGATGGGCAAGTCCGGCATCATCAACCATCAAGGAGAGATAGTCCTCTGGGCAGATGAGTTTGAAATTGCGACGTTCGTTGAAGGAACGACTTTCGCGTTCCAGAATACGGACGGCTCTCTCAAAGAAATGTTATTTGACGCTGCCACCGGCGAAAAGAAATACTTTGAGCGTCCGGCGGTGGAGCACTTGCCGATGGAGCAGAACTCCCTCGTTGCGCCAAATAGAATAGCTTTCCAAGAAGAAGGTCTATTCGGCATCAAGGACAAGAAAGGGAATGTAGTCGTTCCGGCTCAATATATCCAAATGTCAAGCATTGGGGAGAATATCGGTCTTATTCATGTGAAAGACAAAGGCAACAGAGCCGGAATAATCACAGCAGAAGGCAAGCCGTTTATCCAATGTAAGTACGCGTATGTGGTACACAAGCGCGCTACAGATACATACAAAGTGAAAACTCTAAAAGGAAAATTCGGTTTGCTGGATAGTAGAGGAAAAGTGCTTGTTCCGGCGCGATATGATTGTCTCGATGTAACGGACAATTTGGATGAGATAGCAGTCAAACGTGGCGGCAAATGTTTCTTCATTAACCGCAACGGCAAACCCATTGATTTAATAGAGGCGTGGGAGAACCATCTCATCGAACAATTCAGTTCAAAGTCCGGCTATCGCTTGACTAAGAATGAGAAAAACGGACGGATCTATTTTGTGAAAGAACACAAAATAGTGAAAGAGGCCACCTATAAAGACCTTTGTATCATATTAGAACAAATGCTTAAAACCATAAACGAACTAAAATAAGAAGCATATGCCAAATAACAACAGATTGGAATTATTAGGCACGCCGACGTCGGACGGTTATGCGCTGGCAATCAATCATTTCTCCAACAAAGTAGTAATTATGCAGGGCAAATGTGTTCTGCATGAAACCCGATTAAAGGAAAACTGGATCGAATATCCGAAAGGAACTTTCTTCCGTCCCTTGCAATGGATTGCTCCAGACAGGTTGCAGTTCTTCCAAGATGGTTATTGGGGAGTTATGAACCCAGAAGGAATTGTAACGATTCCGCCTGTCTTTAAGTTCATTGTTCCATTCAAAACCACCGGATATTTTATTGTCAAAGACCAGCATGACAAATGCGGTTGCGTGGATAAAGATTTCAAAATGCTTTATCCTTGTGAATACGAGTACAAAGAACTGAGAGCAAAACTAATCGAAGAGTTCCAAAACAACGCATAAAAAAGCGAGGGCTAAACTGCCCTCGCTTTATTTTTTCTCTATAGTTCTATTCCTTTGTCTTCGGCTGCTTTTGTCAATGCTAACAACTCACTTTCTATCTCATTTTTAAGCGTCCCATTCATGATTTTTGTCATCATTTCTTCTGATATCCAATTCTGTTCTTCTGTGAAATCTTTAGTGAAGTAATGGAAAGACGGCCACCCTTGAGAAGATTTTCTTCCATCAAATAACTTGCTCAAAGCATCGTAAGTTTCTTTTTGTGTACCTCGTAATTCCAATTTCCTATAGTGGTATCCGCTTACGCAATCCCGCATCTGTTTACGTTGAAATTCAAAGGCAATATCAAATGTTTCCCATTCTTTTTTCTTAAACGAGAAACCCATATAATTGGTATTCAACCAGTCTTTTCCATCGCCCCAAATATTTAGCACATAACCATTCTTACTAGCAATTTCTTTTAATTGTGGAGCAAAGATTGTCTCCATAACCTTTTGAACAATAGAAGAAAAATTGTTGTATATCCATAATAAGGCCTCTACGTTTTGAGGTTCTGAACAAAGCTTTTCAAGTTCTTTTTTTACACTGGTTTCCATATTTTGATGAGTTAAACTGTTTAACAAATTTAGATATTGTATCAATATTTCCCGTACAAGTGGTTTCTGTACGGCTTTTTCAAGACATAAAAGAATCCATTGCTTTATATCTCCGGCATAACTTATACAGTAAAAATCTTCATTTTCTTTTACTTTATTACTACCGGTGGAAGAATCAGATGGATGTTTACCGTCCAATGTGAGATAGAGTAATTTATAGTTTTGGCTACCATATTTTTGCTCTGCATAGTTATGATATCTTAGTAATTGGTTTGCTTGGTCAGCAGCATAGATTTTATTTTCTATGATGATAGCCTGTTTACCCGAATGAACCAAGATATCCATTCTTCCGCCTTCTTCTTCGGTTCTATCGCCTATTACAACTTCTACTTCGGCCTTTGCTTTAGTGGTGTCAAATGGCTGTTCAAACTGCGTTGGGAGCATTTCCAAAAATAACTGCAAAAAGACATCTTTGCAGCCATGTGAGCCTTTAGGATTTAATAATTCTGCTAATATCGCAGAATGAGTATAGACTTCATCTGACTCCATGTGCATGACTTGGAAGATATTAAAATCTTCTCCTCGGTCGAAGCGTTCTTTCTTTTGGATTTTTTCGCGCTCCAAAAGTTTGTTAATGTGTCTGATTAGAGATTCATACATATTCTAATGTGTTTTAATATAGTATTTATGATAGTTTTCCATTAAGTGCCGGATGTTTTCTTTGCCGACAGGGCTTCATATCGGAATGCTTTTTCGAGTGCAAAGTTACAATAAATTAGCGGAATATGCAAACTTTCAGAGATAAATTTTCTTCAAAAATACATTTCGGCGTTTGGCGAGGGTTTGAACGCCTTATATTTTTTCGCTCTGTAATTTTATTACAAATCTTAACAACCGACCTTTCATGTATCATGTCTGAGAGTGGCGCGAGAGTGGCTTGAGAGTGAAGGAGTGCGACGGAACGCACTCCGAGTGAAGTGCCCGAATAGTTCCCACTATGAGGACAAGCACGAACATAGAACAAAAGATTGACTGCAGTTATATTAAGTAGCGTTCAATTCTTTATTCTTAATAATCACATACCTTTCAACCTCCCTATTATTTGGGGTCCCCAGAGTAAACCGAAGCCGAAGGCTGTTTGCTATGGGGAGAGCGAAGGCAGGAGTTGCTTTGTCGATTTAACGGAGTGGTATCGACCGTCGCAATCTCCTTGCCGAACGCGATAGCAGACCTTATGCTGATCTTGAGCGGAGGTTAGAGGGATGTTGGCATAATGACCAAATCTTAATAATCGGCAATTCCATTTGCCATAGTTTCAAGTAATTCGAACTCAAAAGACAGTAACCATTGGAACAAAAATGCACACTAAAACGCACAAAATTGCATAAAAGTTGCTCACTCTATTGCGCAATTCAAAAAAAAGTTGTATCTTTGCAGCGCAAAATGAATCGTGCCCCTGTGGCTAAGAAAGTTTTGCAGTATTTAGCCCGCGCTGAGGGAATATGTCTTTCGGGTGGGTGACATACAGGACATATTGACAAAAGGCGTCTTACGCGCTTTGTTTTGGCTAACCAGAATCTAGCAAATTCAAACTAACAACCAAAACACTGCGACACAAGATGCCCATTGGTATGTATTTTCCATGTACATGCACATATACGTGTACACTAATACATACGGCGTGGGCTTCAGTGTTGTTTGTTCGGAAGTTAGGGCAATGCTAGAGCCTTGGTTAGCGGAACAGCAAGATTGCAGTCCCGCTTTTTTGTTTGTGTGTACATACCCTCCAAGATTGTCCCGACATTACCCCGACTCGATTCTCTCTCGTTAGTGTCTCGACAGTCTGATTTGGATAAGATAGATATAGAAACAAAAAAGAATATAAGTGGAGAATGCCGAAAATCCAATAAAGAGTAGGTGAAAATTTAAAATCATAATACTACTACATGAGTGAATTTGACAATTCAGTAGGGCTTATAATAGATCCATATAGCCCATTAGGAAAAGAAATGAAAGAAGTATCTGAAAGTCTCAGTACCTACTATGTGTGCGATAATTGTGGCAGACTATCGGAGACAAGAACTTGCCCATATTGTGGTTCACCATGTCACAAGAACCGCATCAACGAGTATAAACCCAATTTAATATCATAATAAGGGACTCTGAAAATATAGAAAACCAAGTAGGTTAATGTCTAACAATTTTAAATACTAATCCTATGACACAAGAAGAATTCAACGAGATGCTTATAACGGCTCTTCAAGAGCATGTAACTATCAAGTACTACAACAACGGCGAACATATTCACGTTAGTATCTATTTTGATGACGAAGAAATATGTGATGGAAGTTGCGAGTCTGAGTGCTATTAATACTAATACCGGAGAAAGCCGAAAATCCGATAAAGAGTAAGCAAGAAAAAACTTAAGTTTGTATGGAAAACAGATTATTTAAAGTGGTTAATAAAACCACAACAGAAATGTCCAATGCACCTTTTCGCTTTGAGCACACACTCCAAGAATTCATTGTCGAACACCCGTCAGTATTAACTCTTTCCGACACAATGAAAGAAGTAGAAATATCTTGGGTTGAAAAGAAAGAAAAAGGGAGAAGATACGATATAGTTGCTCATTTCAATGATTCTGGTGATACTGCAGTGGTCGAATTAAAAAGAAATAAAATAGATGAGCGTGCATTGAACCAGATTAAAAGTTATATGTCCAATAGTACTCAGGAAAAATTTGACTGCGGAATTCTTGTTGGCTCATCTATTTCACCTAAAATACTTGACGCGATAAGAAAATCAAGAATAGAGTTATATGTGATACTACTTAATTGTTTTGATTTTGGAGAAATAGAAAATGTGTCTACAATAATCTATGCTCCTAAAGAAACAGCAAAGGACTATACAAAATATACCCTTTATAATCCTTCCACGAATTCGTCAATAACAAATCTATCTAAAGGAAAATTGGTATATGAAATAATTAATGGATATTTATCTTCGCGTCCGTTGAAAACAATTGCAGAACTTCAGAAAGAATTCCCAATTGAGTTGGCAAGCAGAGGTCCTGAAGCAAAATTGCAGATTATTATTAAAAATGATTTAGAAGAAGACGATAAGTTGCGAATAAGATATTTCAAAAAATCACTAACGTGCGCGGATGGAGAGATTTTAATATGCAATCAATGGGGAATTGGTAATATCGATGGAATGATAAATAAAGCTAAAGAATTAGGAATGCAAATAACAATTCAAAATAACTAAATTATGAAAACAAAACTTTTTACCCTATTGCTCGCTGTAGCAGCCAGCATAGGAACAATCTTTGCCTCTGATACACAAGTGGATGGCATTTGGTATGATTTCGACAGTAGTACGAAAACTGCCATAGTGACTTATCGAGGCTCTTCCTCTAGCTCTTATACAAATGAATACACAGGAGATATTGTTATCCCTCCGGTCGTGAGCTATAATTATGAAGAATATACTGTCACCAGCATTGGAAGCTGTGCTTTCAGAGATTGCTGGAAATTGACCTCTGTTACGATTCCCAGTAGCGTCACCAGTATTGGAAGTGAGGCTTTTCGTGGTTGCACCGTTTTGACCTCGGTTATAATTCCAAATAGCGTTACCAGTATTGGAGAGTATGCTTTCTATGAATGCGTCAGTTTGACCTCTTTGACGATTGGCAATAGCGTTACCAGCATTGGAGATAATGCTTTCGCTTTTTGTTACGCTTTAAACTCTTTGACGATTCCCCATAGCGTCACCAGCATTGGAGAGTTCGCTTTCAGGAATTGCATTGCTTTGACCTCTGTAACCATTCCTAATAGCGTCACAAGCATTGAAAATTATGCTTTCTATAGTTGCGGGAGTTTGACCTCTGTGACGATTCCCAATAGCGTTACCAGCATTGGAGATAATGCTTTCGCTTATTGTTCCGGTTTAGCCTCTGTGACGTTTCCCAATAGCGTCACCAGCATTGGAAGTAGTGCTTTCCAGGATTGCAGAGGTTTGACCTCTGTGACGATTCCTAATAGTGTCACAAGCATTGGAGGTTCTGCTTTCAATGGCTGCGCTAATCTAAATGTGGTTTATATCGGCAATAGCGTTATTGCAATTGGGGCATCAGCTTTCCGTAATTGCCCGCAATTATACAAGGTAATAATGCTACCTAACACTGTTCCCTCAGGAATCAATAATGCTTTCTCGACTTTATCCGGTCGAATTACCTATGTGGGAAATACGAATTATCAAAGTGGGTATGAAGTATTAGGTACACAGCGTGTGTATCCGAACTTAAATTCCTATTTCACTGTAGATGGCATCGTCTATGCATTAGTCAACCCAAGTCAACGCACTTGCGATATCATCGATTGTGACTATTCAGGCAACACTACTGAGTTGTTTGTCGGAAATTCTGTTGTTTACCGCAATGTGACACTGTCTGTTAATTCGATTAACATCAATGCCTTTAGAAATAATCAGAATATAACAAAAATTACCATCGATTTTAATCACGCTTTACCCTCGTATATGGCCTTTGGTTGTTCCAATATTGACACTCTAATTGTCATGTCTACAGGGAACATCGGAACATACGCTTTTAGCAATTGTTCGAAAAATTCACACGCATACTACCATATTAATAATAAAGGGGATATATCTGCAAATGCTTTCGCTAATTGTGATAAACTATACACATTGATTATTGGCGATTCTGTAAAAAATATCGGTTCTTCGGCCTTCTATCAATGCGTTAGTATTGTTAATGCAGACATCTATAACAAGGGCGGAATCGGCTTGAATGCTTTTCAGTCTTCTTCAACAAATGAAGATGCAACTTATCATATCCATAATAATGGTTTGATTAATAATTATGCTTTTGCTGATTGTTCCTCAATAACGAATTTAACTATTGACTCTTGTGTAACTACAATCGGGAACTATGCGTTCCAAAATTGCAGTAGGTTGGAAGATGTTACTATTCGGAATAAGGGCAACATAAGTACACAGGCTTTTGCGGGTTCTTCAACTCAAAATCCTGCTACCTATGTAGTTCAGAATGTAGGTCAAATTGGCGAATCGGCTTTTGCGAATTGTACTTCCATGACGAATCTAACCATCGACACTTGTGTAACTACTATCGGGAACACTGCATTCCAAAACTGCTATGGTTTGGAAGATGTTACTATTCTGAATAAAGGTGACATAGGTGCACAGGCTTTTACGGGCTCTTCTACACAAAATCCTGCTACCTATACCATCAGCAATGTTGGCTCTATTGAAACATCTGCTTTTGCAAATTGTACATCTATCAAGAGTTTAAGCATTGATACTTGTGTGACCTCTATCGGAAACTATGCATTCCAGAATTGCAGTAGTCTGGAGGATGTTACTATTCGGAACAATGGCAACATAGGAACTCAGGCATTTAAAGGTTCTTCTACTCAAAATCCTGCTACTTATTTAGTTCAGAGCGTAGGTCAAATTGGTGAATCGGCTTTTGCTAATTGTACTTCCATGACGAATTTGACAATCGACACTTGTGTAACCACTATCGGCAACACTGCATTCCAAAACTGCTATGGTTTGGAATACGTTACTATTCAGAATAAAGGCAACATAGGAACTCAGGCTTTTACGGGCTCTTCTACACAAAACCCTGCTACCTATACCATCAGCAATGTCGGCGCTATCGGAGAATCAGCTTTTGCAAATTGTTCTAAATTGCAAAAAGCTCGTTTGGGAAATCAGATTCCAAGTATCAATCAAAGTGCATTCAGTGGATGTGTTTTATTAGATTCCATAACAATGCCCAATACAATTTCCTCTTTGGGAGCATCTGCTTTCTATAATTGTGCAAAACTAGCTTATGCCAAATTAAGCAATCAACTCACATCCATTGCTCAATCCACATTTGCGGGATGTAGTACACTACCGGAATTATTTATCCCGAAATCAGTAACCTCAATTGGTAATGGCACATTTAAGGGGTGTAGCGCGCTATCAATAGTTAGTTTCGAAGATAGTTCTGCTCCATTGTCGTTAGGTACAAATGCGTCTAACCAAGGTCTGTTCTATGATTGTCACCTGGATAGTTTGTATATTGGGCGTGAACTAAACTATCCGAAGACTGCATCTAATGGTTACTCTCCATTCTATCGAAACTCGTCATTGCGGAGTATTGTAATTTCCGACTTCCCGACCAAAGTAGAGACTAACGAATTTTACGGTTGCACGAAATTGTATTCTGTGTATATAGGGAATGGTGTTACAAGTATTGGCGATTATGCGTTCTCGGGATGCTCGTCTATCGATTATTTCAGTTTCGGAAACCAAGTACAAACTATCGGAGCGGAAGCATTCTCGGACTGTGTGGCAATGACAAGATTGTATAGTTATTGCCAGCAGCCTCCTACCTGCGGAACCTCTGCCCTCGAAGATATCGACAAATGGAATTGCACCCTGTATATTCCCAAAGGCACGATAAATGACTATGCTGCAGCCAATCAATGGATGGACTTCTTCTTCATCGAGGAAAACGAAGAGGGCGGAGAAGGTATTCAATATACTATTTCCGTAGATTTCGATGCTGCAAAGGGAACGGTTACAGGCGCAGGTGTATATAATATAGGCACGGAAGTCATTCTGATAGCCACGCCGGCTGAAGGTTGTACATTTGTGGAATGGGAAGACGGCAGTACAAATCCTGAAAGACATATATATGCTTACAAATCTGAAACATATACGGCTACTTTCTCTGCTCCTAACTATGAGTTGTATAATGGTAACGATATCGCTGTTAGCGGTGAAAGTGTTCTTAATAACATTGAGATAGACCGAGTTTCCTATCCGAATGCTATAGCATACTCTTACTCAACCACAACGGATATCAACCTGCCGGATAATATCTGCGGACAGAATAACGAAGGAGATTGGTACGCAGATAGTATAGCTCTCATTGATGCACAGCCGTTCTATGCGCCGTACGATGTAGAGGCAAAGCAATTATCCTATGCACGTACGTTTGAGAACGACCAGTGGCAAGCACTATACGTTCCGTTTGACATGCAGTATGCCGATTTCAGCAGCAAAGTACGTATAGCATATGTCAATAATGTGCATCAGTATGACGATGACGATAATGGTGTAATTGACCGTACGGTGATTGAATTTATCTCGGTTGTGAACGACGATATCAAGGCTAATTGGCCCTATATTGTGAAACCAAATACCATAGGAGCGATGACGTTTAATGTGGCTAACACCACATTGCATGCAACCGAAGAAAATGATGTAGAGTGTCAATCCGCATTTACACGATTTAATATAATTGGTACCTATCAGAATACACCTGTCATCAATAAGTACATTGTTCATGACGGAGAATTTGAATTCTGCGAATCATTGCAGACCGTTTCTCCGTTCCGCATATACTTGGTTGTGACAAATAAGTATCCTACATCTCCACAACCTGCTCCAATGCGTATTACATTTATGATTGACGGCAGAGAAGAGCCGACTCCTACAGATGTTGAAGTACTATTTGAGAATGATTCGACAGGAGAAACATATGATGTGTTAGGAAGACCTGTTTCGCGTCCTTCTCATGGTATTTTCATTCGCAATGGAGAGAAAATTTTAGTAAAGTAATAACATTCAAATCAATTATCTGCCGACTTCAAAAGAGTTGGCAGATTTTTTATTTTCAGGCATTAAACTCCCCCAAATCCTCATCCTCCGCGGGGAGAAGGTATATACCCTCCAAGGACAAGAGGTAAGGTAAAACTCTGTTTTACATTTTAGATTTTAAATTTTATATTTGTGATTTAATCACACGGGCGGCTCATTCATCGAGCCGCCCGTGTGTTTTGTTTAGATAATCATAGATGTATGGCTTAAATATCTTGCAAGTGTCTTTTCCTAAAATTAGTAGACAGTTTTTGATTATTTTCCTAAGATATTGGACACTCGTCCTAACTTTGTTGACACTTTTCTAAAAAAGTAGACAATCATCCTGTCTAAATCTTAATAATCGGAAACTTTTGCGGGTTGAAAAGAGGCGATTTTCGGGGTGCTATCGTCGGGTACGTGTCTCGTATCTGTCTCGAACGCCGGCAGTAAGCCTGCCGTATTCTGCAAAATCTTAATAATCGGCAATGGAAAAGATTGATAGTTGGGAGTACTAATTGCAGTACTTTGAGAATTTTTCTTGCATATATTGAGAATTTTTTGTACCTTTGCCGCGATTATTTGAAGATACTTATCATTCACTTTATATCGGCCAAGATGGTATTTTTCGCCATATATAACTCGCCCTTGGGACCTATCGTCTTAGAGAGCGACGGAGAAGCACTAACCGGTCTGCGGTTCGGGGAAGGGAAAACGCCTACAACCTCTTCTCTTCCTATCTTTGATGAAGTAACCCGTTGGCTGGACGATTATTTTGCAGGCAAGCAGACGGAGAACGCCGTTATGCTTAAAAAGGACGCATTAAACCAAAAGAACGTCGCACGGATTATAGTCCTACCAAAAGGCACGGCGTTTCAGCAACGTGTCTGGCAGGCTCTTTTGACCATTCCGTACGGCAAGACGGTCAGTTACGGAGAGTTAGCCCGGATGGTCGGTTGCAAGTCCGCGCAAGCGGTCGGACAAGCCGTCGGAGCCAACCCCATCGCATTGTTCATTCCCTGCCACCGCATCATCGCCGCACACGGCCAATTAGGCGGCTACGCATACGGACAAGAAATAAAAAAGCAATTATTGGAATGGGAGAAGAACCCTACAGAGACGTCCGCAATGGTAACGAGATGGTAACGTAAATGACTGCTAAAACAAAGCAATTATGATAACTATTCAACACCAAGAGACCGAACGAAACGGCATTTTTGAAGCCTGGCTGCAAGCCACCGAAGAAGGCGCATGTACCGAACCTGTACAGGTCGGCGAGATGACCTACTCCCGCCCAACGCCCGAACGGATGATTATTGACCACACGCGGGTGTTTGAGGGCTTTGAGGGACGCGGCATTGCACGCCAGATGGTTCTTGCCGCCGTGGACTTTGCACGCACCAACAGCCGCCAAATCATCCCTGTATGCTCCTACGCCCAAGCCGTCCTGACCCGCACCGACGAATACCAAGACATCCTGGCGTAAATGCAAAAATAAATAAATGGGCAAATACCTTTTCCAGAAGATCACCCAAGTTTGGTCGATGCTATTTATCTACGTGGACGCAGGTTTTTCCGTCGGGGACGAGGATGAGGCGTTCGTGTTCTTCAAATGAAGGAGAGAGAATGCTCCATTGAGGCTTGGCGTATTGTTCTGCCAATTCGATATCCGCAGCGTCGCACAAGCAATAAAAGATATTATCGCCATTCAATCTAGCAGACTTGCGCTGTTTGGCACTGGCAATCTTGTCAGGGAATGTTCTTTCGTATTCGTCCGACCACCAGAAGATGTACGGCACATGGTATTCCTGAATCGTTGCGGCACAATTTCCACCGTGTCCAACTCCTCCGTTTCCAATGCTTTCTCCATGGTCGGAAACAAACATAAATGCAGAGATGGCATCAGGACGGTTAATCTTCTCAATAATCGAGGATAGAATGTAATCCGTGTAAAGAATGCTGTTGTCGTACGCATTGATAAGCATCATACTATCGCGGATTTGAGAGGCGGGGCAATTATTAGAGTTCGGATTGTACCATTCAAACTCTTTTTCGTAATTGCTGAAGAAACTATGATTTCCAAGAAATTGCGTCATTACAAACAGTTTGTTGTGCTGTTGAGCCAGCGAATCAATGATATGAACGATTGTTTTGTCTCCCGAAAGAATCTCTCCGCCCTTTACAATATTGGGTACAATAATTAGGGAGTCCACTCCGTCGGAAAGATACTTTTCGTACGAGAGCAGATTTGTCTGGCTGACAACCGTAAACACTTTGAATCCACACTCGCGGAAAGGCTCTACTATCGAGCGTTCGACATAGTTGAGTTCAAAGTTTTCCGACGTAGCACGGGAAACCAGTTGCGGTACGGAATACATGGTCAGACAAGCCTGCGAATAGTAATCGTCATACAGAACAAGATTTTGCAAAGACTCAAGCCGAGGCGTAGTAGAACGATGATATTTGCCGTTCAAAGAGATATTATCGTACCTCAAAGATTCACCTATTGCAAACACATAGATTTCCTGTTTGTCTGTTTGCAATGAACGATGCGCGCCCATACTTTGCGGTTCGGCTCTCCGTTTACGCCGTTGCAAATCAATATATGCATTCCATGACTGATAATAGACATTGTATGGCGGACGATTCCACACGCGATTATCCATATAATAACGCAAAGTAAGCGGATTGTTGTGATAGAAAACATGTAATTTGTATGTAATAAATGCAGCAGGAATTAAGAATGCAAATGCAATTCCTACCAAAGTATTGCGGAAAGAAACAGGCTTGCGATATAAAAAGCATGAGGCTACACATAATGCTATAAGCGGAATCCAATGAAGTACTTCTCCAAGATTTGTATGGTAGAACTCATAGGCTTCTTGCGGATTTGTTTTTATAGTGGATATTATGCCTCCTGCCAACAGGTAATCTTTGTATAAATCCACCATCGTCAAATCGGTAATAGAAACGATCGTTAGCAAAGAGGCTATTACGCAATAGAGCCATCTTTGAGGAATGAGCGCAACTAACGCAACTATAGGCAATAAGAAGATGAAGCCCGTTACAATGTAACTGATGCCGGAATTATTGGCGATGCAATACATTACGTTCGGGTACAGCAAAATGAGAGCCAATAATAGCAAGCTTGTGCTACGCAATAATAAGTCTTTTGTTTTCATGTCCATACATATTAGCTTTGTGTATGGCCATAAAAAAGCGGGACTTCCAAATTACTTGTCCCGCACCTTTAGGCTCCGGAAATTGCCTTTTGAACCGAACAAGCAACACAGAAGCCACGCTGCATATAGATACAATCCACCCTTTAGGTAGATGCATACATATACACGCAGACATCTATTGCTGCATTGCCTTGGTTCAAAGTTTTTGAATTTTCCGGATTCAAAGGTGCCAAGCACAAAGCGTCAATAAACGCTGTTAATAATTTAATATGTTATCGCGCGTCACTACGCGCTTTCTCCGGTTTTGCGTCTCGGAGAGGGACGATTTTATTTCTTAATAAACTTAACGATACAATCAATACAGGTCGGTTGGTTAGTTGTGGCATCAATGAAAACATTTGCAGGGTGCATGTCTTCCAAATACAGGCGGTCGCCGATATAATTCACGCCCTCGCCTTCTTTGTTGTCACGGAAACCTTTTGCAGCAACCATTTCATCTATTTCTTCTTTGGTAGCAAGGCGTTTGCACGCTATGAATTGCTGCGTGAGAATTGTTCTGAAAAGACCGTCCGAATCGCGTGTGAAACCGATGACTTTCATTCTCGTCTCAGGGAACAAAGAATTATGCAAGATAATAGCTTCAAGTGCCTTGTCAAAAGTAGCATAGATAGATGTGCGTTCCTTGATAACAGAAGTGTCTCCGGCTCGATAATACACCTTCGCTTCCGCTTGTTGTGCAATCTTAGGTCCGTAATGAGCAGTCAGCAGTTGCTCGGAATGAGGGAACCAGAGACTCTTGGCTTCCGCCCAATGTTGCAACACTTCCTCTTGTTTGGCGTCTATTTCCCAGTTGCTTGGGCTGCTTGTTTGGCGTTCAGGAGAAAAGCGACCTGGTTCAAAGCTTGCTCGCGCGTAACAGCACACGATATACGCCCCAATGAGAGGCGCGCCTCCAGAGCAGAGTCCTGCATGCTCTTGTTGATTGAATCGATCAAGATTTGTTCTTCCATAAAGTATATCGTT
>DFEE01000028.1 GCA_002368645.1 Bacteroidales bacterium UBA3810
TAGTGCGTCCTATTCGGGCGTAAAGTAGTTTGAGGTAATCATAGACCTCAGTGACGGTGCCGACGGTTGAACGCGGGTTTCGAGAACTTACTTTTTGCTGAATAGCGATAGCCGGCGGGATTCCTTCAATCCTTTCCACATCGGGTTTCTGCATGCGCCCTAAGAACTGTCGTGCGTATGAGGATAAACTCTCTACATAGCGGCGCTGTCCCTCGGCGTAGAGGGTATCGAAAGCTAATGAGGATTTGCCGCTACCGCTCACACCGGTGATTACCGTGAGTTTGTCTCGCGGTATATCGACCGTGACGCCTTTGAGGTTATGCGTCCGGGCTTCGACTATATGGATTGCATTGTTAGTCGTACAACTGAATCATTTCGTCCACCATGCGGCGGGTCTCAGGATTAGACATGTTAGTCCATTCAACAGGAATTTGCGGTATGCGAATTTCCGTCCAAGCAGCTATGCTATGCGGTGATTTGAGTTTATCCTTATTGGCTTCGTAGATAAATACCCAGCAATCGGTTTCTCCGTAATACTGCCGTGCAAGGGAAGATAGGCTGTTGTTGGGGTGGATATACTCAATGGTCATCGTCTTATAGGTCCGCTCGGGTTTATGCTGTTTGGACTGTTCCGTGTCGGCTTTTACAGGAGCTTCTTCTACAGGAACTTCTTGCGCCATGGCTTCTTCTATTTGCGTGTCCTCGGCGGGAAGTTCTTCGGTAGCAGTTTCTTGGACCACTTCTTCAGTAGTCGGTTCCTCGGCGGGAATGGCTTCCACGGCTGTTTCTTCCACTACGGGTGCGGGTTCATCCGTTACGGATTCGACAGCCGTATCGGTGTTATGCAGTCGCTCGGCAATACCGTTGGCGAAATCGACAAGACTATGCTTC
Source organism: Bacteroidales bacterium UBA3810 (assembly GCA_002368645.1). Lineage (GTDB taxonomy): Bacteria > Bacteroidota > Bacteroidia > Bacteroidales > Paludibacteraceae > Colicola. Next base: position 892 of record DFEE01000028.1, read on the forward strand.
AAGAAGAAGAATGCAATCACGAGCAACAATATAATAATAAAGATGGTGATAAGGCCATCCCTCAATGGATGGTAGTTTTCCTTCTTTTCTTCTTCTTTTGGTTCTTCTTGGGGTTCCGAAGGCGGGTAATAGGGGGGCTGCTGTGTCTCCACTTCAGGTGTCTCGGGCTCAGGCGATTGTGTGTCGGTAGGAATCGCTTCCTCTGCGGGGGCAAATTGCTCGGCAGGTTGGTTATCCATATGATTGAGTTCTCCGATTATACCTACTATCTCATCGGCCTGGACACTCAATTTCTGCAATGGAGTAGATTCTTCTTGGGGAGCGGGAGCGACAGTAGCGTTTTGAAGTAACTCTTTGGTGGCAGCATCGGGGTTAAAGGCTAATTTGTGATAGCCCTCAATGGTCATAGCTTCGCCTGTTGTGACATTAACGGATTTGCGTGGGGCAACCGCCTGACGGCGAAATGTCCCGAGTCCGTTAATGCGTACAGAATCATCGGACTTGAGCCCCTCAATGATTTCGGCAGTAAGGGAGGTTAGGAATTGAGCGACTTCTTTCTCAGTAGCGCCGGTGCGTTGCGCAATAATTTTACGTAAGTCAGAGGTGTTGAGCTTATTGTTCATTTCAGTTCCTCCTTAATGGCATTAGTGGGTTTGAAAACCAATTGTTTTTTGGCCGGCACAATGGTTATTTCGTGCGTTTGGGGATGCGACATTTTGCGCGCTGGTTTTTCTTTGACGGATAGATTGCCGAGTCCCATTAGTTGCACGGAATCGCCGTCTAATAATGCTTGTGTGATGACGGATACGGATGCCGAGAGCAGTTCCTCGGTACGAGTACGGGTCATGCCGGTTGATTGGGCAACACGCGAGATAAGTTCTTTCTGTAACATAATATCTTAGGGTTGAATAGTTCCGTATAAATCAAATTCTTCTGCCTGTGTAATCCGGACGTTGTAGAAGTTCCCGATTGTTAAGTTATTGTGCTTAATCAATACTTCGCAGTCTACTTCAGGGCTGTCATATTGTGTTCTGCCGATGTAGTAACCGTTTTCTTGGCGGTCAATAATCACCCATAGTGTCTTACCAATCTGTGCTTCGGTCCAGGCTGCGGAAATAGATTGTTGTACTCTCATGACACGGCTGAGACGGGCTTGCTTGACTTCATCAGTGATAGAGTCCTGATAATGCTCGTGGGCGTAGGTGCCTTCCTCGTCCGAATAGGCGAAAGCGCCTAAACGTTCAAAGCGTTGTTGTTTGAGCCATGCGATTAGTTCCTCAACATCTTCCTCCGTCTCTCCCGGGTGTCCCACCATGACGGTTGTGCGAATGACGATGCCCGGCACTTTAGCCCGTATATGGGCGAGTAGGGCGTCTTGTTCCGCTTTAGTCAAGTGTCTGCGCATGAGTCGGAGCATATGGTCGGAGCAATGCTGGACAGCCAAATCGAGGTACTTGCATACATTATTGTGACGCGCCATGACATCGAGTATCTCTTCCGGAAAATCGGCAGGATAGGCATAGTGTAACCGAATCCACTCAACCCCTTCTATCTCAGCCATTCGGTCAATCAGTTCCGGCAATTTATGAGTGTGATAAATATCTAAGCCATAGGAGGATAAATCTTGAGCAATGACATTGATTTCTTTGACCCCTTTGGAGACAAGCCACTTCACTTCGCTCAGTATATCTTCCATAGGTCTGGATGTATGTCTTCCTGTAATAAGCGGGATGGCGCAGTAGGAGCAGAAACGGTTACAGCCTTCTGATATTTTTAGATAGGCGTAATGGGACGGTGTTGTTAGTATTCGCGGCTCGGATGCAGACGGACAAAGGGGCGCCGCGATATTACGGCTGCCGGTCATCTGTCTTGCGCGTAAGAGGTCAGTAATACGTGAATAATCAAATTTACCATACCAACCGTCCACTTCGGGTATTTCTTGCTCTAACTCCTTGAGGTATCGCTCGGAGAGGCAGCCCATGACATAGAGTTCATGGAGTGTGCCGGCGGCTTTACGCGCCGCAAAACGCAGAATGGTATTGATGCTTTCCTCTTTAGCATCACCAATAAAACCACAGGTGTTGATAATTGCAATCGGGGCATTCGGGGTCTCAGGATCATGATGACAAGCGTAGCCGATGGCATTCAGTTGTGCCATCAAACGCTCTGTGTCACAAAGATTCTTGGAACACCCTAAGGTGAGTATATCAATATCTTTATTCACTGTTAATCAGATTAATAACCTAATTCGGAATGTACTTGGATTCGTACTAAACGGACATGTATTTCGTCATAGTCATCTTCTCCGAGTTCCTGCATGGCGAGTTTGATATTATCATTCGTTGCGGTCTTGAAATAGCGCAAGATGTCTGCTTTCTCATCGGGGTCAACCACTTCGTCAATGAAGTAACCGATATTGAGTTTCGTACCGCTATAGATAATCGCTTCAATCTCTTCGAGGAGCTCCTCAAGGCTCAGTCCCAAGCTTACAGCTAAGTCGTCTAAGTCAATATGCCTATCGATAGCATGGATGATCGATATTTTACGGGTTGATTCGCGCGCTTTAGAAAGTACGCGTGTATCTTCGAAGCGCGTGATGTTATTTTCCTCGACGTATTTTTTGATAATTTTGATGAAGGCTTCGCCATAGCGTTTAGCTTTTCCGACGCCGACTCCGGGGATATTGGCTAATTCCTCTAAGGATATAGGGTAGGTAGTAGCCATGGCCTCCAGTGAGGGGTCTTGGAAGATGACGAAGGGAGGCACATCCATGCGCTTACTGATGTTGCGTCGCTCGTCTTTCAGAATAGCATAAAGAATGGGGTCCGCGGCTTCTCCGTTAGCGGCTTGATTCTCGTTAACCTCATCCTCATCTTCGTCCTTTACTTCTATGGGAACCTCGAAGGGCACTGGGTGTTTCATGAACTTGCGTCCTTCCTCGGTAATCTTGAGGTCTCCGTAAGATTCGATATCTTTGGTAAGATAGCCGGTGAGCATGGCTTGGCGGATGACGGCGTGAAGGGTACTTTGTTCCTCGTCGGAGGCTATGCCGAAGTTCTCCAAGGTCGTATGTCTATAGGAAGTCACGGCAGCGGTCCTATCGCCATGTAAAATCTCGACGATATGGTCGGCTTTGAATTTTTCGTTCAATTCTTCAATTGTTTCCAGTGTTAGAGATAGCAACTCTTTGGCGTCCAACATCCTATAGGTCTTGCGGCAGTTGTCGCAATTGCCGCAATTGTCTTTCTCGTACTCTTCGCCGAAGTAGTGTAACAGCAGTTTGCGTCGGCAAATAGTAGATTCGGCATATGATTGTGTTTCAAACAGCAAAGCATTGCCGATTTCCTGTTCTGCCATAGGTTTATCGCGCTGGAACTTACGGAGTCTCTCAATATCTTTGGGGTCGTAAAAACAGAGACAATATCCCTCGCCGCCATCCCGTCCGGCGCGACCGGTTTCCTGGTAGTATCCTTCAAGGGATTTAGGAATGTCGTAATGCACAACAAAGCGTACATCGGGTTTATCGATACCCATACCGAATGCGATAGTTGCGACGATAATCTGGCATTCTTCCATAAGGAATGCATCCTGATTGGCAGCCCTGGTCGGGGCATCCATTCCAGCGTGGTAGGGCAGTGCTGATATGCCGTTGATTTTGAGCGTTTCGGCAAGTTCCTCCACCTCTTTTCTTGCCAGACAATAGACGATACCGCTCTTGCCGTTCATGGAGCGGATGAACTTGATGAGTTCCTTATTGACATCATCTGTTTTCGGGCGTATTTCGTAATACAAATTAGGACGGTTGAAAGATGATTTGAATACGGTTGCGTCAAGCATGCCGAGGTTTTTCTGAATGTCGTGCTGTACTTTAGGTGTAGCGGTAGCCGTTAAGGCAATAATGGGTGCTCTGCCGATGCGATCTACCATGGCACGGATATTTCTATATTCCGGCCGGAAATCGTGTCCCCATTCGGAGATACAGTGCGCTTCGTCAATGGCGTAGAAAGAAATGAATAAGCCTTGTAGAAAATCGATATTGGTATCTTTTTGCAGAGACTCGGGTGCGAGATAGAGCATTTTGGTTTTGCCCGCCATGACATCGGCTTTCACTGCCAAAATATCCTGTTTGGAAAGGGACGAGTTGATAAAATGAGCAACACCATCTTCTTCGCTAAAATTACGCATGGCATCCACTTGGTTTTTCATCAGGGCGATCAGGGGAGAAACAATGATTGCCATACCGGGCATAAGCAGTGCCGGAAGTTGGTAGCAAAGGCTTTTACCTCCGCCGGTAGGCATAAGTACAAAGGTGTCTTGCCCGTTCATTAGATTGTTAATAATTGCTTCCTGATTGCCCTTAAAAACATCAAAACCGAAATGGTGCTGCAAGGCAGCAATAAGTTGCTCGTGTCTGGCCATACCAATACCCTAAAATATAATTATACGCTTATTTTTTTGTTATCGCTTGCAAAGGTACGTATTTTTTTTGAGAAATGCAAGTTTTTTGAAAAAAAAATAAAAAAATTTTGCAGATGTCAGAATTTTTGTGTAATTTTGCCCTCGCTTAAGCAATAATAGTACATATGAAACAACGCAATTTGTCTTTCGGACAATTATTCAATCTTAGTTTCGGATTTTTCGGAGTGCAGATAGCTTACGCGCTCCAGAGTGCTAATATTTCTCGTATTTTTGCGACGCTTGGAGCCGACCCTCATCAGCTCAG
>DFEE01000026.1:0-22953 GCA_002368645.1 Bacteroidales bacterium UBA3810
GAGGTTATGGATGCCGCGACGGCAAAGCATATCGGCAGTATCGAAGTTCCTAATTGCCGGTATTTAGCGTTTCATGAAGGCTTTGGTTATGTCACGTCCTATGTGGGATATGTGGCTCAGTTTGATACCGCGACCCTCCAACTCATCACAATCTGCCATGTCGGTTCACAGCCGGATGAGTTGGAGGTTGCCGGTAGCCGATTATATGTAGCGAACAGCGGCGGTTATCTGCCGGAATTTGACTCAACAATCAGTGTTATTGATATAGGGTCTATGCGGGAAGTGGAGCGTATCAAGATTGCACCTAACTTGCAATATGTGCGAGGAGACAGGTATGGCAATATATGGATTTCGTCCCGCGGAAATTATGGGAAAATTCCTTCCCGTCTCTTTTGCTTCAATATAGCGAGTGGGGTAGTCGATACGGTGGAAGTGGCAGTTAATTCCATGTGGATGGACGGAGACAGCTTATATATAATAGGTGCAGAGTGGAGTAATCAGACGATGTCGAATGAAATCAGTTACAGCATTGTCAATGTGCGACAAAAGAGAGTCGTTAATCCGCACTTTCTCGCAGACAAAACCGTACACGTGCGATTGCCGTATGGGATAGCCGTTCATCCGACGACCAAGGATATTTATATTACTGACGCTAAGGACTATGTGACTCCCGGAACACTGTGGTGCATCGGTGCAGACGGGCGCGCCAAGTGGAATGTCATGACAGGAGATATCCCGGGTCACTTTGCGCTACGGCAGTAAGACCAGGATGCCATGAGGCAGGATGGTCAGGAGACCAGGACACCGGGAGACCAACTGACCAGGAGACCGGGAGTCCAGGTGCCCAATAGCAAACTATAATAAAAGTAACAAAACTAATCATAATAAACAGGAATGAAGACGATGTTGATGATATTATTGGCGGTGTCGCCGTATATAAGTCGCGTGTTGGAGTATAAGCCCGCACCCGGTCAGTTTGCGAACACAACTATTTGTGACCCGAGTCGCATAGTAGGCTCTACGGGCGGTGTACTATACCTCGGTGCCTATGGTGGATATGTGACCTTTGGATTTGACCATCGGGTCATGAATGCAGCGGGTAGAGCCGACCTCAGGATTCGCGGCAACGGCTTCCTAAACAACAGTGAGCCCGGAATTATCATGGTCAGTCGTGACGATAACGGCAATGGCGAAGCCGATGATGTTTGGTATGAGATAGCCGGGGCGGCAGAGGATAGCGCGGAAACGGTATTCGGTTATGAGATAACCTATTATAAGCCCGATAGTGTCAATCAGGATATACTTTGGCGGGATAACCAGGGCGATAGCGGTTATGTCTATCGTAACGGGTACCATACGCAGGCCTATTGGCCGGAAGGCGTGGAGGAAAAGACTTTGATATTCCGAGGCACGCGGCTGCCGAATAATGCTGTTAATGTCGGAACGGCCGAGGCAGAGCATTGGCTTTTAGCAAGGTATGCGTTTGGGTATGCCGATAATACGACGGACAGTATAGATTTGGATTGGGCTGTGGATATAGAGACGCGTGAACGAGTGAGTATAGATGGGGTGGATTTTGTGCGGGTTTATACAGGTGTTAATCAGACTTGCGGCTGGATAGGCGAAACAAGTACTGAGGTATTGGGAGCAGAGGATCTCAATATAGTTACAGGAGTGGACGAGGTGCAAGGCAGTAGGTCCAGTGGTCAGAGCCAAGAAAGAAAGGCTCGGTGCAGACTGGTGAACGGACATGTGGTGATAGAAGCAGGCGGACGAGTGTACAATATATTAGGGAAGATGGAATGGTGAAATCGTGATAATTAACAATAATTATTAATATTAAAAACAACAAACAGATGAAGAAATTTATTCTTTTTGCGAGTGCGCTGTTGGTAGCATTAGCAGCTCACTCTGAAGTAGCAACATTTGAAGACGTTGCAGCCGGTATTCAAGAGAGTTGGGTAAGCGGCGTAAACACATGGGAGAGCGGTTCCTACACATTCTCTACTTACAAGGATGACGCATGGGGTACACCGTATTATTATGCCTTTGTAGTAAGCAATGAGACTGAGAAAACCTCTGCCGGTCTTGCTGAACCCTATCGCAGCGCAAGCGGTGGTGCACACAGCGGGGATAACTTCGTGGTATGGTATTCCGATTTTAATGGCAATAACAGCATTAAATTTGATGCGCAAGTTGTCGAAGGAATGTTTGTGAACAACAATGCTTACACAGTAGGCGGTATCACGACCAATGATTTTTCTCCCGCTCGTAAGTTCACAGAGCAAGACACTTTAACTCTTGTGCTTGGCGGTAAGTTGAATGGTGAAGTGGTTAGCGGCAAGCATGTATACCTCGCCGTTGACGGCAAATACATTGCCGACTGGACTTATGTCAGCTTATCCGAGTTAGGTCAGATTGACGAGTTGCAAATAGGTATGCTGAGTACGGACACGGGTGACTGGGGCGTAAATACTCCGACCTATGTATGCATTGATGACTTTGGCGCAGCTCGTCCGACTGATTATGTAGCTCCTGAGATGACGGTTATCCCGATGGAGACCGGATTGGAGGAGATTGCGGTTGAGGACGTGAAGGTAACCAAGTTCCTGTATGACGGGCAACTGCTGATTAAACGTGACGGTCAATTATTCAATGTGCAAGGCATTCGTGTTAAGTAATGCAACAAGAATAGTAGAATTTGAGACAATTTTTGTATTTTAATTCCAAAAAGGGGCGATTTGCGGAAAATCGTCACTTTTTTTTGTATGGGTCGGAATTTTTTTGTATCTTTGTGCGCCTTTAAGAAATATAATTGCTAAATAATTAACTTTAATATATTAACATGAAAAAACGCTTCTTCTTGAGTGCTCTTCTCTCGGTTATAGTAACGGGCACTTTAATGGCGCAGTACACGGGTACTGTGATGGCAGAGGGAGAACCGGATCCCGTTATCGGTGCGGATGTGGCAATCAAAGGCACTACAATGGGTACTATTACGGACTTTGACGGCGTCTTTGTTTTGGACGACGCTAAAGCCGGGGATGTTCTGGTAATCTCCTATTTAGGTTTCAAAGAACATGAAATTAAATTAGGTGCAAACACCAATTTAGGTGTTATCACGCTTGCGACGGACAATACCGCCTTGGATGAGGTGGTTGTAGTAGGTTACGGTACGATGAAGAAAAGTGACCTGACGGGTTCGGTAGCATCGGTGAAAGCAGAGGATTTGGCAAAGGCGCCGGTGAGCAGTTTAGACCAAGCCTTGCAAGGTCGTGCTGCGGGTGTAACGGTTACCACTTCTTCCGGTCAACCCGGCCAAGCCGCCACCATTCGTATCCGTGGTATCGGTTCTGCACTCGGTGGTAATGACCCTTTGTATGTAGTGGATGGTGTTATCACGAGCGATATTAGCTTCCTTTCAACCCAAGATATCCAATCTATGGAAATCTTGAAGGACGCATCCGCCGCTGCTATTTACGGTAGCCGAGGTGCCAATGGTGTAATCCTTATAACCACCAAGTCCGGTAAAGGTGCAGAGGGCAAGAAGCCGACCATCAATTTTGATGCCTACTGGGGTTTCCAGAACAGGTGGAAGAAATTGGATGTGTTAGGTCGTGATGCTCATACTTCTCTAATGTTGCGTATGGGTGCTATGCGTAATGGTGCCTCGGAAATCTCTGACTATTTGACTGACGGGTTTAATGGCTGGCTTAGGGCATGGCGTTTGGGTACCAGTGAGTACTATCCGACCAATTTCGACTATGGTACTCAGGAAACCGATTGGCAAGATGAGGTATTTGTTCCAAATGCCTTTATGCACAACTATAATTTGTCTATTGACGGCGGCGGTGAAAGAGGTCACTATGCTTTCAGCGCGGGCTATTTTAATCAGAATGGTACTATCATAGGTTCTAATTACGAGCGTTTGACCTTAAGGCTAAACACTGATTTCGAGGTTCGCAAGTGGCTTGTAATAGGTGAGCACTTGAATTTCAGTTATTCTACCGGTCGAAATGCGATGAACAATAATGGTTCTGCCGGTGCAAGTATATTGAGCGGTGCTTTGGCCATGGCTCCTTGGGATCCTGTGTATTATCCCAAAGGCAGTGTGAATGTCAATGGTGAGGATATTGGCGGTCATTATAGCGCCGGTAGTAATTTTAAGAATGTGACTAATCCCTATGTGATGGCATTCAATAGCGAGCCGAAGAATGAAGTAGAGCGTGCAGTTGGTGATTTATATATTGAGATTAAACCGATTGATGGATTGGTAATTAAACCGAGTATCAGTATGGATTTCTCTCTCAATAGAAATCGTACTTTTACGTATCCGAATATCTACTCCTCTTATAACACTGATCCCAGAAACCACATAGGGTCGTCTATGGCGCGCTATATGACACTCTTAGAGGAAGTAACGGCGACATATGCTAAGAAAATAGGTAAGCATAATTTCAGTGTGATGGTCGGTCAAACTTGGTCCGAGTATAATTACTATAGTATCAGTGGCGGAGGCTCCACAATTCTTAATCCGGTTCCCAGTAACTGGTATATTAACAATGCAACTGAAGATGTTAATCCTTCCGGCGACGGAGTTGGCAGAGAGAGACGTTTATCTTTCCTCGGGCGTGCGTTCTATAGTTATGACGACCGCTATATGGCTACCATTAACTTCCGTGCTGATGCCTCCAGTAAGTTTACGAATCCATGGGGCTATTTTCCATCTGCTTCTCTGGCATGGCGTATTAGTCAAGAACCATGGATGCAGGATTATAGTTTCATAGATAATCTGAAACTCCGTTTGGGCTATGGTCAAGTGGGTAACGATGGTATTCCTTCTAATTCTTTTGTGGTTAATATGTCCACGAATCCCGTAGGAATTTTTACCGGTTATCCTTTAGGGCTTACTCAAGATGTAGCAATCGGTGCTACCGTGTTGACGCAGGTTAATACCGCTGGTAAGTGGGAGACCAATGAGCAATGGGATGCGGGTATTGACTTCGGTTTCTGGAACGGAAAACTGAGCGGTACTATTGATTACTTCCGTCGTAATACTTTGGATGCCTTGATGAATGTCAATGCTCCTGCCCATGTGGGTAATAGAGCTGCTTTGATTAAGAATGTGGGGAACATCCGTAATGAAGGCGTGGAAGTCTCTTTGAGCCACGAGAACACAGCGGGTAAATTCCATTATACTATCGGTGCTAATTTCAGTTATATCCATAACGAAGTAACCGCTGTTAATGGCGGTAGTCCTATTTATGGTTATGGTACTCTTATTAAAACGGATCAAGGTATGGGCTTAAATTCCTTCTGGGGATATGAATATTTAGGCGTCTATGGCTCTGACGAAGAAGCTCTCCAACACCTCTATAGCTATACAGCCGAAACTATTGGGGTTCATGCCGGTGATGCGAAATACAAGGATTTGAGTGGTCCGGACGGTGTGCCGGATGGCAAAATAGACGATTATGATAAAAAAGTCATCGGTAATCCCTTCCCTAAATTCACGTATGGTCTAAACTTCAGTATGGATTTCTACGGAGTGGATGTGCAATTGTTCTTCCAAGGTGCTGCGGGTAACCAGATATATAATTTCCAGCGCCAGTATTTAGAGGGTGACGGAACGTCATATGCGCTATCTGCCAATATGGTCAACAATGTTTGGGTAGGGTATAGCGAGGCCATTCAAACCGCCTTGATTAATAATGGTATCAACTATATGCAGTTGGAAAACCGCAATGGTACAATTCCTAATCCATTTGGTTCCGCAACCAATACGGATAATAGTACCCGCTTTATTGAGAATGGTGCATATTTTCGTTTGAAGAACCTTCAGATAGGGTACACTTTCCCCAAAAAATGGACAGAGAAATTCTATTGCAATCGGTTGCGTTTATATATGACTGCTTCAAATTTATTTACAATAACCGGTTACAGTGGTTATGACCCTGAGGTAGGTGGTGGTGTTGATTATGGTAATTATCCACAGAGCCGCACCTTCACCTTCGGCCTAAATGTAACATTCTAATAGGAGGACAGCGATATGAAAACAAAGAAAATTTTATCCATCATTGTACTAAGTTTATTGGTGCTATCCCTGCCTTCTTGTAAGGATTATCTCACGGAGCAGGCTCCGGGGCAGACCACCTTAAATGACTATTTTACCACAACTGCTGCTGCAGTTCAGACCGTAACGGCAGCATATACTCCGTTGATGTGGGAATTTAATGAAACTTATTGTTCCGAATGGTTCATCGGCGATATCGCATCGGATGACGCTCTGAAGGGTGGTGGCAGTACTTCCGATATGGCTGATGTGTATGATATAGAGAACTGGAGGACGACTTCTCAAAACTCGTTGCTCAAGGATTTCTACCGTGCACAGTATCAAGGTATAGCTCGCGCCAACTTGGCTATCAAATACATATCCGATATGGAAGTAGGTATAGATGAGAATTTCACGCAGGCGATGAAGAATCGTCTATTAGGTGAAGCCTATTATTTGCGTGGTTATTACTATTTCCGTTTGGTTCGTATCTTCGCAGGCGTGCCGTTGGTAACTACAGTTATTGATAATTCCGACAATTGGCCGGTAGAACGTGCTTCCGTTGAGACGATTTTTAATCAAATACTCTCTGATATGGAGCAGGCTAATAAACTCCTTCCTGTAAAGAGTTCGTCTCTATATACAAGTGAGGATTTAGGACGTGCTACGAAAGGTGCTGCTCAAGCAATGCTCTTGAAAACGAACCTATATATGGCATCTCCGTATTGGCGTGGCCAAGATGGTGTAACCAGAACCGGTATTGCTAAAGCACAATCTGAATGTTATACTGATGCTAAGGCGTGGGGTGACTCCATTATCACTTCCGGTGAGTATGACCTCTGTCCTAATTATGAGGACAATTTTACCATAGCCGGTGAAAACGGCATAGAGTCGGTTTTTGAGATTCAATATGCGGATGTATTTTGGGGCTCTTATGCTGGGGAAGGTGACCCAATCCATTTCGGCTATACAGCCGGTTCATTTACCCAGACATTGGTTCGTAGCCGTTCTACTCTCATTGGTAGTGGTTGGGGCTTCAATCACCCGACGTGGGATTTGTATAACGAGTTTGAGACCAATGATTCTATCCGCAGGTCTGCAGCTATCATCAATCCTTACGATCCGGCATGGATTAAGTCCGTTACAGGAGATCCAACCAGTGTCTTAGTCCAAAATGAGGCGGAGGAAGGGTATTTAGGTAATTTCTTGCTTAATAATAAGTATGCTGTTTATCGTGCCGAGGATGGTGGAGGCTATGGTAAACGTCCTTATTCTCACGATTCCCGCGGCCCTCTCAATAACAGGCAAATCCGCTATGCAGATGTGTTATTGATGTATGCTGAGGCATGTTTAGGTTCGGGCGATGCCGGAACAGCACTCACCTATATAGATAAGGTACGTGATCGTGTAGGTTTAGCTTCTGCAGGCTCGGCTACCATTGAGACTTTGCGCCATGAGCGTCGTTGTGAACTTGCAATGGAAGGACATCGTTGGTTTGACCTCGTTCGTTGGGAAGGTGTGGATGGAAATGGTTTGAAAGCTCACATGGATGCTTACAGAGATAAGGAATCTGCAGAAGTTCGAGGACATATCAATGAGTTTATTGCCGGAAAACATGAGATATTCCCCATTCCAAATGAAGAAATATCACTTAATCCAACCGCTCAACCAATGCAGCAAAATCCGAAATATTAATGTATATAGACATTATATAATTCACATTATTAACAACTTTAATTTATTAACAACATGAAAAAACTTTTGGTTTTTGCAATGGCTGCTTTAACAATTGTAGCTTGCAACAAGAAAGAGGAGCAAACTAATCCTGAAGACTCCACTAAAAAAGTTACTTTAAGTGAATCCGAAATCTCTCTTGAAGTCGGTGCTACTCACCAATTGACAGCTAATGTAGCTGTTACATGGTCTTCTTCAAATGATGCAGTCGCAACTGTAAGTGATGCCGGTTTGGTGACAGCAATGAAAGAAGGCAATGCTATTATCGTAGCTAAAAATGAAACAAGTCAGGCTTCTTGTCTCGTAAAAGTGGCTAAGGCAGGAGGTAACCAAGGTGGCGGAACTACTCAAGATTACGAATGCTTGAAAGGTAGTAACTATTTCCCAATCATTATGGATGCAACGACTTATGAAAAAATATCTGATAAGGTTGTTGCAGACCTTCGTGTAGATGATGCTGAAAACTATTTGTATATTTGGGAGGGCACCATGGATGCCGGTCAAACCCAAGGTAAGAATTTCTTCAATTTAACCGAAGGTTGGGTCTCCCTTTCTGTTTTAAACGTTGGTTGGTCCGGTTGGGCAATAAATGTTCAGAATACGGAGAAATTGAGCAAATTGGCTGAAATTATGGCAGCTCCTGCAGAGTATTATATGCACATTGGTTTCAAATCCGCCACTAAACTATCTCATCGTCTATTCTTCGATGGTACATCCGGTTCCGGTGCCTATGTAATAGGTGGTGATTTCGTTGATAATGGTACTCCTTCCAACAACCGTGCTATGGACGCTGATTATAATGCAGATGGTTCTTGGAACGAATTTGAATTCCCGATGACTGTGCTGACTCAACAAGGTTTAGTATATGGAACTGCCGAAAAAGCTGTTAATATCTTTGGTTCCTTGGATGGTGGCATTAGTGGTACTAACGTACAATATGACGCTGTATTTATTTATAAGAAGTAAGTATAGCCTATAGCAAGTAGGGGTTTGATCGCCCCTACTTCGCACAAGAATAAATTATTAAGATTATGAAGAAACTAATACCTCTATTACTTTTTCCTCTTTTCCTTATAGCATGTAACGGTAAGCAAAATCCTCCGTCCGGTGGTACAACATCCTTATCATTGGATAGCGTAGCGCTTCATCTGGAAGTTGGATCAACTTATACCTTGACCGCCACAGCTTCAGAGGTGGTTACATGGTCATCTTCCAATACCAATGTAGCCTCTGTCTTTGAGGGTGTCGTTTTAGCCAATGCCAAAGGTGAATGTATCATTACTGCAGCGACAGCAACCCAAACAGCTTATTGCATTGTAACAGTCACTCAAACGGTTAATTATGGAGAGACGGAACATGGCGAGTATCAACTCATATGGTCAGATGAATTTGATGGCAATACGCTAAATGAGGACAATTGGAGTTATCAGCAAGGTGGTGGTGGTTTTGGCAATAATGAGTTGCAATACTATACTAATCGTGCAGAAAATATCCGCGTACAAGGCGGCTGCTTAGAGATTGAAGCCCGTAAAGAAACTTATGATAACCGTGAGTACACCTCGGCTCGTATTTTGACAAAGGATAAGCAGCAATTCCGATATGGTCGCATTGAAGCACGCATATCATTGCCTGCTGGAAAAGGCACATGGCCGGCTTTTTGGATGTTAGGTAACGGATCATGGCCTAAAAATGGTGAGATAGATATTATGGAACATGTCGGTTCACAGCCGACCATGATTTCTCATGCAGTTCATACGAATAATAAAAATGGTCTGCGTGGCAATAACTGGTCAAGTCGTTACTATCTTGATAATGTGGAAGGTGAATTTCATGTGTATGCGATAGAATGGGCTCCTAATGTAGAGTATGGGCATGATCAGATACGTTTTTATGTGGACAATGTGCATACTGCTACAGTATCCTCCCAATACGATTATGAGGACAAGGATTCCTGGCCTTTCTACAATAATCAATATATCATCTTAAATCTTGCTTTAGGCGGCACAATGGGTGGAACAATAGATGATGCTATTTTTGCTAATAAGATTGTAATGAAAGTGGATTATGTACGTGTTTATCAAAAAGAAATATATTGAGCAGTTAGTTTTAATATTGTTCTCGGTAAATCTTTTAGCTTGCGGTGTGGAACCAACGCCTTCGTCTGTGCGCATAAGCGTACAACAGATGTCTAAATCCCCTAAGCGAGGTGTGGCGTTTAATTTCTCCATTACAGAGGACTTACCTGTCCTAAGTCCATACATTTCTTGGGACTATAATTGGGGGAACACAACTTCGGATATTTCAGCTATATGGTTTGATACCAATGAGATAGATTATTGTCCTATGTGTTGGAACAATGACTATAATGCTGATAATATTCGTGCTTATGTGGCTGCGCATCCATCTACGAAATATTTGTTAGCATATAATGAACCCAATCTTAAAGATCAAGCTCGTATGCCCCCCATAGAGGCTGCTTCGCAATGGCCTAAGGTAGTGGCTCTTGCTAAAGAGTTGAATCTCAAACTTGTTTCACCGGCTATGAACTATGGTACTTTAGAAGGGTATAGTGACCCAATCAAATGGTTAGACGAGTTTTTTGAACAACCCAATGTTAGTCTTGATGATGTATATGCAATCTCAATACATTGTTATATGGGGTCGGCCGGAGCTATGGCAGCGTTTGTGCAGAAGTTTGCAAAATACAATAAACCAATCTGGCTAACAGAATTTTGTGCATGGGAGAATGTCAGTTCCCCGGAGGCACAAATGGATTACATGTCCGCAGCTTTGAATTATTTGGAAACGTCTGATCTCGTGGAACGTTATGCTTGGTTCATTCCGCGTTGGAATAAGCACAATACATATCCTTATATGGAGTTGTTAACTTCCGGAGTAGGAAGTTCTTTGACTGATGCTGGGAAGGTATATTGTTATTTTACCAACATGTCTTCGTCAGAGTATTTGGAAGCTAATAGGTTCATCTATGCCGGCGAGTATTGTAAACTGAGTAATACGAACACAACATTGCGTCCTTGCTCTGATATGGAGGCGATAACTAAAGCAGGAAAGGAGGGACTTATGGTCTCCGGCTTGCATACCGGTAATTCACTTACTTACCATCTTGCAGTTCCTCAATCGACTAAAACCATTGCAGTCAGATATACATCCTATATTGCTTCGATTTTGGAGATTTATTTAGATGGAAAATTAGCTAATTATTTAGATATGCCTAGAACAGGCAGCTATATAAATTGGACGGAGGTGGTGACTACTGCCGATATGGAATCAGGGTATCATGAAATAGAATTAAAAATGAATTCGGGTTCTGCATATATCTCCGGATTTATATTGCAATAATTTATAATGTTATACCACCATGAAAAAACTTTTACTTGTTTGCTCTTTAGCATTAGTAACTATTGCTGCTCAGGCAGTATGTACAGGTTCCGGCACTGATGTGGATGCCTATTACACTTCAGCGGATACGCAACATGCCATTGCGTCTATGAACCAAGGATATACTTGGCAGTGCGAAACAACTTCTGCCGGTGTGGCCATTACATTCACCTTCCTGGATGCTATCGACGGCATGGCAGCACCGTATCTATTCACCTTTGATAATGCAGGTGTTTTGATAGGTAATCCTATCCAAATGTCCGGTTGGGATGCTGCTACAAGGACCGCAACCCACACGCTGACAGGATATAACAATGGCGATAAACTCCGTTTCTTAGTGCAAGTGGCTTGTGCCGATGGCAAAGTGCTCTTCTCCGGTAGGGTGAACTACGAAGTGGGTTCAGACTGCACCGAGGCTGCCAATTCAGTTGTCGCTTCATGTGTTGATACTTTGCACACTGTGGACGCATATTATTCTGCCAACAATGGTAAAGCCGCTACTGAGGCCGACCTCGTCAAGGGCTATGTCTATACCTGTTCTACCATGGGTAACGGCGATGTCGTGCTGCAAGCAAAAGTCTTGGACGCTTTTGCCGGAATAGCCGCCCCCATGCTCTTCCTCTTCAAGGATGTTGATGGCAATGAGCAGTTAGACGGCGATCCCATTCAGATGGACTGGGATGGCGCGCAAGCCGAATATACCTTAACCGGCAAGCAGGAAGGAGAAATTATTCGCTTCCTCGTGCAATTTGCTTATGCCGATGGCGGCGTTTTGTTCTGCGACCGTATCAGTTATGAGGTTGGCGCTAACTGTGCAGAGGGGGATGAACCGACTACCCCCGATGAACCTGTTAATCCGGACGACCCCGAAGACACGGCACTCGATGAGGTGAAGAATGCTCCTAATGCCGGTGTTAAGTCCCTCCATAACGGCCAACTGATTATTGAGAGAAACAATATACGATACACTGTTTTAGGTACCCAATTATGAGAAAATTCTTTTTGACGGCCCTAATAGGGGGATTCACTTTGGTTGCATCGGCACAAGTGTCGGTTGATGATTTTGAGCATGGCTCTAATTCATGGAATACCGTTTCTTGTGGCGCGGGGATAGTGGATAATCCTTATCAAACCGGACTTAATCTATCTTGTAAAGTGTTACAACTGACACGCGCTATGGGGTGCGAAAATTGGTCGGGAGCTATCTATACTTTACCTTCGCAACAAACAGGCTATAATTATGTGCACGCTTTGATGTACCGCAACAACACCGGCATGCCTAACGTGAAGGTTACGGATAGCGGCTCTAACCTTGATGTCGCGCCGATGACTACCATAGTGGCTAATGAGTGGCAGGATGTGGTGTTTGACATCTCCGGAAAGGCGGTGGATTTCGTAATGTTTATGGCTGACCGCAATGATATTTCCGAAGATGCTATCGTCTATATAGACGATGTGATATTGAGTAATGACGCTACTCCTCGTACTATCGCTAATAGTGCTTGCGGTGCCGGCAGTGAAGGGAATGACGATGAAACAACTTTGGGTGATTATACCCTTGTCTTCAATGAGGATTTCACTGACGGAGCTTTGGACCGCAATGTTTGGAATGTGGAAGTCAATGGTGATGGCGGCGGCAACAACGAGCAACAGTATTACTGCGAAAAAGGAGTCTCTATCGAACAATATGAGGGTAAGCAATGTCTGACGCTCACCGCAACTAAGGAAGAATATATGGGGAAGCATTGTACTTCCGGACGTGTCAATACCAAAGGTAATCTTTATTATACCTATGGTCGTATTGATGCGCGCATCAAGATGCCTAAAACAGCCAATGGTCTTTGGCCTGCATTCTGGCAGATGGGAAATAATTTTGACCAGGTCGGGTGGCCGCGTTGCGGTGAAACCGATATCGTCGAAATGGGCAATAGCAATGGCTTTAACGGCAACCAGGAGCGGTATTTCAATGGCGCAATGCACGTTGGTAGTGCTTGGAACACCGTTTCGAGCGAAGCCAATGCACTCGTTTACCCCTACTCGCTGCAAGACACTTTCCATATCTTCACGCTCATTTGGACACCGACCAGTATAGATATGTATGTCGATTATGAAGCGACGCATGCTGCTGCCTATTTCCATCAAGATTTAGAGCCCAATGATAATCCGGACTACAATAGGCAGGTCGTATTTGGCAAACCTAATTTCGTTATCTTCAATTTGGCTGTTGGCGGACAGTTCCCCGGCATCTATGATGTCAACAAAATAACTGCGTTGAACAACGGCCCTGCCAAAATGTACATCGATTGGGTCAGAATTTACCAACGTGGTGATGCCAATCAGAGTTTTGTATGTCCTTCGGCATCAGATGCAATTGAGCAGGTAAATCCTTCAGAGGACGGATCTGCGCTTGAGGAAATAGAACAGTTGAACCATAATGCAAAAATCTTACGCCATGGCAAACTCTTTATTGAACATGACGGCGCGTACTATGACGTGCTTGGCAATCGTGTTACTGACATCATGCGCTAAAAAAGACTATGTCCTCGTCTGGGAGGATAACTTTGATGCCGACACACTAAATACCTCATTTTGGAATGTAGAAGATAATGCGCGTGGAGGCGGCAATGCTGAATTACAGTACTACACTCCCGCGAATATCAGTTTTGAGAACTACCCCGGAACTGATGCCCATTGCCTTGTGTTGAATGCCCAACGTGAAGACTACTACTTTGATTATAATGGAGAAGAAGGTTATCGTCCCTGCACATCTGCCCGACTCAATACGCAGGATAAAGTGACTGTTGAGTATGGCAAAATTGAGGCTCGGATTGCTTTCCCTTATACCGCCAATGGCTTGTGGCCTGCCTTTTGGATGTTAGGCAATAACTTAGCTACCAATCTCGGTGACGATGATGCTATCGATAATCTGCAAGCGCGTTTAGAAGCTGAAGGTCGTACCGTGTGGCCTAAGTGCGGCGAGATAGATATCGTTGAGATGGGACATTATAAAGGCATTGAGAATGGTACGCAAGACCGGTTCTTCAATGGTGCTTGCCATTGGGGCGAGAGTTTCAATAACGGCGCATATCCCAATGTGGGCATGTTCAAGACCGCCGATTATCCCGTGCAGGGTGATTTCCACCTCTATACCCTGATATGGACCGAGGATAGTATTGCTATGTACTTGGACCAAGACCGTTATCCTGAAGCGGAACCATATTTCACACTGAGCTTAAGAGGTAAAGAGGTGAATGAACCGGGGCATTATTTCAACCATCCATTCTATTTTGTACTTAACCTTTCCGTCGGCGGCTATTTCCCGAACATGCCTAATCCCGACAAATATTCGGCACGCATTGATAAGGCGCTTTTGGAGCCTGTAACGGCACTGCCCGAGGATGGCTCGCCCGCGAAGATGTATGTTGATTATATCCGTGTATATCAGAAACAATAATTATGAAACTTTCCTTTAGAGAGAAGCTTGGCTACTCGCTTGGCGACACCGCGTCCCATTTCGTCTGGGATCTTGTTAATTTCTGGCTTATCTTTTATTATACCGATGTGTTGGGTATAGGTCCGGCATGGGCTTCAACTATTGCCATTTTAGGTACTATCATGGATGCTGTAATGGATCCTATAGTGGGGATATGGGCGGACCGTACAGATAGTCGTTGGGGTAAGTTCCGCCCCTTCCTGCTCTTTGGTTGTGTGCCGTTTGCGCTATTTGCGTTTTTGGCTTTCTATGGACCGGATTTGCAGGGTAACGCTTTGATAGGCTATATCTTACCGATGTTCATCGGCTTGAGAATTGTTTATGCCATCGTTAATATCCCTTACTCCTCATTGGGTGCCGTGATGACGGATGATTCCATTGAGCGCGCTGGTTTGAACTCTTATCGCTTTGTAGCGGCTAATATAGGGCAACTTATCGTCTCAGGTCTGGCACTTTATATCGTGTATTATTTAGGCTCTCACGCCACGGGTATGGACTATGCCGTGATGGCGGATGACGGGCTGAGAAAAGGCTTTATGGAAGCAGACCCCACTAACGCGGAAATCATTCGCGCCTCCTATAAAGTCGGCTTCCGTTACTTGGTAGCTATCTTCGGGCTTATTGGTATTGTGCTTTTCTTTGTGACCTTTGCGACTACCAAAGAGCGTGTGCAGCCGCCTAAGCGCCAAGACTCGCATCTTGGAAGGGACTTTAAGTATCTGCTGAAGAATAGACCTTGGGTGGTGCTCACAATTGTAGGTATTGTGTCTTTCATCATGTTCGCTATTCAGAATATTTCGGCGACTTATTATTTTAAGTATTTCTTGGGTGAAGAATCCAAGGTGCAAATATTCAATATCTTAGGCACCGCAGCACTGATTGTTGCCATTCCTTTGACGAAGCCTCTGGTATCTCGTTTTGGGGCTAAACAACTTTATATTGTATGCTCCTTGCTATCGGGTCTATTCTTCACACTGCTTTATTTCGCTGGGGATAATTTCCTGCTTATTAATATATTTAACTGTCTCGGTAAAGTGGCTTATGCTCCTGCAATTTCGCTCCTATGGACGATGCTGGCGGATGCTGCAGACTATGGCGAGTGGAAGTTCCAACGCCGTACGACAGGGCTCTGCCTGTCTGCCGCGGTCTTCGCTCAGAAAATAGGTTGGTCCATCGGTGCTGCTATTTTCGGTGCAATCATGACCTCTGTCGGTTATAATGCCGAACTGATGAGTTTCCAACAGATTTTAGACTCCGTTTCTATCATGAATAGTATTCACGTACTCTTTGGCATAGTCCCCGGATTGCTATATGCTTCCTGTGCAATCTTTTTAGCTTTTTATAATTTGGATAATGCCACTATGGCACAAATGAAACATGACCTCGATGAAACACGTAACGGGTAAGTATTTTAAGAAAGGTAATGACCTCTTTTATCGCATTGACAATGTAGATGCGATGGCACCGTTTTTCACTATGTTAGCCACAGATAATGACCTGTGGATGTACCTAAGTTCAACAGGTGGTTTATCCTGTGGTAGGCGTAGCCCGGATTATGCGCTTTTTCCCTACTATACCGATGACAAGATAACACAGAACTATACTTTCACGGGACCGCGTACACTCATTCGAGTGGCGCAACATAATGGGGATACTGCTTCTGTGGTTTGGGAACCCTTCAGTGTCAATAATGATGCCCTTTTTGCAATAGAACGGAGCCTGACCAAAAGAGTTGATGGTACTGCTATCCGTTTTGAGGAATGCAATAAGACCTTAGGACTATGTTTCGCCTACACCTGGGAGAGCGCAAAAAACTATGGCTGGGTACGTAGCAGCGAAATAACTAATGTAAGCGGTAAGAATATTGATTTCGAGATTATAGACGGTGTGCAGAATGTATTGCCTTCCGGCATTAACCGCCAGACCCAAAATGTGTATTCGACATTGGTTGATGCCTATAAGCATACTGAACAGGTGCCCGACACGAACCTTGTCCTCTTTAGGATGGAAGCCATTATGGTTGATAAGGCTGAGCCTTCAGAGTCATTGACTTGCAATACGGTTTATAGCATTGGTACTGATGGGATGAGCGTTTTAACTTCTGCCATGCAATTGGAGGCATTCCGGCATGGTGGTGACATCGTCGCCGAGCCTGAATCAAAAGGTGTGCAAGGAGCTTATCTCATTTATACTGCCATAGACCTTGCCGATGGCGAAACTAAACATTGGCGCCTCGTTATGGATGTTGAGAAAGATGCTGCCGAAGTACGACAACTCATACGGGAAATCAGGGAGGCTGTCTTGCCGAACAAGATTAATGAGGCTATCAATGCTTCTCGCCTGCATCTCCGTCATATTGTAGAATTAAACGATGGCGTGATAGATACCGGCGATATGGCAGTGGATGCGCGGCACTATGCCGATGTGCTTTACAACACCATGCGCGGGGGATATTACCCCAATGGTACCACTATTGTTAAGAAGGACTTTATCAGCCATATAAACCGCTTTAACAAGGCACTTTATACCAAGTATGAGGCCTTCCTCAATGCCTTGCCCGAAACGATAGCGATGGCGGACTTAGAAGCTAAATTGCCCCAAGATATGCAGCTCCGGAGGCTCTTCCTTGAGTTCCTGCCGCTTACCTTCTCCCGTAGGCATGGCGACCCGTCGAGACCATGGAATAGTTTTGATGTACAGGTTGAGGATAAGGCAGGCAATCCCATTATTGCCTATCAAGGCAACTGGCGGGATATCTTCCAGAACTGGGAGGCTCTTAATGCGGCTCATCCGGAGTTTATCTCGCATACAGTGGCTAAGTTCCTTAATGCTACTACGGCTGATGGCTATAACCCCTACCGCATAACTTCTGACGGCATCGACTGGGAGGTCATCAACCCCGATGACCCATGGTCTAATATCGGCTACTGGGGCGACCACCAGATTATCTATCTTTGCAAACTCTTGGAGCAGCTCTATCAATACGATAAGCCGACTTTCATGAAGATGCTTGTGGAACAGATATTCTCATTCGCCAATATCCCGTATCGTATCAAGTGTTATAATGAGATATTGGCTAATCCAAAAGATACCATAACCTTTGATGAGAAACTGCATAATCAGATTTTGTCGTTGGTGCCTTTCTTAGGTGCTGATGCTAAACTGCTGCCGACTAAAGATTTACAGCAGGCAAGTTTCTCACCCGTATTGGCGACAGGTATGGAGAAACTGCTTATCCCGCTATTGACCAAACTCTCTAATTTTATCCCCCATGCGGGCGTATGGATGAATACGCTTCGTCCGGAATGGAATGATGCCAACAACGCTTTGGTCGGAAATGGTGCATCGATGGTGACGGTTTACTACATGTACCGGTATATCACCTTCCTTATGAAGGCACTCAGCGACAGTCAATCCGCTACATTCCAACTACATATGGAGGTGGTGGAATACTTGCATGACTATTCGCGCTGTGGTGAGGCGTACCGAGCACGAATTTATCAACATGGCTTCTGCGGCGAGTTGGTTGAACTCAGCCGGGATGAGATTATATCTTTCTTGGATCAGCAACGTGAGTTATTGGCAGAGTCAATCCGTGCTAACCGCCGGGAAGATGGACTCTATCATGCCTATAACTTGGTGAAACCCAATCGCAATGGCGACAAAGTGGACTGGGAAATAGAACACTTGCAACCGATGTTAGAAGGTCAAGTGGCGGTGCTCTCTGCTCATATCCTGACACCGTCTGAGGCGGTTGAATTACTGGAAGCGTTGCGTCACTCGGAACTCTACCGCGAAGATAGAGAGTCTTATATGCTCTATCCCAACCGCAGGCGGGCTTCGTTCTTAGAGATGAATATACTTCCTGCCCATATAAAGCAGAATTCTAATTATGATAATTGGGTCAAACAAGGCATTTTGGTTGAGGACTGTGATGGACTTGTCCATTTTGCAGCGCGGTATCGGAATGCCAATGACTTGCCGGAAGCATTGAAACCTGTCTATGAGCAGGTATTCCATCACCATGCTTTTACGGGGCGTAGTGGCACGTTCTACAAATATGAGGGTTTAGGTTGTATCTATTGGCATATGGTATCCAAACTCCGTCTTGCGGTTGCTGAGTACCTCGTGGAGTCACCCTTGCTAAAACCTTATTATCACGACATCACAGAAGGAATAGGTGCCCATATGACTCCCGAACAATACGGGGCATTCCCCTTCGATGCCTATAGCCATACCCCCGCTAATGCCGGTGCGCAACAGCCGGGGATGACAGGACAAGTCAAAGAAGATATTTTGTGCTATTATATAACGAAAAAATTATAACATGAAAAAACAATTGTTTTTACTTGTATTAGTAACCTCTGCAACCCTTTACGCCGCCATTCCTACAGGTTATTATAATGCTGCCGACGGCAAAAAAGGTGAGGCATTGCGCTCACAACTTAAGTCTATCATTTCTGCTAACTATAACTCAATTAGTTATAGTGGCTTGGAACCCCATTATGAGCAAACTGACATGCGCCCCAACGGCTATATCTGGGACATGTACTCGACATGTACTTTCACGATGTCAGATGCCGGCAGTAGCCAACATAATGTGTGCGATTGTTGGAATAAAGAACATTCCGTACCTCAATCGTGGTTCAGCGAGCAGAGTCCCATGAAATCAGACCTCTTTCATGTTTATCCGACGGATGCGCGGGTCAATAACTTCCGTGGTAACTTACCCTATGGGGAAACATCATCAACCGCCAATATTGATAATAACAGCCATGCTTTAGGGCATATTGGTACCTCAAGTTTCGCAGGGTACTCCGGCAAGGTCTATGAGCCGGATGATGAGTATAAAGGAGATTTCGCGCGCACCTATTTCTATATGTCCACACGGTATATGGATAGGGATTTTACCCAAAGTAATATGGGAAGTGTCATGTTTGAAAACGGAGCTGATTTGACTTCCTATTCTGTGGCACTTTTACTCAAGTGGCATCGTCAAGACCCTGTTTCCCAGAAAGAAATAGATCGCAATAACGCGGTCTATTTGAAACAGCATAACCGCAACCCGTATATCGACTATCCGTACTTGGTGGAATACATTTGGGGCACCATGACGGCGAGTAATGTCAACATGACTACCGATGTTATCAGCTCTGAGGATGTCCGTTTTATCCCTGGTGTGAGCGATGGCAGTATACAATCTACCGACCCCATCATTATGTGTGCTACAGATCAAATCACTTTCTTACCTGTATTAGCAGGGGAGAGTAGCAACCGTGAAATATCCCTTACTGGAGCTAATTTGTCAAGTGCGCTAACCTTGACTATCACCGGCGCGGATGCCCAATATTTCTCGGCAAGCGAGACCGCTTTTGCTGATGCTAACGGCACGCATTACGTCACCTTGACATACCAACCGGTTGCAGTCGGAGAACATAATGCCGTTCTCACTTTAGCAAGTCAAGGTGCTGATGATGTTGTCATTAGTCTTTCCGGCAGATGTGCTGCTCAATGCAATATCGTATGGAAAGTTGACGGCCAAAATTATACAGCTGGTGATCCGACCAATATGGTAGCTGTAGGCGGTCGACCGACTATCTTGCCCGATGCTCCGCAGTCATGCAGCACGGAAAGTGAGTTGTTCATGGGGTGGAGTAGTTCGCTTATTGACGGTACTACTGATGAGGCTCCGGCTGATTTGTTTATAGAAAGTGAGGATGCCCCTGCAGTAGTTGAAAATACCACGTTCTACGCCGTTTTTGCACACCAAGCCGAGGGACAATCAAGTGCTGAATCTGATACACTTATCTGGAACTCTACGGAGACTGTGCAAGGTTGGACTGTCTCAACTAAGAAATCCGGTACATACTATGTGCTCAATACCAACGGCTATATCACCTCACCGGTTATAGATTTGTCTCGATTAGCGTCGGTAACGATTACAGCTCGTACTTATGGTGGTCCCACATTTAATACAATCCATATATCGGCAGGGAATAGTGAGTTGGGTTCCATTGTGGCGCTCAATAAGACGATGAATCCATATACATGGACGAATACGGAGGCTCTAAGCGGCGAAAGCGCCCTTACATTCACCGGTACTGACAATACTGATGCCAATGGCCCTGGTTTGCAACGCATTGAGATTGTCACCACCGGCGTAGGCTATACCTACACTCGATATATGACCACTTGCTCACAAATACCCGATCCAAGTTCAGACATTGATGCCGTGCAAACAGTTGACTCGGCGCAAGATACTGTATTTAAACGCATCGTCAATGGGCATTTGCACATAGAGCGGAATGGCATTCGCTATACCGTATTGGGTGAAAAATTATAGAAATGAACTGAAATTATCAAATAAATTTGCATAATAGAAGATTTTTTAGTATTTTTGTAGCCGTTTGTAGTTAATCTTAAATATCAATAAAATCATGGCAGAAGAAAAGATTGAAAAACTCCATCTGTTGGAGGATTTTCCCGCGGTGTCCACTAAGACATGGAAGGAGAAAATCATCACAGACTTGAAGGGTGCCGATTTTGACAAGAAACTTGTCTGGCGCACCCCAGAAGGCTTTAATCAGCAGCCTTTCTACCGTCTGGAAGACCTCAAAGGCTTGCAGACTACGAAATCCGCTCCCGGACAATTCCCCTATGTTCGCGGAACGAAGGACAATAACGAGTGGGCAATCAGGCAGAATATCTGTGCATGCCAAAATGCACGGAAAGCCAATGAGAAAGCCCTCGAAGTACTCAACAAGGGTATTACCTCTCTCGGTTTTTGTTTAGACAAAGAGAAACTCAATTACCGTTTCATCAAGAATCTCTTAAAAGACATCCGTATTGATGTTGTGCCGGTTAATTTTAAAGTGTGTGCTTGCGCAGCACCGATCCTTGCGAATATCTTGGTAAGGTATATCGGTAGGGAGTACAAAGGCGTTGATGCTCACAAGTTTGTCGGAAGTATCAATGTGGATCCCTTGCAGAATATGTTGCTGAAAGGTAAGTTAATGCCTCGCGAGGCGGTGATGGGCAAGATTGCTGCGGCTGTGCAAGCAGCTAAGAGTCTGCCTAACTACCGTGTACTGGGTGTAAACAGCGTTATTCTCAATAATAGTGGTGCTTATGCAACGCAGGAATTAGGTTATGCTTTAGCTTGGGGTGCCGAATATATGACCATGCTCACAGAGGCGGGTATCCCTGCTTATAAAGCAGCTAATGCTATTCGCTTCAATATGGGTATTGGCGGAAACTATTTCATGGAGATTGCTAAATTCCGTGCCGGTCGTCTCTTGTGGGCGAAGATTGTAGAGGCATATAAGAACCCCATCTTCACCAAAGCCCTGAAGGACGCTGCCAAAATGAATGTCAGTGCTTCCACCAGTCGATTCAATATGACCATTTTTGACGCATATGTCAACCTGCTCCGTTCGCAAACGGAGTCTATGTCCGCTGCTTTGGCGGGTGTGGATGAGATTACCGTCACACCGTTCGATATCACATACGAACGTCCGACCGATTTCTCCGAGCGTATCGCACGCAACCAGCAGCTGCTCCTCAAAGAGGAGGCACATTTCGACAAAATCGTTGACCCTGCTGCGGGTAGTTATTACCTTGAGAACCTGACTGCTTCTGTCGCGGAAATAGCCTGGAAACAGTTCTTGGCTATTCAAGAACAAGGTGGTCTATACCAAATGATTGTTGATGGTAAGGTTCAAGCCGAGGTGGCAGAAAACTTGAAAAAGCGTCTTGGCGATGTTGCCAAACGCAAAGAGGTGCTGCTCGGTTCCAACCAGTTCCCGAACTTCACCGAGAAAGCCGGAAAGAAAATCAAAGCCGACGCCGGTGCTTGCAGCTCCATTTGCACCTGCAAGACGGATAAAAAACAGGCTGCTTGCGGTTGTGCTAATAACGGCGAGGCTTGTCTCCCGACGCTTCCTGTTGCCCGTGCTGCCGAAGAGTTCGAAGCACTCCGTCTCGAGACCGAGGCCGCTAAGAAACAGCCGGTTGCCTTCATGCTCACCATCGGCAACCTCGCTATGCGTATCGCGCGTGCGCAGTTCAGTTGTAACTTCCTCGCGTGCGCAGGATACAAGGTTATCGACAACAACGGTTTTGCTACTATCGCCGAAGGTATCAAGGCGGCCCGCAAGGCGAAAGCGGACATCATCGTCCTCTGTTCGTCCGATGACGAGTATGCTACTTATGCACCGGAGGCTTGGAAGAAACTGAATGGGGCCAAAGAGATCTTCATCGTTGCCGGTGCTCCGGC
>DFEE01000026.1:23019-24958 GCA_002368645.1 Bacteroidales bacterium UBA3810
GCATGGAGGACCTCCAGAAGCTCGGTATTTCCAACTTCATCCACGTTCGTTGCAACGTCCTCGAGACCCTCAAAGCCCTCAATGCACAGTTGTTGAAAAAGTAATTGGTTTTAAGAAAAAAACATTAAAAACCCCTTTGAATCCTTTTGAAGCTCTGCTTCCTACGTGTATTACTGCTAAAAAATCCTCGTGAGTAAACTCCCAGATATTTTTTATCACTAATCCACGACCCTTGCGGGTAAAAGTATTCAAAGGAAATAAACACAAAAAAACAATTTGCTATGCAATACACGCTCAAAAGACTAATGGACGTTCACCCTGAATTGGGCGCAGAGCTCAAACAGCGCTGCTATGCCATCAACGGTGTGTGTGCCGCGGTTCACCGCGAGCTCGGTCCGTTTCTCAATGAGTACATGTATCAAGACGCATTGCAGATTCTTTTGGACGAAAAACAGATACCCTACCAGCGTGAGTACTACTTCACGGTAGTCTTTCACGGCAAGCCCATTCAGCACAAGCACTACGTGGATTTCCTCATCAACGGTGACATCCTCGTAGAATGCAAGGCGGTGGACAAACTGGCAGCCGAGCATCGTCAGCAGTTATGGAACTACATGCGACTGACAGGCAAGCACATAGGTATCCTGTACAATTTCGCTCCGCCCATGGATCAATGTGAACACTACTTCCTGGACGTGGAAAATGGTCAGATGTATATGTTTTAGTTTTTAGTGTTTGACAAAACAAAAACAATTTATAGTATGAACAAGTGGTTAATTTTCGGAGGAGGTTTCCTTACAGGAGTAATTGTTACCTTCCTCGTTTTGGTAGTAATAGGATTATCTAATCAAAAGTCATCTCCAACTATTCCAGGCGCAAAAATGTTTGAGCAACCGACTGAAGTTGTGCAAGAAAGTTCTTTTAAAGTGATGCAAGCAATTCAAGAAAATGCAGCACTTGTTAATGCAAAGAGCGGTTCTAATTCATTCGGTGATATGTACTACATGGGTACACTCTATCTTCTTATCAACAACGAAGGACATTATTATTACGATGACGAAATCGTAAAAGTACCTAAAGGAAAGAAGGTTCGTCAAGTTGGTATATATAGATATGAGACCAAGATGGGAATCGAAAAGACCGTACCTATTATTGAAATTATGGATTAACCACGAAAATTGTTTTTTATGTTTATGTCCGAAGTTGGCTGTTAACTCGTTAGAGTGTGGATTTGGTTGATTGAGCGTCGTGGGAGCTTGCTCACAACGACGATTAAGCAAACAAAGACACAAAGTCCAAAGGACTAATAGACAACTGAGGGGTTTTATAGGTTTTTTTCTTAAAAACACGCAAATACGCAAATTATTAACCATTAAAATCAGAACAACAATGAAACCTGATTTTTCAAAGATTGATATTAAGCAAGTTTCGGCTAGCAAAGTAGTTGGCCCGAACACCGCCGATTGGAAGACACCGGAACTAATTGACGTTAAACCCGTCTATACCAAAGAAGATTTGGAGGGTATGGAACACCTGAACTATGTCAGTGGTATTCCGCCCTTCCTCCGTGGCCCGTACAGCGCCATGTACCCGCTCCGTCCATGGACTATCCGCCAGTACGCCGGATTCTCTACCGCAGCAGAATCCAATGCTTTTTATCGCCGTAACCTTGCTTCCGGTCAGAAAGGTCTGTCCGTAGCCTTCGACCTCCCGACACACCGTGGCTATAATGCCGACAACCTCCGTGTAGTGGGTGATGTCGGAAAAGCCGGTGTGTCTATCTGCTCGATCGAGGATATGAAAGTCCTCTTTGCGGGTATTCCTCTGAACAAGATGTCCGTCTCCATGACCATGAATGGTGCCGTGCTGCCTATCCTCGCGTTCTATATCAACGCCGGACTCGAGCAGGGAGCCAAACTGGAGGAGATGGCAGGTACCA
>DFEE01000034.1:0-27103 GCA_002368645.1 Bacteroidales bacterium UBA3810
CATTCTGCAGGGTCTCTTGCAGGATAGTGTCTTGCGCTGACGCGGGTGTCAGGACATTGCATCCGAAGAGGAATGACTCCCCGAGTGTGATGGTAGCCTCTCCGAGGTCTGTAGTAGACGGAGTGCAGGGCACAACGGGCTCCAAGACATGCAGGGTCATGTAGGTGATGGAGTCGCAGCCATTAGCAAGAACGGCTGTGTCCCTCAGCTCCATGTCTCCTGATGCCGTCGGCGTGTAGGTTGTACAGCCGAAGAGGTAGGAGTCTCCCAGAGTGATTGTTGCTTCACCGGCATTGACCACGTTAGGTGCACAAACGGTCAGATTGAGCGTAACGGTGTTGTCATCGTTGTGGTAGATGCCTGTTGTTTTCAGTTCTTGGCAACCGAAAAGGAAGGCGTCTCCCTCATCAATCTTCTCATTGAGAACAGTTTGTGCATTACCGTACAAGCAGTAAGTTCCCAGTAAGGCGATGGTTAATACTAATTGTTTAATTTGCATTATATACCTTTCTTTTTAGGTAGGGTGATATAATTGGTTAGTTAGTGTGCAATAATATATCTATTTGTTATGAAAGAGTTCATCGTGAGAGCCGGTTCGCATGAAAAGAAGTGTTAAACGTTTATCGTCTTGCCTCCAAATCAGTAACCAATCATCATCGATATGGCACTCCCAACAACCTGCATATTTGCCATGAAGCATATGTGGTGTATACCCGGAAGGAACACAACCATCTTCGGCTAAGATTTCCACCACTGAGATAACCTCTTGGATGTTTAATCCGAGCCGTTTTGAACGGTTCATGTCACGCCAAAAACTTTTAGTATATTCAATCTGGTACATTAGGCGAAGATTTTACGAAATTCGTCTATGGACTCAACTTTATATACACGACCGGCCATCACATCGTCTAAGGCTTCATCGAGAGCGTTTCTTTTTTCGATTTCGCAGCCAAGAGCTTTTGCAATGGTTCTGAATCTTCGGTTTTCGGTGCGTGGAACACGTACTGTAAGCCTCATGTAATCATTGGTTGTTTTCATATCAGTTGTTATATCTCATTATATTATATATGCACACGTGTGCGCGGGTGCGCGATTATCTTACTACGAAGAAAATCTTTTGCGTACCATTGAGGACGTAGTAACGTCCGGCAGTAGCGATAGCGACTACTTTGTCTTCACCTGCAGCGAGGTCAAAAGCTGCTTCTACAACTTGGTCATTCTCATCCAATACTTGCAGACCGGTATAGTCTTGGTCACCATGGAAGGACAGACCCTCAGCTACTTGGCAAACAAACTCAGTTTGGTAAACCACTTCGGTTTTGGAGATATAGAAACGGTCAGCAACGCTTGCACCGGCAGTAGCGGTGAAGGTATAAGACTCGCCATCAACAATAAGTTTGCATTTTTTTGCTACATTATCAACGAGGTAAAGAGTACCAATAACATTAGAGAATGTCAGAGTCTCCTCAGCTGTTGCAGGAAGAATTTCAAGTGCCAAACCCTCTAAGTTGTTGCTGCCCCACTGTACATAACGATTCCCATTTACATAAGCAGACATACCTTTTTGGTTGTTATTAGAAATGCAGTAACCGGAAGTATACCCTGCATTAAATTCTGCACTTTCACGTAACTGAAGGGAAACATTATCCATCTTAATAAATGCACGAGCAGTCAAGTTCTGAGCATTCATAGCCATCACGCTTGAGGCAAGAATGACCATCATAATATATAATTTTTTCATATTATTTTACTTTTTGTAAGTTATGTTATTTATATTGAATTGTTTTATCTATATCCTATGCGATTTACCAATTTACGCTACCTGATGTAGAGCGTTCGGGAGCCCCCGAAAGACCACTACCTGTAACACCAGGCGGAACGAGTGGTGTTGAGTCCATTATCAAAAGGTCTAATATTCGTGCATTAGGACTGATATATTTTTTCATTGTTTTATCTATTAGTAAGTATCCGCGATGTACCTGCGGTGCAGAACACCGCGGATACAAGGTTGAACTTACTTAACGACTTTAACACCATTAACTACATAGATACCTGCAGGCAGAACGTCAAAGTCCTCGCCGAGGTAAGCACCTACGAGAGAGTAGATACCCTTCTGAGCCTTGGCTGCGTCAACAACTTCTACATCGGTCGGCATCTTGCGAGCCTCAACGATCTCGAAACGATTTTCGCCATTGTAAGCGTCAGCGGTGAAGTAGTATTCAGCATTTTCAGTCATATCAATTACAGAACCTGTAACGTTATCGCGGATAGCGAAGGTTGCACCATTCAGGTTCTCAAAGGTCATCTTGAAGGACTTAGCGCTATTTGTGTTAACGGTAATAGTTTGTCCGTAGATGTTATCAGAAGCAACTTGTGCCATATTGCCGTTGGCTGTTTCGGCATATACGTTTACTGCACCATACATATATTTGCTTAAGTCGTAGCCATTATCAAATTCATTAGAGAATTGAGCACCTTGACGAAGCGTAACTGTTTGTTTAGCATTATCATTTGAGATGACGATGGTGGCTAAATCGTAATTAGCAGAAGCACCACGGCGAGCAGGTGCAGCAGATGTTTCGTTTAAATCGTCTCTGTGATTCCAAAGAACATTTTCATAGTCAATAGCATTTGTGATTGTAGCATCAGAAATATTCTTAAGAACAATTGCTTGCATAGGCTCAATCTTGGTCTGGGCTGCGGTACCTTCTTGGATATTAGCTTTGGAAATAGCATTCCAAGTATCGTTTACTGCATCATAAATTTGAACGCCACCTTCGATTTCATCGTTATGAGCATTCAAGATATCTAACAGTAAATCCTTAATATCCATTTGTCCGGTATAGGAGTTTGCAAAATAGTTCCATCCGACGAGATAATTCAGTTCCGCATTTACGTTTCCATATAGTTCACCCGGCATGCTGTAAATATTGCCGGCAGAACCGTAGGTAGAGGTCATTGTCAAACCAACGAAAGGCTTCATCTCGTAAGTTGCACTTGTGATAGGAGCCCAGTCGTTAATAGTGTTGTCCCAATAGTAGTAGTAAGTATTTGTGCTATATTTACGAGTCATTTGGCTATGTGAAAGGCTTGTAAATACAGGTACGCCAAAACGTTGGAAATGATATACACCATTCTCAAGATAACCATTGGAATAGAGTTGAACAGTTGCATTCGGGTGTTTGTTGGAACTTACAGCAGGATTGAAATAGAACAAACCCATATTGCCATCTTCAGCTTCGATGATGATATTGCTGGTTGTATCAGCATAAACACCTTGATTTCCATCAACAATCAATTTAGCACCTGCCTTAACGATAATCTGAGCAGTCTTGTTCATGGTAAGTGTTTTAACCAACAGAGTAGAGCCTTCAGGAATTGTGATTGTCAAGGCAAGATTGGTATTATTCATGATAACATCACCCAGTTGAACTTTAGTATTAGCGTTGATAGTTAAACCGGTAGTCTTATTTAAACCACTCAAGTTCAAAGCGGGTCTTGCATCAGAAGTGTAACTATTTAAATCAACAGCAAGGGGCAAAGTGCTCAATTGTGTTTTTTCTTCAGCAGTTACTTTAGATATAACATATGAAGTGGTTCCATCATTATTTTTAACCTCAGTGATAATGGTGTTGTTACCTGTTCCGGCAAGCGTTTCGAGACTCGTTGCGTTTCCACTAATTTCAGTTGTTCCGTTGACAGTGCCACCAAGAACTGTTATTTTTGTAGCATCGTTATTAACTGTGGTTTCTGTCAAAGCGATTGCACCTTTGTCACCACCGACGAAAGTGCCACCATTAATTTCGATAGCATCAACTTTGGTTTCAGTATTTGCAGTAGTAACAGTTTCCATGATGGCATATCCCTTTTCGGCTTCCAGTTTAGAGTCACCATTAATGGTAACATGTTGTTCTCCGGAATAAGCAGCAGAAGATTGAATTACCAATGCAGAACCTTGGGCTGTAACGTTTGAGTTGGTTTCTTCTGCTCTGGCATAAAGAAGGTTGTTGGTAGATGTAATTGTTGCATCATTTAACTCAATCTCACCGGATTTAACGTAAACACCAACGTTACCTTCGCAAGTTCCACTGATATCCCACGAACCATAACCGGCGCAATAAACAGCGGTCGAACCTTTGGTTGTGGCGTTGGATCTTACGATAGCAGTAGAAGCAATGGTAACTTTAGGTGCATATGCGCGAACTCGATTGTATTTTGCTTCTGTTGAGACATCCATTTTGGTCTTATTTCCGTTTGCATCAAAATAATAGTAGCATTTGTACTCATCGCTTGTATTAACAATGTATGCCTGTCTCGGGTCACGCACAACACCGC
Source organism: Bacteroidales bacterium UBA3810 (assembly GCA_002368645.1). Classification (GTDB taxonomy): domain Bacteria; phylum Bacteroidota; class Bacteroidia; order Bacteroidales; family Paludibacteraceae; genus Colicola. Next base: position 4,336 of record DFEE01000034.1, read on the forward strand.
TGACTTGGACACCATACTCGCCACCAAGTACCGTACCATATACAGTTACGTGAACGCCGTTGGCCAATCCATGCGCATTAGCGGTAATTTTGGTGCCTGCATAATCGCTAGGATAACTGGCATTGAAATCTGACCTATATAAACCTTTTGAGGCATCTGTACGGCTATTATTGGTGTAAATCTCAATACCTTTTCCATAAGGATTCGCTGTGGTTTGTTGTGCATTAACCGTAACATTTTCACCAATAATAAGTCCGGCGAAATCAGCAATAGTATCCAAGGTACCGCGTACTTGGAATCCTTTACCTTCTTCACCGGCTGCAATAATAGAACCGGTACCAATCACGTTCAATGTACCGCGATAGATGGTGATAACCGCAGTTTTTTTCCCGTTGTTCGTAATGGTTTGACCATTCAGATCCAAAGTGATTTGGCTTCCAGCAGGTTTTACAAACTCAGTAGTAGCCGTTGTTGATAAAGCAGATTGCAATTGGATGATGTCTCCATTGTCTGCGGCTTCAAATGCATCTTCCAATGTCTGGTAGGCTTGATTCTCACCGACAAGGAGTGTCTCCGCCTTCAAATTCGTGCTGATGAGAAGAGCTACAGCCATCAGCAGGATAGAATAGATTTTTTTCATTGTTTTGTTAATAATTTAGTTAATTAAAATGTTGATTATAAAAATAAGTTTGTTGTTTTGCCTTTGCAAATAATTGGCAGTTAATTCTTTTTTGTCTGGTTTGTTGTTAATATGTTAAAGTTAGTTATATTAATAGTGGCCTCTTAATGAGATAATATATACCTTATGGCTGTCTTCATCTATTTGGTATAACAAACGGTGTTCCAAATTAATTCTCCTACTTAGATACCCGGCAAGATCAAACCTCAATTTTTCAGGCTGTCCAATTCCCGTTTCCGGATGTACTTGCAACTCTGAAAAAAGCCGGTTGATTTTATTCTTTAATGAGGGTTCCGACTTTTTAAAATAAGTTATATCCTCCAAAGCCTTAGGCGAAAAGTGAAGAGTATATTCCATTAATTCCATACTTCTTCAATAGTTTTTTGAACAAAAGGTCCTTTGGCGGCTTCTTTGATTTGAGCTACATAGATGGGGTCGTAAGGATTATCTTCGACTTTGAACAATTTAGACATCTTCATAGTCTGTAAAAACGACTGTGCATAGGCACTCCGCGGGTCGTAACTCAGTGTAATTGTTTGTCTTGTGGCAGTAGGCATAATCGTACTCTCCATAAAAAGTCGCGCAAAAATAAACATTTTTCACGACTTATGCAAATAATTTCTCTATTTTTCTATTTTTTCTATTTTTTTTCTGTAAAAAAGTAAATTTTGCTATTTTGAAATTGCAAAATGAGCGATGCGTCAATGTGTTAAGTAAATCGGTCAAAGGTGAAAAGGTGCATCGTCTTGGTTAAAAATAGTATAGAAAAATACGGAATTTCACAAAAAAATAATTTTTTTTGCACTTATTGCTGCAAACCGTTGCAGGAACGAAAAAAAATGTGTATATTTGCATGCGGAAACACTGCTGTCCTCTAAATGATGAACAAAACCCTACTGACCACTTTAAAAATAAACAAAAACCGACAAAACCCCTTTTGAGGGCTTAGAGCAAAAACTCTTGTGTAATTGAGTGTTAAAAACTCCTTGTAAACAAGTTTCCAGATAGTTTTTACCGCTAAATTTCACACCCTTACGGGTTAAGCCCTCCAAAGGACATAAACCTATAAAAGCAAATTATTGTACTTGAATTTACGAAGTAATAGAGTGTATATCAATAATATAGAATGTTATGTTTGAATTTTAAGCAGGCATTAATGATAATTTAAATAAAAAAGGAGGAAAAGGTATGTTAATGAAATTAGCAGAATGGCTATCTAAGGCAAAAGGCAGCATGGGCAAAACATTTTATGCGCGTGCATGTAAATGGGATTCGACTCAAGTAATCGTTCAAAGGAAGCCCGCTCAATGGGAGAGGAAGGATTACAAGACAAAGGAGATGCCGTTAGGTGCACAGAAGATAAGCGAGTTAGCTCCCCGTGCCAGTCTGCTATATAAAGGACATCGTGCGGCATTGGAGGCAGAAGTGGTGAATATACGTAAAGGAAAAAGTCGCAATAAAGCGGTTCGCGGGGTGGCGACGGCATGGTCATTGGCGATGATGATAGCCAGTGGAAAGTATCCTGATATTACGGCGATATAATCACATGCTCCAGTAGTGCTCTAGTAATGCTCTGGTAATGCTCTAGTAATGCTCTAGTAGTTAAAAGGGTGTTGTAAGGGGGCCATATTAGCATTAGACAAAAACCAACATTTCTAAAATATTAGCAGAGAAACTTGAGTTAATGCAAAAAATCGCACTTTTTTTTGCATAAGTCATGAAAAAGTAGTATCTTTGTCGCCGAAATAGGGAATTATACCCCATATGATTAGAAGAAAGGAGGCTTTTATGCAAGCAGCATTAACACAAAATTATGATGTAATCCAAGTAAAAGTGCCGCACATAGAGTCGAAGCGATTCAAAGCAGTCGTAAAAGCACTTGGGTTTGAAATTGAGAAAAAAAATAGTCTTGACCGTGCTTTGGAGGACATTGAGGCAGGGCGCGTGCATACGTGGTCTTCAGCAGAGGAGATGTTTCAAGCCTTAGGAATTTGACGTATGTACTCGGTTCGAACTACTCAAGCGTTTGACAAAGATGTTAAACGCTGCAAGAAAGAGGGATATAATTTTCTTGAAAATCGCCCCTTTTTTGCATAACTCAAAAAATAGCAGTACTTTTGCAAACAAAACGTATTTATGTCGGCGCCAAAGAACATATTGTCTAAAAAACAACTACTATCTGAGCACTTATATGATAGTGGCTATCTTTGGTCGTATCAGTCCAAAAGTCCCGAAGCTGTGCTTCCCGACGAAGAGTTGATTGTTAAATGCTTATCTCATTTGGAATTTGAGGATATGCACTTGCTCTTTGAAGCCTATCCTTACCGTCAAATCAAGGAGGTCTGGCTGAAAAGAATGTTGCCTTACGATGATTATTATGGAACAATCAACCTCCTTTTAGCAGCTCTTTTCTTCCATATTAAGCACCCCAAAAAATACGTGCAAAAATATGTGGCATAAAGGATTAAAAGATAATACGTTAGAAGTCTTTGAGACGGTTTCCCGATTAGATTGCATCAAGGACTTGTATCTCTGTGGTGGCACGGGTATATCTCTAATCTTGCAACACCGTCAAAGTGAAGACCTCGATTTTGAACTATTAAACTATCGCGGGGATAAACAACACTTGAATATCTCTATGATTTCAAACGAAATAAGTACTGCTTTTCCGGAGGCTCGTAGAGAGATATTGGGTTCGCAACATATTTTGTTCTATGTAGGCAACAATGTTAAATTGTCATTCTTTGAGCCCCAAAATCGTGTCCCCTCGCTCCATACCGGATTTCAACATAATAATCTTAAGACCGTAAGCGCTCAAGATTCATTAGGTATGAAACTCTTCACCATCACGCTTAGAAGTTTATATCGCGATTATTACGATATTTATTCGCTTTTGAAGTCCGGGTATTCGTTTAATGAAGGGCTGGATTATGCATTGGCATTTTCGCGTCATCAAGTTCATTCCAAAGCTATTTTAACTGCTCTTGCTACGCCTGCACTATATTCGATGCCCAAGGATTTTGAATTGATGCAGCCCGTATATAATGTCTCTGCTGAGCAAATGAGCGACTATTTCCTGAGCATTATTTCAAATCGCAACTAACTCCGCGCCTACCACTCCATCTCCGCCTGCAAAGATACACATTTTTTTTCTTTCCTGCAACGTTTTGCAGCAATAAGTGCAAAAAAATCACTTTTTTTGCATAACTCAAAAAATAGCAGTACTTTTGCAGCGCAAAATAGGAAGCGCAAAATGCGCTGCGCATTTTGCGCCATGTAATTCGGCTCATTTGCACGGAGTTAAGAAACCAAGCAAAGCGATGTGGATATTTTAGTATCACTTAGTAAAGATGCTAAAATGGGGTTCGCTTTTGCCGGTATGATATGCGATTTAGAAGATTTATTGCATCGCCCCGTAGATCTGGTAGTAGAAGGTACATTGCTGCCTTTTGCTTCTGAAAGTGCTAATCGTGATAAAATCTTAATATATGAGAGAGGCAAGTAGAGCTTTGTTGCCCCCATTCTACTCACTCTTCCGTATTGTAGTAGTTGGTGGTCTTCTCGTAAGTGGCGATAGTGCCATCGGTGTTGTAGGTGATAGATGTCGTGGTCTTGACATTTGAAGTTCCTGCTACATATGATGTTTCTCTGTAAGATGTCATAATTCCATTTGATGAATATGATGTAGACATTTCTTTCCCGTCTGTTGTTTTGGTATTCAATGTTGTAATAACCCAATCGTTCAAAGCAGATGACCACGTGTAAGTGTATGTTGACATCAAAGTAGTATTCGCATATTCATAGTTGTATTTGACAGAATATTCCCATTTGCATTCTGAATTGTTCCATTGGTAAACAATGCGTTCTATTTCATTCCCGCTATTGTTGTATGACCATGTCATATAGGAAGAACCTCTCCATGTTGAGCAACTTCCGGAGCCTCTATAGTAGATTGCATTTCCAATTAATGTTGTGTTATCTGCAGCGTATTCGTATTCATAAAGATATTCACCTAAATAGGTTTGTGCTGTTCTATTCCATTTATATTCGGCTTCTGTAATGACTTGGTTCTGTGAGTTATATGTCTTTACGAATTTTGAATTAGGAACAGAATCTTTTAAAAAACTCGAGGATTCTATTAATAAATTGGATTCATTAAAAATCTGTGTTCTATATGAGTTTATTTTCCAAATAGAGTCAGTATTACAGTAATAAACTGCAGCAACAAGTATATTGCCGTGTTCATCAACTATATCAGCAGGAGTTTTTGTTCCTGAGGTAATTGACCATATTGAGTCGCTATTACAAGAGTACTTAAGAACAATAGATGCTCCTTGAGAATCTATAAATGAAAGATTTTTACTCCCTCCTAAAACCCATATGGAATCGTTAGAACAAGTGTATGTTAATACTACAGATGAGCCATCTGTATTTGTAAATGTTATGGATTTATTTCCGGTTAGTATAGCCCACTTATGGTCCGATGTGTTATATGTATAGTATATGGTTGCTGTTAGCCCATCTAAACCTACCTCTGTTATGGTCTTGGATCCGCCTGTGGCATACCAACTTGAGTCTGAACCGCAAGAATATCTTATGCTTCCTCCTAATACATTTTCGGTCTTTGAACCTGACGATAACTCCCACTTTTCAGCGTTGACATTCCATTTATAAATCAAGTTGGTATAGACGGTGGAATTGTCTGTATTATATATAGTTACAGTCTTTTTGCTAGACGCGGTAGGAATCTCTCCGCTGTATGTCCAAGAAATATCAAGAGTGGTTTTGCCCTTGATATTAAAGGCTTTTACTGTTTTTTCTATCCACTTGTTATTTATCCATGAATATGTGAGCGTGCTATCTTTTTGAGAACCGGTAAACACATTACGTGTGTAAGCTGTACCGGATTTAAAGCCAGAAGTCCATTTATATGATATTGTATATATGTTATTATTAGCATCATAACCATTAAATGTTGCAGTTGCACTATCATAAGCAGCAGTTGTGTTATTCCAGTTAAAAATAACTTTAGCGGTCTCGTAAGAGCCGTTGGGCGTATATTCCCAAGTGGTTTTGCCACTGGTCTTGCCGACCCATTGGTTGAGCGAAGTATTCCATGTATAGGCTTCGTCTAAAACCTTTTTATTGGCGGTACCATAGGTCTGATACTCATAGATGTTTTTGGTGCCACCCGAGCCGCCAAGCCATTCTCCATAGGCATTTTGACCACCTTTATAGACCACCTTAAGAATGAGGTTGTTGCGGTCATCCCACTCTTGTTGTGTGCGGGTGGAGGGGTTCAATTTCTTTGTCGAATTGTCAATAGTCCATGTCCATTGCTCGGGCACTCGGAATAGCGCATCGTATTGATAGGTGGTCGATGCCGTTGGCGTCCAATACGTATAAGAGGGATTCCAAGAGTAGGTGACATTAGAGATTGTATGGTGGGTGTCATCATAGACTGTCTCGGTACGACTTTGTCCTTTCCATTGGGAGGAGGTTGCATCCCATTGGTATTTTGTATTTAGGATAGTAGATGAGGATGATGTCCCGTCAAACACTTTCTCTTGGACTTGGGAGGTTCCGTTTGGTATTCCATTAGTATAGAAATACGTGGTTGTCTTATAGTTGCGGTTGCGCTCGTCGTAGTCATAAACCATTTTCTTGGTAGGCGTGCCGTTCTGGTCCACGGTAATGGAGGAATCTAAAAGCGTTACAGTTCCGCCGGCACGGCGAGCAGGGGATGGGGTGGCGTTCAGGTCCTGTAAATGTAATAGTAACGCCTCTAAAACATCTCCCGGGAGCGTATCGGCAGCGACTGTAAGGTCCTCGGGAGTATCAGGACGGACTATAAGGTCAGTACCACCGGCAGAGTCTGTAGTGGCAACTGTATCGTCAAAGACCAGTGCGTCTGCCGAGAGGGTGGGAGTGAATATAGAGGGCTCTTTCCCATAGAGGAAGAAGGGCATCGCTAATGCCAAAAGAAGAAACAGTCGTTTCATAAGTGGTCCTAAAATGTTGATATACAAAAAATGCTGCGCAAAAATACTGCTTTTTGCGCACATATGCAAATAAAAATGCAAATTTTTCGCATTTTTCCGCCTGTAGGCGTATTTAGCTACATATCACTTAAGGAAAGAGCTTTTAACTCCAACCGGTATTTACCAAACTCTGATTTAGGCAATATCGCCACCTTATAATATAAACCGCCATTTATATAAATCTACATTTACATTTGTAAAAACTATGCGGTTATATATCTGCCGTTTAGCGGAGGAGGGAGGTGATGTGGTCGTGTTGTGCCGTGTCGGAGATGGGGGCAACAACTTCTTCGCAGAATGCCTCGATGAGCAGGCGACGCGCCTCAATGGGGTCAATGCCGCGTTGGAGCATATAGAAGAGGGCTGCCTCATCGAGTTGCCCGATGGTCGTACCATGCGTCGCTTTGACATCATCGGCATTGATGATGAGCTGCGGCTGCGTGCGAAGATGTGCCGTCGGGGAGAGAAGGAGGTTGCGGTTGGTCTGCGTCGCCTCGGTCGGAACTGCGTGGTGAACAATCTGAATGGTGCCCTGAAAAGCGAATGAGGCGTTGTCATCCAAAACGGATTTGATGAGTTGGTGGCTGACCCCTCCGCCGATAAGGTGGGTCATATAGGTATGCAGGGTAACAGCGGCATCGCCCTTGAGGTAGGCTAAAGCGTATAACTCGGTCAGACACGAGTCATTAGCCTGCTCTATGTGTACATCCAAGGAGCGGGAGTCTGTCCCGATAAAGAAGAGAAACAGTCTTAAGGTCGTGCCCTCCTCCTGTGAGAAGGTCAAAACCGCATCGGTGGGGTTGATGCAGACTTTCTCAATGACCTTATTCGTATCGCGCATAACCTTCGGCTTCTAATTCGAGTGCTAAGGATTTATCGCCGGTTTTGACGATTTGTCCGTCTGCAAAAACGTGCACAAAATCGGGGACGATATAGTCTAACAGGCGTTGGTAGTGGGTGATGACAATAGTGGCGTTATCCGCGGCTTTGAGTTTGGTAACCCCCTCGGCGACAATGCGTAAGGCGTCAATGTCCAATCCCGAGTCAGTCTCATCCAGGAGCCTTAAGCACGGGTTGAGCATCGCCATCTGGAATATCTCATTCTTCTTCTTCTCCCCACCGGAGAACCCCTCGTTGACAGAGCGTCCTTTGAGCTTGTCTGGCAGGTCAAGGAGTGTCCGTTTTTCTTTCATGAGCTTGAGAAACTCCGTGGGCGTCAGGGCGGGCAGTCCTTCGTAAGCGCGTTTGGCGTTCACGGCGGCTTTCATAAAATTGGTCATGGAGACCCCGGGGATCTCTACGGGATACTGGAAGGAGAGAAAGACCCCTTCCCGGGCGCGCTGTTCGGGCGGCATGGCGAGCAAATCCTTGCCTTTAAGGAATACCTGTCCGCTTGTAACTGTATAGGCAGGATTGCCGGTAAGAACACCGGTGAGGGTGGATTTGCCGGCACCGTTAGGACCCATAATAGCGTGCACCTCGCCCTCATTGACGAGCAGGTTGACGCCTTTCAAAATCTCTTTATCGCCTACAGAGGCGTGGAGATCAACTATTCTTAGTAATTCAGACATGCGAGTATAACCTCTCCAACTGCTTGGAGAGTAGATTTATCAATAGCAGTTATATCATCATTGCGCGTATGCCAATAGCTCCCAAATCCCGTCATGGTATGTGCATCGTAGTGGATAATGTCCACGGTGGGGATCCCCGCGAGATTGAGGTAATAATGGTCATCGGTAATAGGCATAGAGAGGTCGTCCACGAAGAGGCGACCATAGCCTAATGCCTTGGCTTTGCGCCAAATCAGTTCCTGGTAGTTCCCGGCATATTGGGCAGAAAAATACTCGCGCGGGAACTGTGCATCCGGGGCTCCGACCATATCGAGGACTATGCCGTATTGGTAATCGCGGTCGATATTGAGCGCGAAGAGTTGCGAGCCTAAGCACCATGTGTTCTCCAACTGTGTACCGGTGTAGAACTCAGGCGTGCCCATATCCTCGCAATCGAAGAAAACTATCTCAACCGGTCTATGGCTTGAGGCCGTGTCTGAGGCGAGTTGCCGTGCTACTTCGAGCAGTACGGCGACGCCGGAAGCACCGTCGTTAGCACCCGGGACGGCATGAAAACGGTCCTCGTACTCCTCTTCAGAGTCTGTCCACGGACGGCTGTCGTAATGGGCGGCAAGGAGAATAGGCTTACCCTCTTGGGCAACCGCTTGGGCGCGCTCGCGACCGATGATATTGAGCACTTGTTGCTCCTGACCGGCATAATTGAGCATCTTGCCACGTTGGATAGTGACATCAAAACCATGGCGGCGCAATTCTTGCGTGAGCCAAAGAGCACAACGGGTATGCGCTGCACTATTGGGTACACGCGGACCAAAGTCCAGTTGACTCTCGATAAAGGAATATGCACTGTCCGCGGAGAAAACCGGATGCTTGACGGCATCCGATTGTTTGGGTCTCGTGCACGAGGCGAGCATCAGCACGCCGATAAGTGCCGGTAGTAAGTAGAGATATTTTTTCATCGAATATTGAGTTCAGAAATCGAGCGGTGCTCCTGAATAGCCTGAATCGTGTTGGCAATCGGTGCGGCCATGGACACAATCTTGACCTTCGGGCATGCGGAGGTGTCAAACGGAATAGTGTCGGTAAAGACCAGTTCTTCCAAATCGGAGTTCATGATACGGGTGCAGGCTTCGCCGGACATGATACCGTGTGTGGCGACGGCGCGGACGGATTTAGCACCGCCTTCTTTCATCACCTTCGCCGCCATGCAGAGCGTGCCGGCTGTATCCACTATATCGTCCACAATAACGACATCCTTGCCGTAGATGTCACCGAGTACACGGATCTCACCAACTTGGTTAAACTGAGGTCTGTTTTTATAGCAGATAACCATTGGGACATCTTTTTTGTCCAATAGGTCGTTTAGTTTCTTGGCGAAAACATTGGCGCGTTTGGACCCGCCGATATCGGGGGAGGCGACAATGAGTTTCTTGAGGTTCAGAGAACTGACATAATCCGCCAGAACATTGGCACCATAGAGGTGGTCCACCGGTATGTCAAAGAATCCTTGAATCTGGTCTGCATGGAGATCCACCGTGATAACTCTATCGGCTCCGGCTACTTGCAACATATCGGCGACAAGTTTGGCACCAATGGAAACACGGGGTTTGTCCTTGCGGTCCTGACGTGCCCAACCGAAATAGGGGATAACCGCCACAATCTTGTAGGCAGACGCCCTCTTGGCGGCATCAATCATGAGCAGGAGTTCCATCAAGTTGTCGCTTGACGGTTTGGTACTCTGAATGAGATAGACAGAGTGTCCGCGGACGGTCTCATCAAAAGAGGCGGAGAACTCCCCATCGCTGAAATGGTCGATGTGGAGTTTGCCAAGCGGACAACCAAGGATTTTGCAGACCTCTTGAGCGATAGGGTTACCCATCTCGCCCGCAAAGACCTTATAAGGATTAGCAGTGGAAAGAAGTTCCATATTAGTGCTTTTTAGATTTGTTAGACGGTTTGGGAATATTGGCTGTACGCTTCATCAAGGTCTGTTCGAATTCCTCAAAATCACAGTTCAATTGGCCATGACTGAGAATGCGAATATCGTCTTTGATACGTGCGGAGCCGATGGTTTCCGAATCTTTGTTCCAAGCGATGTTCTTCTGCCGCATGCACTGACCGATATAGACTGTCAGTGCACGTCTTTTATCTCCTTCCGGCAGACTACAGGTGTAGGCGATCATGTCTTGGATGATACGCCCGTAATTGCGCATACGGATAGGAGCTGTGTTGCGATTAAGTGTTTCCATTATTTACGTTTATAGAGATAAATCATTGTGGGATAGTGGTCTCCATAGCCATCTTGCCATACGCCGCCTTTGTGGGTACGGAGGGGAGTGCCCTTGTCCTTGCCTTCCTGGACAGTGAGGAAAGGTTTATTGAAAATCTGTGGTTTCCAATAGCACCAGCGGTCGGATTCAAGTTTTTCGGTGAGCAGCGGCTCGGAGATGATTATCTGGTCGAAGAGGTTCCACGACCCATTGTAAGCGAGTGAACCGACACCTCGGTCGAGGCGTTGCCACATGGTATTGAAGAGACCATGCTCGGGGACTTCATCGCGTTCTTTCTTAGCATCCAATACCACGGCGCAGGAGTGGTTGAAGGGGTCGTCGTTTAAGTCGCCCATGACGATGATTTTGGCGCGAGGCTCTTTGAGGTAAAGGGAGTCCACAATCGATTTGGTGAGCATCGCAGCGGTGTCGCGAGTCGGACGCGAACGTAACTCGCCGCCATAGCGTGAGGGCCAGTGATTGACAATAACGTGAATCTTCTCGGGTTTACCGTCGCCGATGATATAGCCGCTAATTAAGAGTTGGAGACGCGTCTTGACCACACCGCCGTCCTCATAGTGGGCTTTCATCTCATGTCCCTTGACGTTAACGACCTTAAAGAGTGAGGGGTTGTATAGAAAACCGACATCAACTCCTCGTCTGTCAGGACCTTCCAGCAGAATGGGCTTGAAGTGAGCATCATATTTCTCTTCCATCACCTTGCAGAGGTCTTCCAAACAGCGGATGTTCTCCACCTCGGCTACGCCGACACACATGGCGCCGCGCGGGTCAATGTCCTTACCCAGTTGGGAGACGGCATACCCCATGCGGTCTAATTTATGTTCGTACTTGATGGCTGTCCAGTGCATACCGCCATCGGGCAGGTATTCATAGTCGTTTTTACCTTCGTCATGAACTGTATCAAACAGATTCTCAAGGTTGTAGAAAGCGACGCAACGGACATAGTAGTCATTGCCTTCTGCTCGCATGCTCATGGCGCATATGAATGCCATAAACATAAAAAGTGTGATTTTCTTCATAAAAATTTAAGATTTTGCTGCAAAAGTATAAAATTTTTTTGATATATGCAAAAAAACTATTATTTTTGTCGCGATTTAATAAATACCAGGTTTTTAACCCTAAAATTATTACTTATGAGTTCAGTAAATAAAGTTATTTTGATAGGCAACGTCGGTGCCGACCCGGAGATCCGTTATTTAGACAGAGGAGTGGCTATTGCCAATTTCAATTTGGCGACGACGGAGCGCGGTTTTACCATGCAGAACGGCAATCAAGTTCCCGACAAGACCGAGTGGCATGCCATCGTGTTATGGCGTAATCTCGCCGAGTGGGCAGAGAAGTATATCCGCAAAGGTATGAAATTATACATTGAAGGAAAACTTCAGACGCGCACGTGGGAGAAAGACGGTGTCATTAAGCGTAAGACCGAAATTATTGCTGAAGATGTTCAAATCCTCTATCGTCCGGATGAATATCGGGATGCAGCAGGACAGAACGGCGATAATGCAGTATTGGAAAACAACGAGGAGGTCAATTGACTTCCTCGTTGTTTTTCGTTAGAGAGAGATTGCTCCGCTGGGGCATACATCAGCGCATGTGCCGCACTCAATGCATACATCGGGATTAATACTGTAGTGTTCGCCTTCGGAGATTGCTTCTACCGGACATTCGCCAATGCAAGTGCCGCAAGCAATACAATCATTAGAAATCTTGTAAGCCATAAAATATAAATGTTAATTGGTTAAAATGGTTCATTCAAAATGACGCTGCAAAGGTAGTGTTTTTTTTTGAGATTTGCAAATTTATTCTCATTTTTTATCATTTTTTGGATTTATTGCCGGCTAATGCGGCCTTAAGGCGTTCGTTGGGGCTTGTGGATTCTGTGGAAACAAGTCCGTGTTGTTTGGCAAAAGTGGTCCAGTTTTTAGCGCCATGGTCTAAACCGAGCGGCAGTCCTAATTGCAAGAAATGGCAGTAAGCAATAGCGAGTGCATCGGTGGCATCCAGTTTCTTAGGCATATGAGCCGGGTCTAATTGGAGGAACCGTTGCAGCATATCTGCCACCTGCTCCTTCGTAGAATGCCCGTTGCCGGTAATCGCCATCTTGACTTTCATAGGACTGTACTCGTTGATAGGCAGATCCTTACTAAGAGCGGCTGCAATAGCAACCCCCTGAGCGTGCACTATCTTAATCATCGTCTGCGGGTTCTTGTCCACAAACTGGGTCTCGATAGCCAATTCGGAGGGGTGGTATTGGTCTATCAGGTCTTGGAGAAAGAAAAACTCCTTTTGCAGCCGGGCATATTGGCCTTCTAATTTATGCACATCCAAAACGCCATAGGTAACCATATTGGCATGTTTTCCTTCGGTGTCTAAAAGGGCATAGCCCATGAACAATGTACCCGGGTCGATACCTAAAATACGATGTTGCGGAACCAGTCGGTCTATCATATCACTCTTCTACCAGATAAATATCCTCATCGGGAGCGTGCATGAGGTATTGCTCGCGCGCGAAACGCTCAAGGGTGTCGGTGTTCTCAAGCGCCTTGATTTGGTGCTCGGCGGCTTCAATCTCGCGGCGATACTCATTTCGTTGGGCTTCTAAGGCTCTAATCTGACGCGCACGACGACCGCGCTGAAGCCAACTGACATCACCCACGAAAATCATCAAAATGAGGAATGCAAGTATCACAATAATATATTTAAGCCACGAGTTTTTCATAAACTTTCGCAAAAATACAAAATTATTTGCGTATTTCCAAAATTTTTTGTACTTTTGTGAGCTAAATCCTAAAAATATGCGAAAAACACTTGTTTTCCCTCTTTTGCTAATAGCAACGCTGTCAATGGCAGAGTTCCATGTGACTATATCCGATCCGGCGACTTGGTCAGTGTCTGCGTTGGCTCCCTTTGTGGGGCAGACAGTGATCTTTGATAGCCCGCTGTATATCTGCTCGAACCGCAACTCCTATACCGTTTCGCCACGGCGTATTTTTTCGCCGACCAACCAAGCGCGACCTAACTCCGATGAGTACACGGATATCTTGAAACTTAACGGCTCGGGTATCATGTCTATAAGCGGCATTAGCGGGTACCACCGTATGGGGGAAAAAATATACAACCTGCGTGCCAAAATCAACTCGACGACCTCACTGAGTTTCCTTAGCGGCGATTGGCACGGTAATACGCGTGCCGACATCTTGCAGGGACCGGACACAACGGCGCTTTACTATTTAGGCAAACCGACGCTGATAGTGTGCGGCATGAACTTGGAATACTATATTGTTGAGGCATTTGACGGACAATATGGGCCTACGAATTTGGCGGAACACCAGAAACAACGTGCCAAGATAAGCCAAGCGTTAGCACTTATCAATGCGGATATATACGGCTTAGTGGAAGTCCAGCAGGGAACGAATGCTCTGGCTGAGATAGCGGCGGACTTGAGTGCTAATACAGGGCGGCATTATTCCTATATCACATTGACGCCTTCGGCGGGAGGAACATACACCCAGTCTGCCTATGTCTATTGCACCGATAAGGTGACGGCTGTAGGACAGATACAACCTAATTCGACAGGGGTCTTGAACCGCAAGGCAATGCAGCTCTTCCGCGAAAATGCAACGGGGGAGACCTTTATCTATTCCATCAACCATTTTAAGGCTAAATCCGGCTCAGGTTCCGGCGCAGATGCCAATATCAATGACGGGCAGGGGTCGTTCAATGGTTCGCGCGTGCGGGAAGCGCAATCGGTCTTGACCAAATACCGGGCGTTTCGCAACGATGCCAAAGACCAGGATATATTGATAATGGGTGACCTGAATGCTTATGGCAAAGAAGACCCGATTATAGAACTTATCAATGGCGGAATGGTAGATCTTCACCGGCACTTCCATGCCGATAGTAGTTATAGCTATGTCTATGGTAATCAGGCGGGTTACTTGGACCATGCCCTTTGTAATACGACATTATTGGGTCAAGTGACGGGCATGTGCGGCTATCATATCAACTCGGATGAACGGGATAGTTACACCTATGACGGATACGAAAATGACGGTTCTATCTTCCGCTGTTCGGACCATGACCCTGTGTTGGTCGGTTTGCGATTAGGAGCGGAACTTAAGCCCATAGATAGCCGTGAAATTGAAATTGCGGGTCCCTCTTATTACCGTATTTATGATATCAACGGCACCTTGCTAAAGAGCGGGAGTCTGGACACTTACACCCTCAGCGATATTTATGCCGATATGAGTAGAGGCAGAATTTATATAGTACAAGTATTCACCAATGGAACCGGATCTGTTTACAAATATATCAAACAATGAGCATGAGGAGATAATATCCTTGCGTAAGGAGTTGACGGATGCCAACTACCGGTACTATGTCTTGTCCCAACCGACATTATCGGACAAGGAGTTCGATGATAAACTGCGTCGGCTGCAAGACTTAGAAGCACTTCATCCCGAGTGGTCTGACCCCAATTCGCCCACGCAGAAGGTGGGTTCTGACTTGGTCGGCGGTAAGTTTGAACGAGTGAAACACCAATATCCGATGTTGTCTTTAGCCAACACCTACTCCCAAGAAGAAATACAGGACTGGCTGCATCATCTGCCTGAAAATGTGGAGATTGTGTGCGAACTGAAGTATGACGGGCTCTCTATCTCACTCTGGTATGAGGATGGTTATCTCGTGAAAGCGGTAACACGTGGTGATGGTGTACAGGGGGATAATGTGCTGGCGAATATCAGGACGATTGGAAGTATCCCCCAACATCTGGACGGCGTGCCCAAGCACTTTGAGATGCGGGGCGAGGTACTGCTGCCTTGGGAGCGTTTCGAGGCGCTCAATCGGGAACGGGAGGAGCAGGAAGAACCGCTATTCGCCAATCCCCGTAATGCAGCTTCGGGTACGCTTAAATTACAAGATGTTAAGGAAGTGGCAAAGCGCGGGTTGACTTGCTATCTCTATTATATGTTGGGTGAAGACCTGCCGGCTGAGACCCACTATGACCGATTGGCAACAGCGAAACAATGGGGCTTCCCCGTGAGCGATGCTATCCGTGTGTGTCATAGCATAGAGGAAGTGATGGAATATATCCGGTATTGGGGAGAAGAGCGCAAGAAATTGCCGGTAGCGACAGATGGTATTGTGCTGAAAGTGAATAATTTCCGGCAGCAAGTATCGCTTGGTTTTACGGCTAAATCTCCCCGTTGGGCAATAGCCTATAAGTTTCCGGCAGAGAAGCAGCTGACTCTCCTGAGAGCTATCACCTATCAGGTCGGTCGTACGGGAGTTGTGACACCGGTCGCCAATTTAGAGCCGGTTCAGTTGTCGGGTACTATAGTGCAGCGGGCAACGCTTCATAATGAGGATTTTATACGCTCCTTGTCTATTCAAGCCGGCGATAGGGTCTGGGTAGAAAAAGGCGGTGAGATTATCCCTAAGATTACCGGCAAGGAAGGTGAGACCAATGAAGAAGGATATCATTATATATTCCCTGAAACCTGTCCGGAATGTGGTGCGCGGTTGGTGCGTATAGAAGGAGAGGCTGCGTGGCGGTGTCCCAATGAGGAAGGTTGTCCTCCGCAGATTAAGGGTAAGATAGAGCACTTCGTCAGCCGTAAGGCAATGAATATAGACGGTTTAGGTGAGGAGACAATAGGTCTGCTCTATGACCAAGGCTTGCTACGTACCATCGCTGACATATATGATTTGAAAGCCGAGGATATTGCGCGTTTGGAACGCTTGGGCGATAAGTCCGCTGCCAATATTATCGCAGGTATAGAGGCCTCCAAGTCTGTGCCGTGGGCACGTGTGCTCTTTGCTTTAGGCATTAGGATGGTGGGTGAGACAACCGCGAAGAAGATTGCGCGGCGGTTTAGGTCCGTCGATGAGTTACAATGGGCAACAAAGGAGCAGTTGATGGCGATAGACGATGTCGGTGAGCAGATTGCGGACAATATCATCGGGTATTTTGCTGCGTTCGGTAACATTGAGATATTGACTCGCTTGAAAGCCGCCGGTGTGCAGATGTCTGCTACCGACGAGGAAACACCTTTAGGAACGGCATTGGAGGGACAGACGATTGTTATCAGCGGGACATTCACGCAGCATAGTCGCGACGAGTACAAAGTTCTTATAGAGCAATACGGCGGAAAAAATGTGTCCTCGGTATCTAAAAAGACCTCGTTCATTTTGGCGGGGGAGGCAATGGGACCGGAGAAGCGCAAGAAGGCTGAGAGTTTAGGGGTGCCTCTTGTTAGCGAAGAAGAGTTTTTGGCGATGCTATCTAATAATTAATTAGGTATATTATGTTTGAGAAATTAAAACAATATGTCTTTGATTACCGTCTAAAGCATACTCCGAAAGGGCCTGCGCAGTGGTTGGAATGGGACAATGTGCGCAATATATTGGTCCTCTATGAGAGCGATTATATTGAGCGTAATGAGGTAATCAAGGCTATGCGGGACAAACTTTTGCTTGAAGAAAAGGATGTCACGATATGGGGTTATGTGGCGAAGAAGGAATTGACCTCGCTGATTTTGCCGCAATCGCGTATATTAGGGCTAAAAGATTTCAACTGGCTTGATGCTCCTAAGGAAGAGATTGTGGATGATTTGCAGAAACGGACATACGACCTATTGCTCGATTTGACGCAACATCCGTGTCTGCCGCTACGGTATCTCGGCTTATACGCGCACGCGTATATGAAAGTAGGTATGCATATCGGTGAGGGGGTGCATGATTTCATGGTTTCCATGCCTGCCGAGGAGACCCCCGAACATCTATTCGCAGAGATTAAACATTTCTTAATGACCATCAAACAAGGATAATTATGTTTCCGAAAGGCTTAGGGACTGCCCTTATAACGCCATTTAAGGGCAATAAAGACGTTGATTATGAGGCACTCGGTCGTTTAGTGGAGTTGCAGATAGAAGGCGGTGTGGATTATATCGTTGTGCTTGGCACAACAGGTGAAGCTGCCACCATGACCGCTGCGGAGAAAAGAGAGGTAGAGCAATTTATCATCCGCCAAGTCGCAGGACGATTGCCATTGGTATTGGGCGTAGGCGGTAATAATACGGCGGCAGTATGCGAGCAAGTAAAGCAGGTCAATACCGCTGCCTTCTGTGCGATACTCAGCGTTTGCCCCTATTACAATAAACCCAATCAAGAGGGTCTCTATCAGCATTTTCGGGCAATTGCAGCAGTCTCTCCACTTCCCGTTATACTTTATAATGTACCCGGGCGGACTGGAGTAAATCTTTTGCCGGAAACGGTGCTGCGGCTACGGCAAGCCTATCCCGAAAAAATAATTGCCATAAAGGAGGCGTCCGGTAATGTCGAGCAAATCAAGCACTTGATAGCGATATTAGACAAGGATTTTGCCGTTATATCGGGGGATGACGGTTTGGCAGTAGAATTGCTGCAAGCCGGTGCCGTGGGGCTTATATCGGTGGCATCTAATGCTTATCCTCGTGAGTTTAAGCAACTTGTTCAAAATAAGGATGTAGAGATGCAGAAGAAGTTTGCGTCACTGATTGCGCTACTCTTCAAGGAAGGTAATCCTACCGGTATCAAGGCGTTACTTAACCAAATGGGGCTTATTGAGAATGAACTCAGACTGCCTCTTGTTTCTGCTTCCGAGGAGTTGCAAGCTGCGCTGCGTAAAGCCACCACAGCGCGAACATGATGCCGTAGAAAAGGTACTTGAATACATAATCGTGCAGCATGTGAAACCAGTCGGGGTGAAACTCGATTAGGAGTGTTATAGCACTGATGCGTAAGATGTTAATGCCGTAGATTAAGAGCCATCCGGCGGGAATAACCCATAACTTATGCCATCCCATTCGTGCTATAGTACGAGTCGAAGCGATGAGCGCTAGCCAGATAAAACACTGCTTCATAGGGGTACAGCCCCAAACAATTCTTGTGCCGACTCCGTTGTCGAAACGCAAGGCATAATCGCCTACTTGGTGCAAGGAATCCCTGAATAAAGAGACTATCGCAAAGACGGTGTCGGTTATATTAGCCGCCATCCAACGGAAAGGTGCTGAGATATTCAGCCCAAACCATGTTACAAGACCGGTTCCTTCATCGCCGGTTACTGTCCATTTCCAAAAATAATTGGCAATAACGAGCGCAATAGTGAAAATCAACAAGTCCCATAAGTCGGGGCGTAAGGTATTATATTCTTGTTTTGGCATAAGGTACTGCGGTGATGTCGCAGAAATCGTGGTCCTGGAACTTAAAATAGCCGGCTTGGGCAATCATTGCCGCGTTATCGGTGGTGTAACTGAAGGGTGGGATAAAGACCTCCCAATGATAGCGTTTGCCGTAGTCAATAAATGCTTGTCGTAAGCCGCTATTGGCGCTTACACCTCCAGCAACGGCGAGGCGCGTAATACCGGTATCTTTGGCGGCTTTCTTCAGTTTACCCATCAGAATATCTACCACTGTGGCTTGCAGCGAGGCGCAGAGGTCTCGTTTGAGTTCTTCGCTGAGGAGAGGCAAACCCGTTTCCGGGTCCTCCTCAATCTTGCCTTCGCGAATCATGTCCCGAAGGGTATAGAGGAAGGAGGTTTTGAGTCCGCTAAAGGAGTAGTCGTAGCCGGGGAGGCTCGGTTTGGCAAAGGCGAATGCTTTGGGATTGCCCTCCTTCGCGAGTCGGTCAATCCATGGTCCTCCGGGGTATGGAAGCCCCATTACTTTCGCGCATTTATCAAAAGCTTCACCGGCAGCATCGTCTATGGTCTGACCAATAATAGTCATCTTATTATACGCCTCCACTTTGACTATCTGCGAGTTACCGCCACTCACCAAAAGGCATAGGAACGGGAATGCCGGGTGGGGCATATGCTCTTCGGACTCTACGAAATGCGCCATGATATGTCCTTGTAGGTGATTGACCTCAATAAGCGGAATATGTTGGCTGAGTGCGAGTCCTTTCGCAAAAGAAGTGCCGACCAAGAGTGAGCCTAACAGTCCGGGACCGCGCGTGAAAGCAATGGCTGAGAGGTCTTTAGCACTAACCCCTGCGCGTTTAAGTGCCGTATCAATGACGGGCAAAATATTCATTTGGTGAGCACGAGAAGCTAATTCGGGCACAACGCCGCCAAATTCTTCATGCACTTTTTGGCTCGCGATGACATTGCTTTTCAGTATGCCGTTGACAATCACGGCAGCTGAAGTGTCGTCGCAACTCGATTCTATTCCAAGAATAACGGTATTCATTCTTATCTGCTTTTTACGTATCAATAATTTCTATTAGAGGTATCTCCCTGTTATGCTGTTTGGGTTCTGTTTGAGTTCGCTAATTGTGCCTTGAGCCACGACATTTCCACCTTGACGCCCTCCTTCCGGTCCCATGTCTATGATGTAATCGCAAGAGCGTATCACATCCAGATTGTGCTCAATAATAATGACAGTATTGCCCTTATCTACAAGTTTGCGTAAGACGCCCATTAGGACGCGGATATCTTCAAAATGCAATCCTGTCGTAGGCTCGTCCAAGATATATAAGGTTTTCCCTTTTGAGGGACGGGATAACTCGGTAGCGAGTTTAATCCGTTGCGACTCGCCGCCAGAGAGGGTCGTTGAGGATTGTCCGAGTTTGATATAACCGAGTCCTACATCTTGTATTGTTTTGATTTTACGTAAGATATATGGTTGCGCTTCAAAGAACTCTACCGCTTGATTGACTGTCATGTCCAAAACATCTGCAATGTTTTTGCCCTTAAACCGAACTTCTAAAGTCTCGCGGTTATAGCGTTGTCCGCCGCATGCTTCGCAGGGCGCATAGACATCCGGCAGGAAGTGCATCCGGATGGTTTTATAGCCATTGCCGGCACATTCTTCGCACCGTCCGCCTTTGCTATTGAAACTAAATCGACCGGTTTTCCAACCTCTTATTTGACTTTCAGGCAGTTGTGCGAAGAGGTCTCGGATGTCGGAAAAGACATTGGTATATGTTGCGGGATTGGATCGCGGGGTCCGTCCGATAGGGCGTTGGTCCACAGCAACGACCTTATCAATTAGTGAGATGCCATCAATGTTGTCATAAGGCAGAGGTTTCTGCAAACTGCGGTAGAAATGTTGGCTCAGAATGGGATAAAGCGTCCCGTTGATGAGACTGGACTTGCCGGAACCTGAAACGCCTGTAACGCAAATCATTCTGCCGAGCGGAAAAGCTACATCTATATTCTTAAGATTATTGCCGCGGCAACCTTTGAGGTAAATCTTAGGGGTGCTTGGAGTAACGGGTACTACCTCCTTCTCGGGTAAAACGATAGCTGATTTTGTGCCGTTAAGGTACTGTGCTGTAAGCGTTTCTGTCCGGAGGAGTTGTTCGGGTGTGCCCTCGAACATAACTTTGCCGCCCAGTCGTCCTGCTTTGGGACCGATATCAACAATATAGTCCGCTTGGCGCATCATTTCCTCGTCATGCTCGACTACCACAACGGAGTTTCCCATATCGCGAAGTTCCTTAAGCGAGTTGATAAGTCGCTCGTTATCACGCTGGTGTAAGCCGATGGACGGCTCGTCTAAAATATATAGGACATTTACCAATCGGCTGCCTATTTGGGTCGCTAATCGAATACGTTGTGACTCTCCGCCGGATAGTGTTTCGCAGGAGCGACTGAGGTTGAGATAAGAAAGCCCGACGCTGAGCATAAAACGGATGCGTGAGCAAATCTCCTTGACGATGGGCTCGGCGATGGCGCGTTGTTTGGCTGTAACAGGCTCTTGTAGCGCAGGAAGAGCGGGTTCAGGACGCACTACGCTCTCGAGAAAAGCCAATAGCACTTCCAAATCCATGCTCGTCAACTCGGCGATATTTTTGCCGGCAAAACGATAAGATAGCGCCTCTTTATTGAGCCGAAGTCCGTGGCATTCCGGACATTCGATGTAGTTCTCTTGCTCGTCATCGTCCTCCTTATCCGCATTTTGGGTGTCCGTTGCTTCGCTGGTCATCGCCACTAAGCGCTCGTACCAGTTGGTGTCATCGTGAATGGCGTCGTCCAGTTCTTCAGCGTCTTGGTTGGGCGCGCTGCGGAGAATTTTGCCGAGTCCTTTGCAGCAAGGGCACCAACCGCTGGGGCTATTGAATGAGAAACTATGCGGTGCGGGCTCGCGATAACTGAGTCCGTTGACGGGGTCCATGAGGTGTCGTGAGAAATAACGCAGAGCGGTCGGCGTCTCATCGGCTTCAACTACGGCAATAACGCCGTTGCCGACCGTCATGGCTTTATCTACGCTTTGGCGTAAACGCCTTAAATCGTCTTCGTTATGTTGGGCGGAGGACTCGGAACTTTGCATTTTCAGCCTGTCCACAACAAGCTCGATGGAGTGATTTTGGTATCGGTCGGTTTTCATGCCTTGCACCAACTCCTTGACCTCGCCATCCACACGCACATAAACAAAGCCTTTCTTCCTCACGGAATCAAAGAGTTCCTTGTAGTGACCTTTCCTGTTATTCACGAGCGGGGCTAAGAGCAGCACCTTCTTTCCGGCATAATCGCGCTGCAAGATAGTGATTATTTGCTCATCGGTCAGTTGAATCATCCTCTCACCGCTGATATAGGAGTATGCATCTGCTGCACGTGCGTATAATAAACGGATATAGTCGTATATTTCAGTCACGGTTCCGACTGTGGAGCGCGGGTTGCGCGAAGTTGTTTTCTGGTCAATAGAGATAACGGGACTGAGTCCGCTAATCTTGTCCACATCAGGCCGTTGCATCGTGCCGATATAGCCGCGGGCATATGATGAGAAGGTGTCCATATACCGTCTCTGTCCCTCTGCAAAAATAGTATCAAAGGCGAGGCTGGACTTACCGCTCCCGCTTAAACCTGTGATGACGCTGAGTTTTCCGCGGGGGATCGTGACGGAGATGTTTTTAAGGTTATGAACGCGCGCGCCGATAACCTCAATAACCCCGGAAGATGATTCAATATGAGTCTCTTTTGCCATAGCCCGCAAAAATACAACAATTTTCTGACATATGCAAGTTTTTTTGCGTATTTTTGCGGATTTTGCTACTATTGTTCGTTTTATCGACTTATAGCTGAAATAATGAGTCCGCCAAAAAGTCTCGAAAAACGGGGTGCGCTACAGGTACATTACAGGTCTTTCCGTGCTTAATCTATAAGTCATCATGGCTGAATTGTGCGGTTATTGTCCGGTTAT
>DFEE01000034.1:27171-71649 GCA_002368645.1 Bacteroidales bacterium UBA3810
TTGTCCGGTTATTGTGCGGTGTTGTCCCGGTACTTTACGTTGTGACTAAACTTGAATCAGATATGGTTAAAACTTGCATATTACTCGCCTGAGCGGTTTGCTCGGGCGATTTTTATTTGATGGGGGGGCAGCGGTGTCCGTCGGGTTGAGGATTCCGGTTTGCCGGTTTTTCAGGTTATCGGGTGTCCGGAACTTTTTGTGTGTCGGGGGTAGGGTGGTTTGGGTATCAGGTGAGTTCAATGTGGTCCGCGTGAATGGGTTGTGCGATGAAAAGAGAAGCTGCAGAGGCGAAAGAGTCCGGGTTGTCGGTTGTGAGGTACCGACAGGTACCATTCGTGGTTAGGTCGGCAACTATTTCGGGATGGCGGTGCAGATAGTCTTTCAGCGAGGCAGCGACGATGGGTCCCTGGGTGATGACGCGAACAGAGTCGGGATTGAGATGATTAAGGGAGGGAGCATGTGCCGTGAGATTGGATAGCGCGTCCTGAATCTTGGGTAGGAGTAAGGGGTAATGGGTGCAACCCAAGATAATGGTATCAATCAGCGGGTCTTGCATGAACAAGCCGTAGAGGTATTGGTGCACGAAATAGTCTGCCGCAGGGCTTTCGTGCTCACCTGCTTCTATGAGCGGAACGAACATAGGACATGCTTGCTGCGTGACAATGGCAGCGGGATTGAGGTGCTCAATCTCAATAGGATAACTACAGCTACTGACCGTGCCCGGTGTGGCGAGAATGCCTATGCGTGGCTGTTCCGCAAGTTTGTCTGACTCCGGGCAATCTGCAGTGACGGCTTCGACGGTGGGGCGGATAACACCGAGGACGCGGAAGGTTGTGGGGTCAATATCTCGTTGCTGAATGGTGCGAAGTGCTTTAGCCGAGGCGGTGTTGCAGGCTAAGATAACGAGCCGACAACCTTGTTCGCGGAGGTATTGGACAGACTGCAAGGTATATTGATAGATACACTCAAAAGAGCGCGTTCCGTAAGGCGCACGGGCGTTATCGCCCAAGTAAATGTAATCATACTCGGGCAGGGCTTTGCGAATCTCGGAGAGGATGGTCAAGCCCCCGTAACCACTATCAAAAACGCCAATTTTCATTATTTTGGCACAAAAGTACAAAAAAATTTGCGTATATCCAAAAAAAATCGTAAATTTGCGCGCTAAATTGTGAAAAAGCGCATTTTGTGAAACGAATAAAAAATTAAATCATATGAAATTTAGTGTATCAAGTACCAAATTGTTTGCGCAATTGCAAGCAGTGAAAAGCGTAATCGCAAGTAAGAGCAGTCTTCAAATTTTGGAGTGCGTGCTTTTTGACCTTAACGGAGACCAACTGACATTGACCGCTTCTGATGGCGAAACGACCATTCGGACAACCATGGCTGTGGAAAATGCAGAAGGCGGAGGTAAAGTGGCTTCTGAGGCTAAACGCCTGATAGACACACTTAAAGAGTTTACGGAACAGCCGATTACTTTCACCATTGATGAGAATAATTTCTCAATCAACATGACCTCTGAGAATGGCCAATACTCTTTTGTCGGTGCAAATGGTGCAGAGTATCCTGAGATGCCTGTTTTGGACAATGAACAAGGCAGTTTCATGCTGCCGGCGTCGGTGCTGCTAAACGCTATCAATAAGACCATTTTCTGCGCTGCAGATGATGAGTTGCGTCCGGTAATGAATGGTATTTTCTTTGACCTCCAGCCGGAGCACTCGACCTTGGTTGCGACCGATGCACACCGTTTGGTTCGACTGATTTTGACCGATTTGAAGGTAGCTGCTCCTGCTTCTTTCATTCTTCCCAAGAAACCCGCTAACTTGTTGAAAGTGGCTTTGACGGACAAGAGCGAAGAGATTAAGGTTTCCTTCTCGGATAAGAATGTCCGCTTTGAGGGTGGTAAGATGCTGATTATCTGCCGTCAGATAGAGGGACGTTATCCTAATTACAGCGCCGTTATTCCGCAAAATAACCAAAATAAAGTTGTTGTGGACAAGGCGACAATCGTCAATGCCTGCCGTCGCGTAGCCGTGTATGCAAATACCGGTACGAGCCTGCTGAAATTAGCATTGAGCGAAAGCCAGATTAAGATTAGTGCACAAGATATTGATTTCTCGACTTCAGCAGACGAGAAGATTCCTTGTACCTATGATGGCACACCCATGGCAATCGGCTTCAAGGCTCCGTTCCTCATTGAGATTCTGAATGCTGTTGAGTCTGAAGAAGTGATTCTTCAACTGGCTGATCCTGCTCGTGCCGGTCTGATTCTGCCGACCGAGAACCAAGAGGGTCAGGACTTGCTGATGTTGTTAATGCCGATGCTCCTAAACGACTAATGAAACTGCAATTGCAACGCCCGTTGTTCTTCTTTGACTTAGAGACAACAGGGATAAATATCGCGCAGGATAGGATTGTGGAAATCAGTTGGGTAAAACTCTTTCCCGATTCCCATACCGAAAGCAAGACCTACCGCGTTAAACCGATGCAGTTATTGCTCGGTCAAGAGGTGGTGATGCACATTCCTGCGGAGGCTTCTCAGGTACATGGCATCTACGACGAGGATGTGGCGGATTGTCCGACATTCAAGGAGTTGGCACCGATGATTGCGGACGAGATACGGGACTGCGATTTGGCGGGATATAATTCCAATCATTTCGATGTGCCGTTGCTCGCGGAGGAGTTCATCCGTGCGGGTGTTTCCATAGACCTCAAGAAAATGCACCTTGTGGATGCTTTTACGGTCTATCAAAAGAAAGAACCTCGTAACTTGACCGCAGCCTATAAGTTTTACTGCGGTAAGGATTTGGCGGATGCTCATAGTGCCAATGCGGATGTTCAGGCGACCTATGAGGTACTTATGGCGCAGCTGGAGAAGTACGATGATGTGCCCACAAACGTAGAAGAACTGGAGAGTTATACAACCGGCGGGTCTAAGACTGCTGATTTTGCCGGTCGGATAGTCTATAATGACAAAGGCGTTGAGTGCTTTAATTTCGGCAAATACAAAGGCATGCCCGTTAAAGATGTTTTCCGCCGTGACCCGGGTTACTATGCATGGTTGAAGAACGGAGAGTTCCCCGAGTACACCAAAGGCGTTTTTACCCGCATATATTTAGAGAGATAATGAGAAAACTAACTCCAATCGAGATAGAACAACTTGAACACCAAGGCTGCAGTGCAGTGGACTGGGCAGAGGTTGTAGTCGCCGAGGCTTTTGATGCCCGGTGGGTACAGGATGCGCATTTTTCAGGGCATTGCGAGTTGGGCGTTTTCCGGCGGGAGATAGAGTTACCAGGCGGATTAACGGTTCACTCCGGTATTTTTCATGCCACGCTTCATCATGTGACAGTTGGCGATGACTGCCGACTATACCATATACACAACTATATTGCGAACTACAAGATAGGCGCGAATACCTGTGTTGAGAATGTCAATACCATTTTGGTAAACGGCAAGACGCGCTTTGGTAACGGGGTTCGCGTGCCAGTGATGAATGAAGGCGGAGGGCGAGAAATACCTATCTACGACCGCTTGAGTGCGCCATTAGCGTATATTTTGACGCTCTATCGGCATAGACCCGCGATGATAGAGGCCGTGACGAAGATGATTGATGCCTATGCAGCCTCCGTCGAGAGCGATATGGGAGAGATAGGGCAAGATGTGTCGATTATCAACTGCGGTTCCATCAAGAATGTGCGAATCGGCGATTGCGCAGTCATTATGGGTACCAGTCGCCTCAAGAATGGTTCGGTACTCTCGAATGCTGCGGCTCCGGTCAAGTTAGGCTCCGGTGTCAAATGTGTTGACTTTATTATCTGCTCGGGCGTGCAAGTACTGGATAGTACGTTGATAGACAAGTGTTTTGTTGGACAAGGTTGCATTTTTGATAAGCACTATAGTGCGGGCGAGTCACTTTTCTTCTCCAACTGCCAAGGCATGCACGGTGAGGCGTGTGCTATTTTTGCAGGACCCTACACCGTGACCCACCATAAGTCCACGCTATTGATAGCCGGTATGTTCTCGTTCCTCAATGCAGGTTCGGGTTCTAACCAGTCTAATCACATGTATAAGTTAGGTCCTATTCATCAAGGCGTGGCAGAGCGTGGTGCCAAGACGACATCGGACTCTTACCTATTATGGCCCTCCAAGATAGGAGCATTCTCTTTGGTAATGGGAAGACATACGCATCATGCCGATACCTCAGATTTGCCATTCTCCTATCTCATAGAGAATCAGTCGGACTCTTATCTGGTCCCCGGAGCGAACCTCAGAACGGTAGGTACTATCCGTGATGCACAGAAGTGGCCGAAGCGTGATAACCGCAAAGACCCCGTTAAGTTAGACCCCATCAATTTCAACTTGCTCTCCCCATATACTGTGCAGAAGATGTTACGCGGTATTGAGGTGATGACGGAAATACAGCAGATAGGGGGCGAGAATACCGAGATTTACGGCTACAAGAACTGCAAGATTCGCAATTCAAGTCTCCGAAAAGGCATTGAGTTATACAAGATTGGGGTTGCCAAATTCTTAGGAAACTCGCTTATCTCGCGTCTTGAGTCGGGCAAGGCTCTTGAACCGAGCACGACTATTGGCTTGGGCGAATGGATTGACCTCGCGGGACTTATTGCCCCTAAGTCTGAAATCACCCGTCTGATGGACGAAATGGAGCAAGGGCAATTGAGTTTAGATGCCATTGAAGCACGGCTCTATGACCTGCACCACAATTATTACGAGTACGAATGGACATGGGCGGCTGACCAACTCGAAAAAGTCTGGGGGTGCTCCGTGAAGGACGTGACCAACGAACAGATGAAACAAACCGTACTCGAATGGAAGGATGCCGTAGTGAAGCTTGACCGGATGATTTATGAAGATGCTAAGAAGGAGTTTGACCTAAATTCCCAAACCGGATTTGGCGTAGATGGTGATGCTTCACAGCGTAAAGCAGATTTTGAATCAGTACGAGGGTCCTTTGAGTCCAATCCGTTCGTGAACGAGGTTCTGGAGCACATAGCGCGTAAAACAGCTTTAGGGGATAAGATATTAGAACAACTAAGTAAATAATGGAAGCGAAGATAACCATATTAGGTGCGGGTTCGGCGCTGCCGACTTACCAGAATAGCCCTTCGGGACAATTGCTGGAGTTGACGGATAAAAGCTTTCTCATCGATTGCGGTGAGGGAGTGCAACTGACTATGCGCCAGATGGGTATCAAAACAGGGCGTCTATATACCATTTTTATCTCCCACTTGCATGGAGACCATTGCTTTGGCCTATTGGGATTGATAGCGACCTTGGGCATGATGAACAGGACACAACCCTTGCATATCTACGCCCAACCGGATTTAGAAAAGAACCTCAGACCGCTGCTTGACTACCATTGTGCAGGAATGAGTTATGAGGTTATCTTCCATGCCATCAATCCGCGGAAAAAGGAGATTATCTACGAGGACCGGACCGTATTGGTAGAAACAATACCCTTGAAACACGGGGTGCCGACTTGCGGTTTCTTATTTTACGAGCGTCATAGACGCCAAGACTCAGAAACCAAAGAGTTCTATTATGAGATACGTCCCCGGTATGCTTATGTCTCCGATACGCAGTATAAGCCCGGAATTGCGGAACAGTTACAAGGTGTGGATTTATTGTACCACGAGGCAACTTACATCGAAGCCGATGCTACCAAAGGTAAAGAGCATATGCACTCGACAGCTAAACAAGCTGCAGCTATTGCTACTGCTGCAGATGCAGGGCAACTGATGATAGGACATTACTCTTCGCGAGTAGATGATCATAGTATATATTTACGGGAAGCGCAAGAGGTGTTTGCGAATACCTTTTTAGCAGAGGAGAGGGAGAGTTACCTATTTTAAACATGGCTAAACCGACCGTTACATATGTCTGTTCGAGTTGCGGGGCTAAGGTTCCGCAGATGTTGGGTAAATGTCCTGTTTGTGGTGAATGGGGAACCATACAAGAGGAACTCATTGCACCTTCCGCCTCCGTGTCAGCCGCGTTTCGACCTCATATAGCGCAACCCAAGAAGCTGCATGAGATATCCTCTACAGAGGAGGCCCGTATCGACTTGCATAACGGGGAACTCAACCGTGTCTTAGGGGGTGGGCTGGTGAGAGGATCATTGGTGCTGATAGGCGGCGAACCCGGTATCGGCAAATCGACCTTGGCACTACAAGCAATGATGCAGATGGGGGATGTGAAGACCCTATATGCGTCCGGAGAAGAGTCCGTTAACCAACTTAAACTGCGGGCTGAGCGCTTGGCGGGGAAACCTTCGAACCTATACATTGTATCTGAGACAAGTTTAGATGCCATTCTTACTCATGTGCGCGAGTTGGAGCCTGAAGTCGTTGTGATAGACTCTATTCAGACGATTGCCGCAGATGGAGTTGAGGCATCTATCGGCTCCATCAGCCAGGTGAGAGAGTGTGCTACACAGATTCTGCAGTTCGCTAAGGAAACCAATATACCCTTCCTCATTGTAGGACATATCAATAAAGAAGGTTCCTTGGCAGGACCAAAGGTCTTGGAGCATATAGTAGATACAGTATTGCAATTTGAAGGCGACCAAAATTATATGTACCGGATGCTTCGTGCACAGAAGAACCGTTTCGGTTCAACCTCGGAGTTGGGTATCTACGAGATGCAACAGGATGGACTTAGGGAAGTCACTAATCCCTCTGAGTTGCTGCTATCCACAGCAAGGGAAGGGTTGTCGGGAGTGGCTATTGCTGCGGCTGTAGAAGGAGCAAGACCATTTTTAATTGAGATACAGGCATTGGTGTCATCTGCCGCATATGGTACACCACAACGCTCATCTATGGGATTCGACGGCAGGAGACTAAATATGCTTTTGGCGGTATTGGAAAAACGTGTAGGCTTTAAACTCCTGCAAAAAGATGTGTTTCTCAATATAGCCGGAGGATTACGGGTTAATGATCCGGCCATTGATTTGGCGGTAATGGCTGCTGTCTTAAGCTCCAATATGGATATAGCGCTTGACGCGGAGACATGCTTATGCGGCGAAGTGGGATTAGCCGGTGAGATACGTCCTGTTCCTCGGATTGAACAACGGATGCAGGAGGCTGCTAAATTAGGTTTTAAACGGATGTTAATCCCAGCCGGACAAAAAATGGCACATACCCAATTACCTATTGAGGTGGTCCGGGTCGCTAAAGTAGCCGATGCATTCAGAGTATTAATAAAGAAATAATATGCTAAGAGATAAAGGTCTGTCATATATACTTTGCCTCACCATGCTCGTATTAGGCATGGGCATAGGTTATGCCGATAATCGCCCTTACCTCTGCGAATTGGGACTGCAAGGTGGCATAGGTTACTATGCCGGTGATGCGACACCCCACATATTTAATAATGTAAGGGAGAGTTATGGTGCTCATTTTAGGTATAAGTTTACCCCCCGTTGGGCGTTGCAGGTCAAAGGACTTCATCATCGTATAACGGGTCCTATTCCTGAGCAATACCGCAATCGTCAAACCGGTACGATGTGGTTGACACCGATGATTAACCTGGATGTAATGGCAGAGTTTAACTTCTTTAGGATGGGTATGAGTACCTATGACCCGAAGATTAAACCGTTCTCCCCTTATATCTTTTTGGGAATAGGCATGAGTCTCTATGACAAGAAATATAGTACCGTTGCAGCATATATTCCTTTAGGAATCGGTTTTAAGTGGATGTTTGCGCCCCAATGGAGCCTCAATTTGGCTTGGCAACACAATATATATATAGCCGATGATTTGGAGCAAATGGATTGTTATAACAACACCTACAACCTCAACGGCTCAAATATAATGAACTTCGATATAACCGGTCAATTGACTTTAGGCATAGTTTTTGCGTTTGCTAAAGGTAAAAAGATATGCCGTCATTGTGAGCAATAATATGTATAAGGAAAAAATAAATAAAGAGAATCTGCCGCGACATATTGCCATTATAATGGACGGAAACGGGCGTTGGGCTAAGAAACAAGGGCTTGCCCGTATGTACGGTCATAAACAGGGTGTGCAGGCAGTTCACGAGATTACGGAAGCCGCCGCCGAGTTAGGGGTAGAGTATTTGACACTCTATACGTTCTCTATCGAAAATTGGTCTCGTCCCCAATCAGAAGTAGATGCCTTGATGACCTTACTCGTGGACACGATAGCGAAGGAAACGCCGACGCTGATGAAAAATAATGTACGCTTACTCACGATAGGTGATACCGCCCGTTTGCCGGAAGCTGCTCGGCTGAAGTTCGAGCGGTGCATGGAAGAGACGGCGGCTAATACGGGACTGAGACTCGTTATTGCGCTCAGCTACTCCGCACGCTGGGAAATAGTAACGGCGGTGAAGAGTATTGTCAATGAAGCCATACAGGTTATACCTGAAGAATTGGCCATTACCGAAGAGACTGTTGCTGCTCATCTCTCCACAAAAGGTATGCCCGATCCGGACCTCTTAATTAGGACAAGCGGAGAGTTGAGAATAAGCAATTTCCTATTATGGCAACTCGCTTATACTGAACTTTATTTTACGGATAAACTATGGCCCGAGTTTGATAAGGAAGAGTTTTATAAAGCAATAGTGGACTATCAGGGACGCGAAAGAAGATTTGGAAAAACCAGTGAACAGATTAATTAACATATTGTTATTACTTCTCATGGTCTTGCCCATGAGTGCCCAAGAGGCGGATTCGGTGTCAGCACCATTGCCAGTGATTGAATATGGTCTGACTCGTAAGACCTATGAGATTGCGGATATTCAGGTGACAGGTGCGGATGCCTATGAAGATTTTGTGCTTATCGGCTTCTCCGGTCTCGCTGTCGGCGATAAGATTGAAGTGCCAGGTGATGCAATCACCAAAGCCATTAAGCGATTCTGGAAACAGGGGCTTTTCTCCGATGTAAAGATCAAAGCCCGTAAGATAGAGGGGAATAAGATTTGGTTAGAAATAGCCTTGGAACTTCGCCCGCGTGTATCGGATATCCAATATAACGGTCTGAAGAAATCTGAATTAGAGGATGTTCAAGTCAAGGTCGGCATATCTCGTGGCGCCCAGATGACACCTAACCTAAAAGACCGTGCAGAGAAAGTGGTGAAGAAATATCTCGTCGATAAGGGCTTCCAAAATGCGACGGTGAAAGTTCGGCAGCGTCCTGATCCTAACCACCCCGGTTATGTGCAAGTACGCGTTGATGTGGACAAGAAAGCTAAAACCCGTGTAGCACATATCTACATAACCGGTAATAAGGCACTGTCTGCTAAGAAAATCAATCGTGCCATGAAGAAAACAAATGACAATTCTTCTATCGTCACGATGTTCAGACCGAAGAAATTTGTGGCAGAAGAGTACGAGAATGATAAGAAGCTTGTCATTGAGAAATATAATGAAGAGGGTTATCGTGATGCCTATATAGTATCCGATAGTGTAGTGCCTAATCCTACTGAACCCGAAAAAGTAGATGTCTATCTGAATATCAGTGAGGGTAACAAGTATTATGTCCGGTCGGTTCACTGGGTCGGAAATACGCTATACCCCTATGAGATTTTGGATCACACTTTAGGTATTCAAAAGGGGGATGTTTATAATCTTAAGTATCTCAATAAACGCTTGTCGGAAGATGATGATGCGGTTTCGAAACTATATACCGACCAAGGTTATCTCTTCTTTAATGTCGAACCGGTTGAGACCAATGTTGAGAATGACTCTATTGATTTCGAGATGAGAATGTACGAAGGTCGCCCCGCGACAATCAATAAAATCAATATAGTAGGTAACACGCGCGTGTACGAGCATGTTGTTCGCCGTGAGTTATATACCAAACCCGGTCAGTTGTACTCCCAGTCTGATATTATGCGTTCCTTGCGCGAATTGGCACAAATGGGACACTTTGATCAGGAGAAATTAGTGCCGGATATCCAGCCTAATGTTGAGAATGGTACTGTTGATATTACCTATAATCTGGAGACCAAGTCCTCTGACCAATTAGAGTTCTCTTTGGGTTGGGGAGCCAGTGGTCTTGTAGGCTCTGTCGGCGTTAAGTTTACAAACTTTGCGATACAGAACCTCTTCAACAAAAAGGCTTATCGTATTGTGCCGCAGGGCGAAGGACAAACATTCTCCCTCAATGCCCGCACCAATGGCGTGTATTACACTTCTGTGGGACTTTCCTTTATGGAACCATGGTTAGGTGGTAAGCGCCCTAACTCATTGGCAGTCAATGTGTATTTTGCATCCCAAACCGGGTATTCAAACCGCTATTATACCGCCTATCAAAACCTCTACAATTCCTACTCATCATACTACAATTATTACGGAAACTCCAACTATTATCAGCAACTGCAAGAATCTGAGGCGGACCCTGATAAGTATATGCGTACTTTAGGTGTTTCAGTGGGTATCGGTAAGAGGCTAAAATGGCCGGATGACTATTTCCAGTTCTACGGCGATCTCAGTTACCAATGTTATTGGCTTAAAGATTGGCCTTATTTGTTGATTAACAACGGTGTGAGTCACAATCTCTCTATCAATCTGCAACTTTCTCGGTCGTCTATTGATAACCCCATTTATACCCGCCGTGGCTCCCAGTTCGTGTTGGGCCTGAAGATTACCCCGCCATGGTCGTTAATGATGCCGAGACAGGATTATGCTTCTATGTCGGTTAACGAGAAGTATCATTTGATTGAGTACCACAAATGGAAATTTACAGGTAAAGTATTTACACCCCTAACGCGTGATTCCAAATTGGTGTTGATGACGCGTGCGGAGTTTGGATACCTTGGACACTATAATGAAAACCTCAAATCCCCCTTCGAAACCTTCTACATGGGTGGTGATGGTATGACCGGTTATAGCTCTTATTCGACGGAGTATGTGGCACTACGAGGTTATTCTGCCGGTTCGCTGACACCTTACGATGCCGCTACGGGGCGTAATATGGGTTACCTTTATAACAAGTTTACGATGGAGTTGCGCTATCCGATTTCGTTGGAACAAAATGCTACCATCTGGGTACTTGGATTCTTGGAGGCAGGTAACTGCTTCGCGGATATAAGAGACTATAATCCATTCAAGCTCAAGCGTTCAGCCGGTGTGGGTGTACGTATCTTCTTACCGATGTTCGGTCTCATGGGTATTGACTGGGGATGGGGATTTGATGAGATTAACGGATCAAAACAATATGGTGGTTCACAATTCCACTTCGTTTTAGGACAAGAATTATGATGAAAAAGAGTTTTATATCTATCGCGCTGTTTATTACATTTTTAGCGCCGATGACAGCACGTGCTGCCGCTAATCAATCCATCGTCTATGTCGATTTGGCATACATTTTGAAGAATCTACCATCGTATGAGTCTGCAATGGAACAATTGGTTCTTATTTCCCGCAGGTGGCAGAAGGAAATTGATGCGGCGCAGCAGGAGGCTACGATAATGGCTACCAATTTCCAGACCGAGCAAATATTTTTGACCAATGATATGGTGGCGAAGAAAGAAGCAGCTATTGCCGATAAAGAGAATGAAGTGCGAGAACTGCAACGCCGATATTTCGGAGAAGGGGGTGAGTTGGAAAAGAAACGAGAGGCGCTGATTAAACCGATACAAGACGAGATTTATGCGGCTATACAGGAACTTGCGAACGAAAAAAATATTGATATTGTAAAAGACCGTTCTGCGGACCCATCACTATTATACATGTCCTCCAAATTGGATGTGAGTGACCAAATCCTGCAAAAATTAGGTGCGAAATAGTAATTAAATAAATATAACACAATGAAAAAACTGATGATTATCCTCGCATTGGCTTTACCAATGCTCGTTAATGCCCAAAAGTATGGCTATGTGAACACTCAAGAACTCTTTGCTCAGATGCCGGAAGTAGCAGGGGTAAAAGCCCAAATGGACACTATTCAAGGACAGTATGAAAGTCAATTGGCACTGATGAATGAAGAGTTTCAAAAGAAATTTAAGGACTACCAAGCTAATTCTTCCACAATGGCAGATGCTATTCGTCAAATGCGCGAGCAAGAATTGACCGAAATGCAACAACGTATAGAAACTTTCTACCAGACTGCACAACAAGATATTCAAAAGAAACAGCAGGAACTCTTAGCTCCTGTTAATGAGAAACTGGCAAAAGCCATTCAAGAAGTCGGTGCTGCTGAAGGCTATACCTATATCTTTGATTCGGCAGCAATGGTATATATAGCTGAAGATGCTATTAGTGCCAATGATTCGGTAAAGAAAAAACTGAATATTAAGTAATGGCAGACGGATATTTGGAGAGCCGATATGCCGAATATGAAAAGAAAAAAGCAGCTTGGCTCAAAAAGAAAAATAAATTGCAAAAACGCAGTAGTTTAACTACTGGTTATTTACAGTCGTAATATGGAACAACTTCAATCCTTACTTCGCGATAAAGCATGGGCACGGTGGACAGTCCTTATTTTAGTGGCTTCCATGATGTTCTTTGCCTATATGTTCGTAGATATGTTATCTCCGTTAGCCTCATTGCTGGATACTAACCTCAATTGGGATAAAGGGGATTTTGGAACATATGCTTCAGGAGAGTATCTGCTTAATGTCTTTGGCTTCCTAATCATAGCCGGCATTATCCTTGATAAAATGGGAGTGCGTTTTACCGGTTTACTATCGGCATCTCTAATGGTTATCGGGGCATTCATTAAGTATATCGGTGTTTCCGATTGGTTTGATGCCAA
Source organism: Bacteroidales bacterium UBA3810 (assembly GCA_002368645.1). Classification (GTDB taxonomy): domain Bacteria; phylum Bacteroidota; class Bacteroidia; order Bacteroidales; family Paludibacteraceae; genus Colicola. The sequence goes on from DFEE01000034.1 coordinate 39,915, forward strand.
TAATGTAGCGTGGCTCAATAGCTGGTGGGTAACTATGCCGGGCTCTGCTAAAGTGGCTATGTTTGGCTTTATGATTTTCGGCATGGGGTGCGAAATGGCAGGAACTACTGTTAGCAAAATTCTTGCTAAGTGGTTTAAAGGTAAGGAAATGGCACTTGCTATGGGTATAGAGATGTCCATTGCTCGTCTTGGCGTATTTGCTGCCATGTGGGTAGCACCTTATTTTGCTTTCCACGTTGGTAATAACTCGGTTGTTCAACCGGTGCTCTTCGGGCTAATCATGCTTCTTATAGGGCTAATCAATTTCTTTGTATTCACTATTATGGATAAGCAGTTCGATGCGCAACTTGTAGCCATTGGAGAAGTTCCTGCTACACATGATACAGAGGATGAATTTCATATCAGCGATTTGGGCAAGATTTTCTCTTCGAAGATGTTCTGGCTCATTGCTCTTATGTGCGTGCTCTATTATAGTGCTATCTTCCCCTTCCAACGTTTTGCCCCTAATTTCATGGAAGAAACGCTGAGCGTGGATTCAACGACCGCCGGACGATTGGTTTCGTTCTTCCCTATTTTAGCGATGTGCTTAACACCTTTCCTCGGTGCGTTCATTGACTTTAAAGGAAAAGGCGCTTCCATGCTTCTTTGGGGATCGCTTATCATGATTGCGTGCCACCTATGCTTCGCATTTGTGCTTCCGCTTTATCCGAAACCCTGGCTCGCCGTGACGCTTATCGCTATCTTGGGGGTTAGTTTCTCGCTTGTTCCTGCAGCTATGTGGCCATCTGTACCTAAAATTATCGATGAAAAAGTATTAGGTTCTGCCTATTGTCTCATATTCTGGGTTCAGAATATCGGTCTTTGTCTCGTACCGTTGCTGATAGGTAAGTTACGTGAGGCAACAGGTGCCTATTTTGTGCCGGAATTAGTATTTGCATCTTTTGGTGTAATAGCGTTTGTCTTGGCTATTGCACTCAAAGCCGAGGACGTCAAGAAAGGTTATGGATTGGAGCTTCCTAATAAGAAATAGAGATTCAATTACTGTCACAACAGACAGCCGGAAGGTCACTCCCGGCTCTGTCTTTGTGGCGCTGAAAGGTGAACATTTCGATGGCAATGATTATGTAGAGCAGGCTAAAGCGAGTGGGGCGGAGTATGTTATTTCCGGACCTGATGCGTTACTGGAACTGCAAGACCTTGCGCGTGAATGGCGCCGCTATCTGGGAATACCTATTATCGCAATCACCGGTACTAATGGCAAAACAACGACGAAGGAATTGACCGCTGCTGTTCTCTCTACCAACTACAATCTTTGGTACACACAGGGGAATCTCAATAACGCTATCGGAGTACCTCTTACATTGTTATCCATCTCTCGCGCACACGAACTCGCCATTGTCGAAATGGGAGCTTCCCACCCGGGTGATATCAAGGAATTGGTGGATATTGCTGAGCCTAATTACGGACTGATTACCAATGTCGGCAAAGCGCATCTTGCAGGCTTCGGCTCCTTCGAGGGTGTGCAGAAAACAAAGGCCGAACTCTATGATTATTTGGCGGCTCATCCTGATACATCCAAAGGAGTTTTTATCAACGAGCAAAACCCCTTGCTTGTCGCCATGTTGACCACTGCCTATAATAAACCTCTAAGTCTTACTTCAGCCTATACCTATACGCCCGTTGAACTTCCAAAAGGTTCTCACCTTATTGGAACTTATAATGCTGAAAATGTCGGGGCTGCAATAGCTATCGGTGAAGCTTTTGGTATTTCTCGTAAAACGGCATATCGCGCCATACGAGACTATATTCCCTCTAATAATCGGTCGCAGTTTATCCAAACTGCCCATAACCAAGTAGTGGCAGATTGCTACAACGCTAACCCTACCTCTATGCAGGCGGCGATTAATGCTTTTGACGGTGATTGCTATATATTAGGCGAGATGGGGGAACTGGGTGACTACGCGCACACGGAACACCAAAACATTGTCAATATGCTGGCGGAACGCAAGGCAGAGTCCGTCTTCCTTGTGGGGAATGAATTTAATAGAACCACCACGACCTATCCGATTTATGATAATGTGGATTGCTTGAAAGATGACTTGATAAAGCATCCCATTACATCTAAAAAGATTCTTGTTAAAGGCTCGCGCACCAATCGGTTAGAGAAAATTTTAGAAGTATTATGAAGAAAACCTTTACTTTGATATTCTCTGTTTTAGCACTCTTGATAGCCGTACTCATCTATTTCCTATTTCGGCAGAAACAGCAGATGAATGAAATGGTTGAGCAAATGGAGTATGAAAAAGAGGAACTTGAGGCTGAATATGAGGACCTCGCTATTCAGTTTGACGGTTATCAGGAACTCAATATCCATAATGATTCACTCCAAGATTTGCTCTCGAAAGAACAACAGCGTGTCCAAGACCTTTTGGAGGAGTTGCGTATTACCAAGGTGACCAATGCACGCCGCATAGCAGAACTGAAGAAAGAGTTAGCTACTGTGCGTCAAGTGATGGTTGGATATGTGCATCAAATTGATTCCCTAAATAGAACAAATTCCCGCTTAACGGAGGAGAACCGTCAGATTCGTCAACAGAATAAGGCTATCCAGGAGCAAAACACTGCCCTTGCCAATCAGAACTTACAACTAACAGAGACTGTTACCCGCGCATCGATGTTGGAGATTCATGACTTGGAAGTCATGATGCTCAATCGGCATGACCGCAAAACGCGCATTGAAGCCCAAGCCCGTAAATTGCAATTTAACTTTACCATTGGACGCAATATCACGACCGAACCGGGTATCAAACAAATCTATTTGCGGCTCGTTAATCCTCAAGGATTATTGATGCAGAAAGATTCGAATAACCTTTTCACTTTTGAAAACAGCGAGATTGGCTATTCTATTCGTCAAGAGATAGAGTACGCCGGTGAAGAATTGCCTGTCTCTATGTTTTGGATAATCAATCATGACGACCCTGCAGAGACTATACAAAGCGGGTATTATAACGCTGATTTCTTCGTTGATGGGCTCTTAATTGGCTCATTCCCGTTCAAATTGACGAAATAGCAAAAAAAACTGCAAAAAATTTGCATATATCATAAATATAGTGTATTTTTGCAGCCGATTTCGTTTCGACGAAATGATAAATGCGGCGATGTCGCGATGATTAATCCTGCATCAGCCGTGATTGTTTAACTTAATAATTGATTCAAAGTCATGTATTTGACCGCTGAAAAGAAAGCCGAGTTGTTCGCTAAGTATGGCCAAGACGCCAAGAACACCGGTTCCGCTGAGAGCCAGATCGCTCTATTCACTTTCCGTATTAACCACCTCACCGAGCACTTGAAAAAGAACCGCAAGGACTTCGGTACCGAGCGCGCTTTGACTGCTCTTGTTGGTAAACGTCGTCGTATGCTCGATTATCTCAAAGAGAAAGACATCGAACGCTATCGTGCCATCATCAAAGAGTTGGGTATCAGAAAGTAAAAAAAGACCGCAAGGTCTTTTTTTATTGCTCTCTTCTTATCGGTTTGCCATATTACTAACTGATATCGCCCCAGTTAACAATGGTCATCCGTAGTACATCCAATCGGCGTTTATACATCTCATTGAAGCTGTCTTCTAAGTTTGGATCTTTATGCAAGATATCTTCCGCTGCCTGACGAGCTATTAGCAGTATCTGACCATCAGTCACCAGAGACGCAATTTTGAGATCAAAAGGTACTCCCGATTGCCGCGTGCCTTCTAATTCACCCTGACCCCGTAACTGCAAATCTGCTTCCGCAATCCGAAAACCGTTGTTGGTCTCAACCATGACATCCATCCGTTTGCGCGTATCTTTGCTGAGATCATAACGAGTCAATAGCAGACAATAACTTTGGTCGGCACCGCGCCCCACGCGTCCCCGTAGTTGGTGGAGTTGACTTAACCCGAATTTCTCGGCATTCACAATAACCATGACGCTGGCATTGGGCACATCTACACCTACTTCAATCACGGTGGTCGCTACCAATATCTGTGTCTCACCACTGATAAAACGCTGCATTTGAGCATCTTTGTCTTTGGACTTCATTTGCCCGTGTAGCATGGATATCTTGTATTCCGGAAATGTCTGAACCCACTCGTTGTAGCCGTTTTCTAAATCCTTTAGATTTAACTTCTCATTCTCCTTTATGATGGGATAAACAATATAGGCTTGCCGACCTTGCTCTATCTGATCTCTCAAAAAGTGGATGAGAGACTGTTTGCGGTCAAGACCATATTGTATTGTGTGAATCGGCTTACGCCCGGGGGGAAGTTCATCAATAACCGATTGTTTCAAATCCCCGTAGGTTGTCATAGCTAATGTACGTGGAATCGGTGTGGCGGTCATCACTAAGATATGAGGAGGTTTATTGGGATTCTTGCCCCATAACTTAGAACGTTGCGCAACGCCGAAACGATGTTGCTCATCAATAATACATAACCCGATATTATTAAACTGCACATCATCCTCAATTAGCGCGTGCGTACCTATCAGTATATCAATGCTCCCTTCTTGCAGACCCTGATGAATCGGTTTTCGTTGCACTTTTGTGGTGCTGCCTGTGAGTAGAGCTACTTGGACCGGAGTATCTTTGAGCATCCGGCGGATGTTTTCATAATGTTGACTGGCGAGAATCTCGGTAGGTGCCATGAGACAAGCTTGATAGCCGTTGTCTATCGCCAATAACATGGCGAATAAGGCCACTACGGTTTTGCCGCTACCCACATCACCTTGCAATAGCCTATTCATCTGATGCCCGGATTTGAGGTCGCTATGTATCTCATGCAGTACTCGCTTTTGGGCATTGGTCAGGTCAAAGGGCAAACACTCACTATAGAAATAGTTGAATCGCTTGCCGACTATCGGCATCTTAAATCCTTCGGTCGCCTCGGAGCGCTTCATCTGCTTGATTAGACGTAGCTGGACATAGAATAGCTCCTCAAACTTGAGCCGTTCGCGAGCTTTCTGAAGCATGGCATTGTTGGTTGGGAAATGTATTTGGCATAGCGCCTCTGTTCGCCCCATCAGGTGATAGCGCTCCAATACATCTGCACCGATAATCTCCGGAACACCCTGTTGCCTTAATTGTAACACAAGCTCCCGCATAATCACTCTTATCCCCTTGGAATTAAGCCCTACAGCCTTCATTTTTTCACTGGTTACATAATCCGGCTCAAAACCTTGCGTCATCTGAGCTGTGACTTTGGACATTGGAGTAATCTCCGGATGAGTGAAATTGTAGGTGTGATTGAATATACTTGGCTTGCCGAATAGGAGATAACGTACCCCCTTGGACAATTGAAGATACTTAATAGCCCCTCCGAACCATACACACTCAATAGTGCTGTAGCCATCCGTAAAAGTGGCACTCAGCCTTTGTCCGCGACCAACCCCTATGGTCTCCCAACTGAGAAACTCGCCGATAATCTGCACGGAAGTGTCCTCACTCTCGATGTCGGCTATTTTATAGAACTTGGAACGATCGGTGTATTTATAAGGATAAACTTGAAGTAAATCGAGGGCTGTCTCAACCTTCAATTCTTTACGAAGAACGTCGGCTCGTTTAGAACCGACGCTCTTGCAATACATTATATTCTGCGTGGTCAAATCCACGTTGTCATCTTTATTGCAGGCGGAATACTACCGGTAAGGTGTATTTTACACGCACGGGTTTACCACGCTGCATACCGGCTTTCCATTTCGGCATCGCCTTAATCACGCGCACGGCCTCTTTATCCAAAGATGCATCACCACCGGTACGTACTACTTCTACTTCAACGATAGAACCGTCACGGTTTACCACGAATTGGCAAATGACACGACCCTGAATACCGTTCTCTTGGGCGATAACAGGATACTTGATATTCTCAGCCAAGTATTTGAGCAGAGCCTGCTGTCCTCCGGGGAACTCAGGCATTGACTCAACACGCGTGAAGGGTACATCGTCCTCCTCTTCCTCTACGGGAGCCTCAATAGGAGCCGCTATAACGACCTCAATATCCTTGTTGTCCTCCGTATTAATCTCAATCGTCTCGGTCTCTACATCGTCTTCTACTACGTTCAAAACTTCAACTTCTTGTACTGGAGGTGGTGGAGGCGGAGGAGTGGTCTCTTGAGTTGTTTGCTGAATCTCAATCTCTTCCTCGAAAGCGAACTCTTGGTCCGTTACTTCATACTTAGTCACTTCTTTCTCGGTCCATTCGAGAGCGACATAGCACAGAGATAACACGAATACAAAACCTATCAATACATAGGTTAGTTTCTTGTTCTCTAAACTGGCTTCGGGTGATTTTCTAACTTGCATATTTGTGTGTTTTTAGATACGATTCAATTTGCGAGCACAAAGGTACTCTTTTTTTTTGATTTGAGCAAATATTTTTGTTGTTTTTTTACATTTTAGTCTTTTTTGCGCTATTTCCCGATATATATTCTACTTTTCGCGTAAGTAATTGATGAAGTCCAAAAGACGCATAAGCACGTACAGACGGTGTCGTATCAGAAAGGCCATGAACCGTTTTCCTCGTGTCAATTGTTTGGCATAACGTTGTTGCTCCTCGCTAAAAACATCGGCATATTGCCGCCGGATTGCGTTGTCGTGAACATAGAGGAGTAAGGAGATAATGTCGTCAGCCTTCTTATAACCTATGAGCGCTGCGTATGGCTCATATAAGTTTTGGTCTCGTAACCATTCTTCCGTCTTTTGCCAGTAACGAATGAGACACTTGATATGATACGCCTGTTTGCCTTGACTCACAGACCCTTCATGGATAAGATAATGGTAAATGGCGTTAGGGCTTGTAACGACTTTTGGCGACTTGCCCATTAACCGTATAATCGTATAACGATCTTCAAGATAGTTCAGCCCTTCGGGTGCAAAAATACGCTCATCTTTGAAATAGTCTCTTGGAATTAGTTTGCCGGCGAGGAAAAATATATTGTCCAGCAAGGCGGCTTCAAAACTATGTTCTACTTCAAAAGAGGGTTGTATGATAAGCTTGCTTTGCTTTGTCGATTCCTTGGCATACACGCAGGTGGTAATATCTGCGTTTTTATCTTGCATCTTTTGATATAGTTCGGCCACCATGTCTGCATCTACCCAATCGTCTGCGTCAACGCACACAATATACTGCCCCGTGGCATGGATGATTGACTCCCTTCTACTATAGGCCAAACCCTTATTGCATCCATTGGAATAGATATGTACTTGCTCCAATCGTGTCGGGTAGGCGGCTATTGTACGCTTAAGAATAGCAATGGAACTATCTGTGCTGCAATCATCAATAAAGATGAATTCCAACGCTTCATAATGCTGCTCCATAAGCGAACGAACGCACCGTTCAATATACGGCGCTACATTATAGACAGGGACGCATATGGAAATTAGCGGGTTCATAATAATTTCATTCGATGGGACACTATTCGACAATACACGACCTCTACCAAACCCGATAAGGAGATTGCTATAGCCAAACATAGCATACTATGTTCTATCCACAGTCCAATCCCGATAAAGGCGAGACAAGACACGAGAGCAACTATCTGGTTACGAGTGATATAGTAGTATTTATTATTCGGTACAAAAACAAAATTAAGATAAGCTCCGGTCACTAACCAGGAGTAAATAGTCACAGATAAAATCATTGCAATTGGCACTGCCTCCATCATGCCGACACCTCCCAGCACATAAACGGCTGGATATGCTAACGCTGCAACAATGAGAGCAATGCTACCTCCTATCACTCGCTCGTAACACAATATACGGTTGACAAGACTTGGCGTCGCGCGACCGACAACCTCCGGGAATAGAGCTTGATTGATACTCTGCGTGAAGAGGCGGGGGATGGCGATAATCTTCTCAGCTAAATCATAGATAGCTACTTCCGCCAAACCGAAACTGTTCTTAATCACCGTCTTGACCAATGTCGATTTGATATTACCGGCCAATCCGGACAAAAAGAATGGTAGCGCATCGGCCATATAAGGTCGCAATTCACGTGGGGGGACTATACATAGACGTATCCCTTCTCTATACAGCGACACAAATGCCGTTATCGTCCCCGCAATCAACGAAATGGCTACAATCAAAGCATAGATGAGTATATCGTCTGTATTGTGCACAAAAATGAAGATAAACGGCAGCGTCAATAACCTATAAACCAGGTTGATAATGGTTATGCGCTTCATGTTCTTCATGCCTTGGAAATACCAAGACGGCAAGAGACTTTGAAAAAAGATTTGCACAAACGTAATGATGCACAACCAAAAGTGTTCGCGCATGAACGGCAATAGCCACGTCATTGCTGCAAAAATCCCGCAGCATATCGCATATAACCCGCACTTACACAGTACGATAGCCGATAGTATCCGACTGCGTTCCGCCTTATTGTCTTTGGCAGCAACTATCGCTTTGGCAGCCGGTGAATCAAAGCCAAAATCAACAATGATCTGGAAATAAAAGGCTATCGTCAGCGCATAAGCATAGGCACCGTAAGCGTCTTTCCCCGTTACACGTATGACATATGGGTAGATGATTAGCGAAATAACCGCGCTAATCATACTTAGGGTCGTCATGTAGGAGTAGTTCTCCAACACTTTGCTCTCTTTGAGCCGTGCTATTGTATGTCGTAACGTATGTTTAGGTGTGCGGAGCATTTTTTATGCTTGATTCATATGCGCGTTTTAATTGTTGACCAACATGTGAATAGGAGTATTGTTGCCCTTTTTGTCGGATATACTCTTTGTCGTAACTTTCAGAGCTATCTAACATTTGATTTAGTGCTGAGGCAAATGCTTTCTCGTCTTCGACAGGAGTCAGTATGCCGCATGCATCATCTACAATCTCGGGGATTGCGCCTGCTTTAGAAGATACGACCGGTACTCCTGCCGCTAAACTCTCGGCGGCAACGACTCCGAATGTTTCATAGCGGGAAAAGAGTATCAAAGCATCCGTATGATGCATCCATTCGCTGACTTGGTCCGGACGCTGCTCTCCAAGCCATGTATGAAGTTTGTCTGGTAACCCTATCGCCGAAGCGTATTCCTGACATTCGCTCCGGGCTACGCCTGTCCCGATAATCACCAAATGCCAATCTTGACGTTGCTCGCTCAGCAGCTTTAAGGCGCGTAACATACCTTTGACGTTTTTCGCCTTTTCGTCAAAACAACCCACATACAATAGTCTTTTGTGAGAACCTATTGCGCGATTTTCCGGCGATGGTGCTGAGTAGAAAAAATCATCTACGACATTAGGGATAATACTGTAGTGCGGATGTTTAAGACCTTGACGTTGCATCTGTTCTCCCAATATGCGTGATACAGTGAATACCTCTGTCGCATTTTTGACCGTGAGTCTTGCTATCAGGTGGTGCAGCATTCCCATTCGCTGATAATCGCCATTCTCCGGCAAATAACCGCTCCAATGCTCTACTATTATATAAGGTATATGATACCGCTTCTTGAGATAAAGCGCAATTAGGGCATTCTTCGTTATTACATTCAGTTGCACCACATCTGGCTTCCACCCCTCTTGCCATAACGCCTTTAACTGCTTCCGCATTGATTGCCAATAACCAAGACCCTTCTCTTCCGTATATACCACCCGAACATCCACGCCTTGACGCTCGACTGCCTCTTTGTGCTTTGCCACAAAGAGCCCCGACATCTTGTCACGCTCGGTGGGATACCACGCGGATAAAAAGAGTACTCTCATCAGAACCGGATATTCTTTAGTTTATTGACCCACATTAGCGGACGGAACCACCAGTGATAATATTTTTCTACACTGTAATATAAGGTCGCTTTCGAACCGAATTGCTTGTAGTGATTGGCTACGCCTTTAATCATACTCCCCTCAAAATCAAAGATAACGCCTTTCTCCCGCGCAATCTTGATAGCCTCTAATACCAATAGTGCCCCTGCGCCGCTCTCTTGCTTGTCGGGGCTGAATACCGGCGCCAAATAGTAGAGACGACGCTTGTCCCAGACCAGCAACGCTGCGGCATATACTTCATTATCGGCATTGCGAATAGTCAATATCTCGGCTTGACCTAATTTGCGCATCTTTTGCTCCACAACAAGCATAAACTCGCGGCTATAACTCGTCTTCTTCTTGCGCGCTGCAAAACAACTCTGGAGGTACCGATAAAACTCTTCACCGGTCCAACCTCGTTCGGCATGAAGGGACAATGCTTTTTGCAATTGCCGTTTTTTATTCTTGGAGAAATTCTGTATGACCTTGTCGAGGTCTTGCAATTCCTGTATGCGATAGGTCACGCGTTCGCGAACCTTAAATCCCATCGCCTCAAACCGATTAGGACAGGGACTGTTGATGGGATATTGCTGGTAATAGTAACTGAGATTAAGCCCTTCCAATTGGTCCTTTATCGAAGCGCACACTTCGTCTATCTCACTGGCGAGCCACTCCTTCTTTTCGTCAAGCCAAATCCCGCCTATCTGGGTCAACTGGGGCATTAAAATGAAATGCATTCCGAGCCGCTTACGGTATAGATAAGGCATGGCAGCGAGCACTTCCTTACGTTCCTCAACGGGCTTCGACTCATCCGCATCGCCTTCCGCTGCAACCGCCTTTGTCTCAATCACCAATAGTACATCCCACTCCTTGCCGGCTGAAACCGCATCCAACCATTCCGGCTGCATAAAAATGGGCAGACCTGATTGCTCTTTCGCCCACTGCCTATAAATCTCTTTATTAGTCATGATTATGAAACTTTCTTACCGGCGACGAGACTGATAGGGACGCCTCAGGGGCTTGTGCAAGCCGTAATAGGACCTGTCTTGGCTCTCAAACTGGTAATAGATCTTCACACCGAAATCCATATAACCGACCTTGGGACTGTAAATCGGTTGTAATAGCCCCACCTGAACTTGGGCTATAGGAGCGCTTGGGTTAACGATAGGACTTACGCTGATAAACGGTCCCGAACTGCTTACACCCTCACCGGCCCATACGCCGTAGTCGAAATAAGCCGACAACCCGACATAACTGTAGTCGCCTACCTCCCACTCGTAACCAAACTCCGCGCCTATCAAGACACGCATCTTCGGCAATGCGCTCTGCCCGGCATAGCGTAACTGGTCATCCCGTAAAACACCCGTCACCGCTTCATTATGCACAGGCACGTTATATTCCCTATAGAGGGCTGTGATATCCCATTGGTTGATAGTCTGGTTGGTGGTACCGCTCACTGTGTAGAGGAACTTACCGCCGATATTGATGATAAACCGCTTGAGTTGTAACGAGAGCATCAACGGTACTTCTATTTGCAAGTGTTGAAACCGTTGCTCGGCTTGTGCCGTAACGGTATAATCCATCGGGTGACCTAAATAGTCCGTATTGGTGAAGGTCTCGTAAATATCATCCTTCTTTAAACCTCCGCCGGTGCGGCTGAAACCGACACCTATCTTCGGACCCATCCCCATATCGCTACCTACTGTCCAACGGATACTATAACTGACATCCACGCCCGCTTGACCGCCAATGAGACTTTGCACCTCGTTGCTGCCCGTGAGCAGATTGCCACCTGCACGCACGCCTACTTGAACACCATGGGATTGTCCGTAAACCCCGATGCTCATTGCGGTGAGAATCAATACGCCTAATATATTTCGTAGCAATCTCATGGACTATTCTTCTTTTATTCCTAATGCGTTGTAGGTCTCGTCATTGACGATAATATATAACCGTCCTTTGCGAATTTCCTTGCGCACCTCAATTGCCGGTATTTCGCCGCCCGGCGCACTATAATCCACAATCTCCGAACGCATATAATCCGAGCATAATGCCCCCTGCGCCATGTTGCGCGATACGTCTATTACTGCATAATACTGACCGCTACCCTTCAAATCACTGCCTAAGGTCAGGTAATAGCCTTCGCCTACTAACTCGTCGTCGCCCGCAAAGCTCTCTAAATCATCGGCTTCTCCCACGATGCGGTACCAACGAATATCGCTGTCGGCTATCTCGTAATGCTGTTTCTCTAAGGTGTCTTTATTGAGCATCAACATCCAGTCGTATAGACGGATAATCGGTACAGAGGCATAGGTACCGCAGTCCGGCGCAAAGATGGCGACAATATCAAGATCTCCATCCAGATAGACCGTCCTTGGGTTTTCGGTATTGCCGTCCGACCACTCAACGAAGTGATAGCCAGCTACCGGTGTCGCCTCTATTGTGATGACGTCATCGCAGTGGTATGCTTCGTCTTGTGCCCACGATGTCGGATGCCCAAGAAGTAGCAGAATGGTTAATATGGATAGGAGTTTTTTCACGTTTTATCTTATTGTACGCTCAACTTTCTCATTGTCTATTACACCTAATTATATATATTAGGGTACTCTGGAGATACTTACTGTACCGAACAGACTGTTGTCACTCTTAACACTTACTTTCAGTGCGCGTTGTGCGAACACGGCTTTATATTGTATAGCAGCGGTCGTCTCGTCCAACTGGAAGGTGTACTCTGCATTGGTCGAAATCTCATTGCCCTCAGCATCTACCCATTTCTGGAACTCGTAGCAGACAGCGTCTGACGGAGTGGCAGTCAGGGTAACCATGCTACCGTATTGATATGAACCACTGCCCGTTACACTACCCATCTCAGGGTCGCTGGAAATGACGGATACCGTGTAGTTCTTGGCTTGGAAGATTGCCGTAAACATGTGCTCATTGAGCTCGGCAGTCATTGTGATAATACGGGGGTTCTCGGTGTTACCGTCTTCCCATTGTAAGAACTCGTAACCGGCTTCCGGAGTCGCTTCAATTTGTACTTGATCGCCGCAATGCAAATCATTCGCCTCGGCGGTTTGTTGTGTTTGAGCTTGTGCGCCTATGTTGCAGAACATGAGGCCGATAGCTGCTAAAAATAGATTTAACTTTTTCATTTTCGTGGGTTATGAAATGTTAATAATTATGCTTATTCGTTTCTTTGTATAATCGTTATTTGAACGGTACCCTTCTCTATGGCATTAGTAGCTCCCTTGAGGGTGAAGTTTTTCTTCTTCATCACATGATCAGGAACCGCCTCATCGCCGCCGATGGTGCGTTCCCGTTCTGTGCTGTTGTTGTCTGCCCAGTGGTCAAACTCCTCGCAATCAGTATCTTCTACTGTTATCGTCTGGCTGTTCTTGATACCAAAACGAACAGAAGCACCCGTGGCACGGGCACGGGTGGCTATAAAGATGGTATCTGCATTGAGAATAAGGCATTTAGCCGAGTCGGTTCCGACAGCAGTTGAGGTCCAATAAGCGCCTTGAGTCATATCTACACTCTGACCGCCGTGGCGTATACCGCTGATTGGTAGGGTGATATGTTCACTCTCATCGTCACTCCGAATAATCCACCCCGCGCTGGTATATTCCTTCAGACTTGCCGCATTGGCACGGCCATACAGAATATACTGCCACTCTTCGGCGGATAAGGTCACATAATTGTCTCCCTCACCATTGACGGCATTCGCCCAGTCGTTGAAGGTTCCGCCATAAACTGCAGCATCCTCCAACGCGCTGATACCCCAATAGTTATACGTACTTCCGCTCCAACCGAATAGGTCTATTACCGAACTCGGAGCACCACCTGTCACATTCTCTTCAGCGGCTCCCTCCGATACTAAAAAACTCCATTGGTAATTCGCGGTGGATAGACTCAGATTGCCGTCCGCAAACTGAACCTTACGACCTTCGGCGTCTATAGAAAAGAAACCGCCTGCTTGAGCAGTCAAACTGCCCAAACATATGCACATTCCAAATATGAGCGCACGTACGCGATTCATTAAAACACCAAAAAATCGTGCAAAAATAAGGAAAAATTTGGATATATGCAAAAAAAAGTGTATTTTTGTGCGTTTTTTTGCGAAAAATATTACTATTTTGATACTTTCTCTATGATTACTTTTCTCGTTTCTGTCCTTGCTCTCAACCTTGGATATGTATTGTACGGGGCGCTTGTGGAAAAAATATTTGGAGCTGATCCTCAGCGTCCTACACCGGCTATAACGCAACCGGATGGTGTCGATTATGTGCCCATGAAACCCTGGCGTATCTTCTTGGTGCAATTCCTCAATATCGCCGGACTCGGACCTATCTTTGGCGCTATCATGGGGATTTTTTACGGTCCGTCGGCTTTCCTCTGGATTGTGCTGGGAACCATTTTTGCGGGAGGTGTACACGATTACCTCTCTGGTATGATGTCCGTTCGTATGGGAGGAGTATCCCTGCCGGAAATAGTTGGCGCTGAACTCGGTGACGGTATGCGTTATCTTATGCGCGTACTCTCTATCGTACTGCTTATCCTGCTGACAACCACATTCTTGTCGGGGCCTGCTACGCTCTTGCAAGGTATGAGCCCATTACCCTCAATCACCTTCCGGGACCACATGATACCTATCATCTGGGTACTCATCATTTTTGCCTATTACATGCTCGCAACTGTACTCCCCGTGGACAAACTCATCGGACGCTTTTATCCCTTTTTTGGGGCAATGTTGCTCGTTATGGGATTTGGTATTATGCTCGTTATGCTGGGACGGCACGCTGCTGATATGCCTGAACTGACGGATGGACTCTATAACCGCCATCACAACGGATATCCGCTCTTCCCCATGCTTTTTGTGACCATCGCTTGTGGCGCCATCTCCGGCTTCCACGGCACACAGTCGCCTATCATGGCGCGTTGCCTGACCAATGAAAGACAAGGACGTCATATTTTTTACGGGGCCATGGTTGCCGAAGGATTGCTCGCTCTCGTATGGGCTGCGGCTGCAGGGACATTCTTTGCCGCTACAGACCCTGAAACAGGCGCAACTGTCTATGGCATAGAAGGCTTGCAACTCTTTGCCGCACAGCACCCCGGAGAGAATATCGCTGCCCTGGTTGTCGATAAAATATCCAAATCATGGCTCGGTTCTATCGGCGGTATCTTGGCGATTATCGGCGTTATTGCAGCGCCCATTACTTCCGGCGATACTGCCCTCCGCTCAGCACGACTCATCGTGGCGGACTTCCTCCACTTGGACCAAAAGCCTGTCTTCAAACGCCTTATCATCGCGCTACCCCTCTTCGCACTCGTGTTCGGAATGGTCTTTGTGGATTTCGAAGTTGTTTGGCGCTATTTCGCATGGACTAACCAGACTTTGGCGACCATTACCCTCTGGACGGCTACGGTATATCTTGCCCAAAAATTTCCTTCTTCTACCGGTATAACAACGGGACCACAACGGGACCACTACGGGACCACTACGAAAGGTAAACGAAACCTACGTGAAAGATCAACCTTATATCGCTATGGCTTCATGTTGACATTACTGCCCGCTCTTTTTATGACCATGGTGTGTGTCAGTTACATTTTTATTGCCCCCGAGGGCTTCAAATTTCACACGCTTGGGCTGGAGTGGCTCGCATATCTTATCGCCGCACTGGTGACTATCGCTCTCCTCATTCTTTTTGCCTGGTGGCTGGCGCGAAGGAATAAAAAAGAATAGCATTTCATACTATTAATATCTTGTCCTACAACAGCTTTGGATTATGACCGCACGTTTTATTACTTCTTCTACCGATGTCAAGGATTGCCTCCGACACTCGAAACCCGAATATGCCTTTATCGGGCGCTCTAATGTCGGAAAGTCCTCGCTCATCAATGCACTCTGCCATGACCCTAAGTTGGCGAAAACATCCCAAAAACCTGGCAAAACACTGCTCATCAATCAATTCCTTGTGGATGATGATTGGTATCTTGTTGACCTCCCGGGATATGGCTACGCACGGGCAAGTAAAGAGCAGCTTGCTAAACTCAAAACAATGATTGAGCGCTATTGCCTTTACCGTGAGCAACTTACATCACTCTTTGTCCTCATCGACGTGCGATTGGAACCGCAAAAAGTGGATATGGACTTTATTTCCTTCCTCGGAGAAAATGGCATCCCCTTTGCACTCGTCTTTACCAAAGCAGACAAACTGGGAACTGGTAGGCTCAAAATGAATGTCAACGACTATAAGCATAAACTCTTGGAACACTGGGAAGAACTACCACCCTGTTTCGTCACATCCGCTGAAACCGGCATGGGCACGGAAGAGTTACTCAATTATATTAACGAAATCAACAAATCCTTGTAAAAATAGCGTTTTCGACCAAAATTAAATCAAAATGCAATTATTTTTGCAAATGTCCGAAGAATTTTGTACTTTTGCAAACTGAATTTGCAGAATAGTAACGAAAAAGAATGGACTATTAGCGTGAAATTTTGAAAATAACCTTAAATAACAATACATATGAAGAAACTTTACCCGTATTTTCTTTTCGCACTACTATCCCTTGCGGTTGTTCCTGTGCGGGCAATCACGGTAGCTGAAGCGTTGGCGATTGGCCAACAACTGGCTGTCGGTTCCACAACATCGGAAACATATACCATTGAAGGCTACGTCAATGTCATAACCCAGAATGCCTTCAATGAGAGTTATAACAACATGACCTTCTGGATTGCGGATACCAAAGGCGCTAAATCGAGTACGGCGGCAGGTGCCTTACAAGTCTATCGCGGCAGACCCGAGGTCGAACTCCAAAAAGGCGATAAGATTTCCGTTACAGCGAATATTAAACGTTTTAACAGTTCTACGATTGAAACGGATCCCATGAATGCCCCTGTTACCCTATTGGAGAGGGAAGATATAGAGCCCGAACCGGAGCCCGCTATCGTCACAGGCTCGCTTAGGGTCTGCGCACAGAACCTGGAGAATTATTACTACAACTACGGCTATACGACCCGTGCTGATTATAATACCCCCGCCGGTTTTGCTGCTAAAACACGGAAAATCGTCAACGCGATGCTCGACATCGACGCCGATATATATGCGTTCTGCGAGGTGGAGGCGAAACCCATTGTGCTCAAACAATTGGCGGACTCCATGAGCGCCCGTGCCGGAGTACCCGGCTTGTACGCCGCTGCCAAAGATGATTTTATTGACTATACCCTCGGAGATGGCGATGATAATCACATCAAGTCCGGCTTCATTTATCGTACAGACCGAATTGAGACTGTAGGCACCAACCATGCTGCTTCTCCGGGTAGCGGATATTACTCCAAAACCATGCGCTATCAGGTCTTCCGCCAGAAATCGACTGAAGGAAAGCTCTTGGTGAACATGAATCACTTTAAAGCATTCGCCGATGGAGCAAGCCAGCGTATTACTAATGCCTCCAATCTGGTGAACGCCATGAATAATGCTACCGGAGACCCTGATTTCTTGCTTCTCGGAGATATGAACTGCGAATATGGCGAGGACCCTATGAATATCCTCCTTAATGCCGGCTATCAGGAGCAACTTTTGCGCTTTAACCCTAATGCCTATTCCTATTGCCATAACGGACTCTCGTTGATTGACCATGTCTGGGCGAATGCCTCTATGAGCGCCCAGATTGTTTCCGCATATGTCAAACATATCTGTACCTCTGACTGTACTCCGGGTTTGTATTACGCCGATGTTTATTCCGACCACGACCCATGTGTTGTGGAGATTGAACTGAATGAATCGAAAACCGCTATCGAGGATGTTTATCAGCAGCAATCCGCTGTCTCAAAAATGCTCCTTAACGGACAAATCGTTATCATCATGCCCGACGGAAAAGCATATTCCCTTATGGGACAACCTTTGCAATAAAAAATAATAATTGAACTTAATAAAAATCGAAAATCTAATTACTATTATGGCTAAAGTTTATCAAGCTAATGAAATTAAAAACGTTGCCCTCATGGGTGGCAGCGGTTCGGGCAAAACGACTTTGATGGAGTCGATGCTCTTTGAGTGTGGAGTGATTAAACGTCGTGGCTCGGTGGAAGCACAATCTACTGTTTGTGACTATTTTCCGGTTGAGAAAGAATATGGTTATTCCGTTTTCTCAACGGTTTGCAATGTCGAGTTTGCAGGAAAAAAACTGAATATTATTGACTGCCCGGGTGCCGATGACTTCTGCGGAGGTGTGGTAACTGCCCTGCATGTCGTTGATACAGCGATCATCAACCTCTCTTGCAACGGTGGCGTTGAAGTCGGTACACAGAACGCCTATCGCTATGCCGAGGCAGCTAAAAAACCTGTCATCTTCACCATCAGCAAATGCGACCACGAGAACGCTAACTTCGAACAGGCGTTTGAGCAACTCAAAGAGAATTTCGGCAACAAGGTTGTCCTTGTTCAATACCCTGTTAACCCGGGTGCAGGATTCAATAGCGTTATTGATGTTCTGAAGAATAAAATGCTTGTTTGGAAACCCGAAGGCGGCGCTCCTGAACTTAAGGACGTTCCCGCTTCCGAAGCCGATAAGGTGGAAGAACTCCGCGGAGCACTCTGCGAAATGGCGGCCGAAGCCGACGAGGCACTCATGGAGAAGTTCTTCGAAGAAGGCACACTCTCTGAGGAAGAAATGCTCAAGGGCTTGAAGGTTGTCTTTGCCGAAGCTGGTGTGTATCCCGTTCTCTGTGTTTGTGGTGCTAGGGATATGGGCTGCCGTCGCTTGATGGAGTTTGTCGGAGAAATGGCGCCCTCTGTAGCCGATGCCGTTAAACCGCTCTCTAAAGACGGCGCTGAAGTCGCTCCCGATGCTTCTAAACCCGCGTCACTCTTTATCTTTAAAACATCTGTAGAGCCCCATATCGGTGAGGTGAACTACTTCAAGGTAATGCAAGGCACTATCCATACTGCCGACGATATGCAGAACATGGACCGTGGCTCCAAAGAACGTATATCACAGCTCTATAGCGTTTGCGGCTCTATCCGTATCCCTGTGGATGAAGTTGCTGCCGGCGATATCGCAGCGACTGTGAAACTCAAAGATACACGCACCGGCAATACATTGAACGCCAAGGATTGCGACTTGACCTATCCCGCTATCGCTTATCCTGAACCGCGTTACCGCCGTGCTATCCGTCCGCAGAACGAAGCCGATGCCGAGAAACTGTCTGCTCTCCTCACCCGTATGCACGAGGAAGATCCTACTTGGCTCATCGAGCAATCCAAAGAACTGCGACAGACCATCGTTTCCGGTCAAGGTGAGTTCCACCTCCGTACACTCAAATGGAGATTGGAGAATAACGATAAGATGATGGTGGAATTTGATGAACCCAAAATCCCTTATCGCGAAACCATTACCAAAGCCGCCCGTGCTGACTATCGCCATAAGAAACAGTCCGGTGGTTCCGGCCAATTCGGTGAAGTACACCTCATCGTCGAGCCTTATGAGGAAGGCGTGCCCGTGAAGGAAGTATATAAATTCGGTAACCAAGAATACCGTATCTCCGTGAAGGATACCCAGGAAATCCCATTGGAGTGGGGTGGTAAACTCGTCCTTGTCAACTCCATCGTCGGAGGTGCTATTGATGCACGCTTCATCCCCGCTATCTTGAAAGGTTTGATGGACCGTATCGAGCAAGGACCGCTTACCGGCTCATATGCGCGTGACGTGCGTGTCATCATTTATGATGGTAAGATGCACCCCGTTGACAGTAACGAAATATCTTTCCGACTCGCCGGACGTAACGCGTTCGCGGAAGCCTTCCGCAATGCCGCTCCGAAAGTACTTGAGCCTATCTATGAGGTAGAGGTTCTCGTTCCGGGCGAAATGATGGGTGATGTGATGTCGGACATTAACGGTCGTCGTGGTATGGTACTCGGTATGGAAGCCGAGAAGAACTTCCAACGCTTGAAAGCACTCGTGCCGCTGGCGGAAATGTCAAACTATAGTACTTCTTTGAGCTCACTCACCGGTGGACGTGCTACATTCACCATGCACTTCAAGTCCTACGAACTCGTTCCTGCTGATGTTCAGGATAAGCTCGTTAAGGCATATGCTGCACAACAAGCCGAGGAAGAATAATGTATATAGCGATTGCAGGCAATATTGGGGCTGGCAAAACAACGCTGACCAAAATGCTCGCCAAGTATTACGGATGGGAGCCGCGGTTTGAGTCCGTGAGCTTCAATCCGTACTTGGAGGACTATTATACGGACATTAAACGCTGGTCATTTTGCCTCGAAACCTACTTCTTGAAAGAACGGTTTAAAGACCTCATGGCTGTCCTGCAATCACAACATACCATTATCCAAGACCGGTCTATCTTCGAGGGAGTCTATGTCTTTGTCCGTAATAACTATGAACGGGGAGACTTGGAGAAACGGGATTTCGATACCTATATGGAACTTTTCGGGCATATGAAACGACTTATGCGTTATCCCGACTTGATGATTTATCTACGCAAGACTGTACCAACGCTCATTGCGCAAATCCAAAAACGAGGACGTGACTATGAACAGGGCATGCAGATTGATTATCTCAGAGACCTCAATGATCGGTACGAAGATTTTATCTACCACCAATACGAAGGACGTGTCCTCATTGTAGATAGTGACGAAATGGATTTTGAGAACCGGCCCGAGGACTTCCGCGCTATCATTAATAAGATAGACGCAGAGCTCTTCGGACTCTTTAGCGAAAATAATTGGAATAATAATTTATAAAACCTCGCGAGAATGCATATTGCTATTGCCGGAAATATTGGCTGCGGTAAGACGACTCTTACCAATATGTTGGCGAAACACTATGGCTGGACTCCCCGTTTCGAGTCCGTGGATTTTAACCCATATCTGGAAGACTTCTACGCGGACATGAGCCGCTGGTCATTTAACCTCCAGATATACTTCCTCAATAAGCGCTTTCAGGATATCATTGATATCTCCAAATCGCAAGAGTGGATTATCCAGGACCGTACAATCTATGAGGACGCCCGTATCTTTGCCCCCAATCTACATGAGCAGGGATATATGTCGGACAGGGATTTTGATAACTACTCTGACCTCTTTGACTTGATGATGAGCCTTGTCAAAATGCCTGACCTCATGATTTATATCCGCTCCTCTATACCCAATCTCGTTGCCCAAATCCAAAAACGCGGCAGGGAATACGAAGCCTCCATGCGTATTGACTACCTTCAGGGACTTAACGACAAGTACGAGAAATGGATCTCCGAGTACAAAGGCAAATTGCTTATTGTACCGGGAGATACTTGTAAGTTCGGCAATAACCCCGAGGACTTTAGGTGGATAACGGACCGTATTGATGCGGAACTCTTTGGACTCTTCCCATTTGAAAATACCGATGAAAGGGGCAAAGAAATTATAGAAGCGTAGTGGATAGGTTTAATGGACTTAGTGGCGAAGTATATTGATTACCTCGCCGTCGAGAAGAAATACAGCCCTCGGACGGTAGAGGAGTATGAGAAAGACATTACCTCTTTCGTGACCTTCTTAGGGGGCACGCCGGAGACCTTTGATCCCACTATACCCGATGAAACGGATGTTAAGAATTGGATGCTGGATATGCTGGAAGTGCAGCACCATAAACCCCGCTCCATCAAACGCCGTCTCTCCGCGCTGACGGGTTTCTATCGCTACTTGCTTAAACATCAATTGGTCACTAAAGACATCACCCGTAAGGTTGTATCACCCAAGGCGGATAAGCCGTTGCCCGTTTTCTTCAAACCCGAAGAAATGAAAGCTGCTACCGAATGGGACAACCAAGCCGATGACTACGAGTCGATGCGTAATTGCCTCATCATTGAGATACTCTACCAAACAGGCATGCGTAGAGCCGAATTAGTGAACTTACCCGACGACTCTGTGGATACACATGAAGCGCAAATACGAGTCTTCGGTAAACGCAGAAAGGAGCGCATCGTTCCTATCGGAGATAAACTCTGTGCGCAAATCAATGCCTTTCGACCTGTGAGAGACGCTTGGCGGGAAGAACACCCCAATAAGGTCAAAGACCCGACGCGATTTATGGATCTCACAAAAGGCTCATTATATAATATCGTGCGCACGCGTATGGGAGAGGTTTCGACACTGAAGAAACATAGCCCGCACGTACTAAGACATACCTTTGCGACCGCGATGCTCAATAACGGAGCTAATATCCGCGAAATCCAAACGCTCCTCGGACATAGCTCACTCGCGACAACGCAGATTTATGCGCACACGACATTTGAACAAATTCGTGAAACCTATAATGCCGCACATCCACGTGCACAACAAGATAAAAATAATAACAATATAAATCTTTAAATTAACTGCTTATGAAAACCAACATTCAAGCCGTAAACTTCGAGATGGCAGAAAGACTCGAACAGCACATTGCTAAGAAAACCCGTCGTTACGAGAAGTTACTTAATAACCCATCGGCTATTATGGATATCAAAATGACGGTGGTTAAACCTGAGACCAACCTCAATAAACATGCTCAAATCCGTATTACCGGCAATGGACCCGAGATGTTCGCAGAGAAGACATGTGATACCTTCGAGGAGGCTATTGACCTGAGTTTGGAAGCACTTGACCGCCAAATCGAGAAACTCAAAGATAAATAAATTTGACTGGAATTGATTGAAATAAAGCTTGCAATATACAACAAATCAAATAGTTAATAAGGGTATTATATTTGCAACGTTATAGACGGTGCGTGACGGTTGTGTCACGTACCGTCTTTTGTATAAAGAATAAATTAGTGAACTACATAAAACCGATGTGGCGATGGGATATAACAGCCGATTATGCGATGAAAAAAATATTTACCTTCATGTTGCTTGTTTTTGGGGCTCTATCTGTTTGGGCAGAAAGTTTTGTTAAGGACAACATCTGCTACATCATAGAGGATGATATACAGGTGACCGCAACGGCGATTGGCACATCTCCGTCCGGCGAAGTGACTATTCCTGAATTTATCACTGATAACGGGACTGCCTACATGGTTACTAAAGTGGACTTTTTTGGTGTTACAGACGTAACGCGGCTGAATTTGCCTCGATCAATTAAAGAAATTGGAGAACAAGCCTTTTATGGCGCAGAAAAGTTGGAGTATATCAACTGGGCGCAGATTACAGCCTTGCAAACAATAGGGGAACGGGCGTTTGTCTATTCCGGACTCAAAGAGGTGACCCTTCCCTTCAATGTGCGCACTGTCGGAGAAAATGCTTTCTCAGGTTGTGAACAATTAACCACACTGACCATTCAGACTATGTATCTGACAGAACTGGCTGACAATGTCTTTGCCAATTGTACCAACTTAAAATCATTGGACCTCTCAACAACGCATATACAAAAAATCGGTAACGATGCGTTTTACGGTTGCTCGGCTTTAAAAACAGTCAAACTGCCTTTATTGACATTGACGGAGATTGGTGAAACGGCATTTGCCGGTTGCACATCGTTGACACAGTTCACCATTCCGAATACCGTTACCAAGTTGGGAAAACAATTCCTTGCTTGGAATACGAACCTGACAACCATCACAACGCAATCTTATTCGCCCTGCACGGCTACTTCGGACACCTTTGATGGCATTGACAAGAACAAGGTAACCCTTATGGTGCCCGTAGGAGCAGTCGCTCAATACCGCCGTGCCAATGGCTGGAAAGACTTTATCAATATAACCGACGGCGTACAGGCTGTTGAGAATGTATCGGCGGATACACAAGCTCCGGCAAAATATATGATTGATGGAAATATATACGTCCGCCATGCTGCTAAGACCTACACCCTCATCGGCGCTGAAGTAAATCGATGAGGCAGCCCTCGCTCATACCCCTTTTCCCATAACCCCTCTGTCCTCACTATGTATTGGCAGAGCATCCCGTTCACTCGGGCACTTGGTATCCTTGTATCCGAGTGTCCGAGTCTTCTTGTATCTTGGTATCCCGACATCTTGGTATCCCGATAACCCGGCATTCCGGGTCTCCCGGTAACCTGGGGACCTGGTATCATGGTCACCAAAAAACAAAAAAAACTCAAAAAAATAAAAAAATATTTGCATATGTTATTTTTTTGTTATAACTTTGCAGCGAATTTGAATAATAGTGTAGAATAATGAGCACAATCACTTTAGATTCCGACATGTTGTACAATTTTAACATTGTAGCTTCAGATGAGTCGCTTCGTGAGCGTCTCGCTCGCTATCTGCGTAAGTTGGTGAGGGAGCGTGATAATGACCCGACTTGTATGACTAAAGAGGAGGCTCTTCGTATTCAAGAGGAGGGTATTGCTCAATTTGAAAGAGGGGAGTGCTATGAACAACTTCCCGGTGAATCGTTCTATGATATGTTGAATCGATATAGGGCTGATTATCATGTATAAGATTCAATATACCCGCGAAGCACTGGGGGACTTTGATCGCTTAGAAAAAAGTGAACCGACTGCTTTTAAGAAGGCTCTTACTTTTATTCAAGAATTGGCTGAGCACCCCAAAACGGGAACAGGTCATCCCGAACCGTTGAAAGGTAAGCCCGAAGGGCGTTGGTCAAGACAGATTACTAAGAAACATAGATTGGTATATCAGATACGTGACTTGGAAGTGATTGTGTTGGTGTTGCAAGCTTACGGCCACTATGAAGATAAATAAAATAACCAAATACTAATAGCTCACCCCTGCTTAAGGGGACATCTTAAGAACTAAGTGTAGTTCGCCGGAAGATGTAAAACAACCGGAAGACATATAAAGCGTTTACTAACGCTTGTTGTTCGACATTCTGAAACGTAGGAAATTTCAAAAGCAGCTCGAAAACAGGAATAGTAGATGCCTATGAGTGGATTGAACATTCCATTTATTTAATGAGATACCTATATTTGTAGGTGTGTCGTTGAGTTTGGGATAGTTATATATTCACGGCGTGGGTTTCTATCAATTATTCGGCTGCATGGTAATCCTACGACCTCAGAATGCGGATAACGAGAGAGTTACCTGCGTTTTTTGTGTGTATATATGTCAAATAAGTTTAGCAATCCGAGGTTTTAAATGCCAAAGCAAATATTGAAAATGAACAAACCAATTTATTAAAAAGCAAATTAACAAACAACTTAATTAACAACAACTAATTAACAATTATTTACTAACCAATTTAAAAATTTAATTAACAAACGTATGAAAAAGATTTATTCTTTTCTGCTGATAGCAACAGCGTTGCTCTTCAGCACAAACCTAAAGGCAGATCCTGTGGGTCTGACCCAAGAAAATGCCTTTACGGAACTCACAACTGCGGCTTTCAATCATGTTCCTGCGACTGCTGCAACGTATGATTTCATCTTGAATGAAGATATTAATTTAGGAGCAAATGCTTTACAACTTGCCGGAAATACGGTAAACCTTGACCTCAATGGTAAGACCCTTACTTTTGATGGTTTAGCAGCGAGCGCTGTGGCTATTCATTTGTATAAAGGAACATTGAATATCAATGGCAGTGGTACAATCACCACTGACGATAGTAAAGTTGACCTTATCCGTGTTTATGGTGCATGGGAGGATGTTGCTAATTGGTCAACGCTAACCATTGATAAAGGTGTAAATATCAGTAGTCTTTCATACAATGCTATCACAATTGACTGCCATGCAACAACTACTATTGGTGGCACTCCAATCGAAGGAACAAAGTTTGGTGACCCTACTTCTCATGAGAATGACCCCTCACGCACTAAGGCGGATGGAACAAAATGGAAAACATCTTATGGACATGCATATGGCGTAAATGTTACAATTAATGGTACTGTCTATGGTTATAAATATGGTATTAAGGTGAATGGATATGTTGTTGGCGAAGATACCAATGTTCCCCAGGTCGCGATTGGCAAAGATGCACATGTTAGTTGCTATGGCAGTAATACCGGTGACACAGACTTGGGAGCTGAAGCTGTCGCAGTGTACTCATCCGGTATTGGTAATTTCGTTATTGAAGGAGAGGTTGCCGGTAATAATGCCGTTGTGCTCAAGGGTGGAAGTGTAACTGTTCAAGGCGATGCCAAGATTGTTGCTACCGGACAATGGAATCCTGTTACAGAAGACTCTAATAGTGGTGTAGGTGCATCAGGTAGCGCAATTACCTTAATTACACAAAGTGGCTATGCCGGTAATGCAAAATTGACAGTTACAGATAATGCTACTGTATCATCTGAATACGGATATGCTGTGTATGAAGGTAACAAAACACAGGGTGAAAATAATTCTACTGTTTCCGGTATCCATATTGAAAGTGGTACATTTAGCGCCGGTACGGGTGAAAACCAAGGTGTTATCTCCGGTTCTCAAGCGTTATTGAATAATGATAAAGTAACTGTTGATGGTGGTAACTTCACAGATGCTACCATTTTGGATTATGTAAACACTAATTCTGTTATTGTTGCAGAGGACAGCGAGGGTGAGGTTAAATATACCCTAACTCCGAAACCCGAAGGTGCAACTGAGCCGGTAGTAACCCCCGGTGAAGATCCAGTATTGAATGATGTTAGCCCTACCGACATCGTTAAACTGCAATATGGTACTACAGGTCAGACTCTTACAACTGATGTAGAGTGCGCTTATCTCTCTATCTCTAATGCTCAGACCGTTACCATCCCTGCCGGCACGACTCTTACCGTAGGTACCGTTGTTCTTGGTGAAAATGCCGTTATTGACGTTCAAGCCGGTGGTAAACTTGTTGTTACCGGCTCTACCGGTATCGTGGCATGGAAGGCTTCCAACATCGTTCTCCATGCAGCCGAAACAACTACTGGTAATGAGAGTGCTATTGAGGCTGGTCAACTTTTGCTTGCTCCTGAAGTTACATCTAATGTACACCCCTTTGGTACAGTAGAGTTTCTCTCTAAATCCTATCGCGTAAGTGATTCTGAGCGTATGACCCAATTCTTTGGCGTGCCGATGTATAATGCCGATGTAACAAGTGTTGCTTACACTTCTCCGAGTACATATCGTTCTCGTTTCATGGTATGGAATGGCACTTCCTATGACCTTATCGGTTACCTCAATCCAGATGCGGGTGAAACAGAGGTTAATAGCAACTTGGCAGGTTTCAATCAGCCGTTTGGTTATTATGCTATTGATACTTGGAAAGCTAATGATAATACCAATACCTCTTTCTCCTTCACGGGCTCTTTCAATGGCAATGAGAATGTGAATATTACCATGAATGGTAATTGGATTACCCTCACCAACGCTTATACAGGTAATTTGAAAACAGAAGCTGTCCTTGAAGCTCTCCAAACCCTAAAGGCTAATGGTTACGAGGAAATTGCTCACGCCGTTTATATGTATGAACAAAATGCTAACGGTGCTCTCCAGTGGAATGCTAAAAATGCTGCCGATATGGCAGAATCTATCTCTCCTATGGCTCCTCTGATGTTCAAGAGCGCAGCCGGTTATCCGTCACTCACAATCAACTACAATAACATGATTTATGCTCCTGCAACCTCTGCCGCTCCTGCTCGTAAAGCTGACCGCAATTGGACGAAAGCTAAAATCATGATGGAAGGTCAAGGCATGCGTGACCGCGTCGTGCTTGTTGAAACCGATGAAGACCTCAATGCGGAGAAATATCTAAATGGTATCAGCAACATCTATGTTTCTGCCGAAGAGAAAATGGATATCTTTACATCGGAAGATGTTAATAACACACTTGTTGGTTATTCTGTTCGTGATGCCGGTATTTATACGCTCACTTTCACTGATATTATGGGCAATGACCTCGTTCTCGTTGACCTCGCTAATGGTGCTCAGGTTAATATCGAGGAAGGTGCAACCTATACTTTCGCTGCTTCTGCTAACGAGACCAATGACGCTCGTTTCCAAATCGTTGAGGCTCGCAAGATGCCGACCGATGTAGAGACTATCGAGGCTGCAAAGGCTCAAAAGGGTATCTACTCTCTCGTAGGTGCTTACCTTGGTGAGGACTTCGATGTTCTGCCCGCAGGTATCTATGTAGTGAATGGCGTTAAAGTCGTAAAATAAACTAATGCGTATCGGCGGACTACTGCCCGCCGATACATAATTATCTAAATATGAAGAAATACTTAAAACCATCCCTTTTAGAGATACAGGTAAATGCCTTATATTCGTTAATGGATCCAAGTCCAACGGGCGGTACGGGTGGTAGTAGTCAGCCCGGACACACTCCCGCGCCTCTGAGACAGGGCCCAAACTGGTAATATAATCGTTAATAAATAAATATCTACAATAAAATGAAAAAAGTATTTTTCTCGCTGCTCGTACTTGCAGCAACTATGAATGTTATGGCTGTGGATTTCACAACCAAAGCTCGTTTAACTGTTAAAGGAACAACAACCAATAATAGTAGTTATATTACTGTTGGTACTACCGCTTCAGCTGTTGACCTGAACGCAACATTGAACACAACTAACCGTTTGGTGTATCTCTACGTAGATGCTGATTCAAAACAATACCAAACTTATATCGCTTCTCCGTCATTAGTTGACTTACCTTTGGTTCTTCAGACTTATACAGATGCTCAATACACTATCACTGCTTCTCAAGTTACCGGTGATGCCTTAGTTTTGTATGATAAAGCAACCGGTGAGACAAAAGATATGGTAGAAGGTGCTACTTATACTTTCGAGGCTGCCGCTAATAGCGCAATTGCAGACCGTTTCGTTATCAACCCCTCTAATGTGCAAACCGCTTTTGTTTGCCAAGTAGCGGGTGGTTTGTCTTTCCATGGTGATCAGGCCTATACCGGTCTCCAAGTATTGGATGAGAACGACGTAGTTGTAGAAGCCGCTTTTGACCTTGCTGCCGGTGAGGACAAATTCGTTGCTATCGCTACTGCCGGTCGTTACTACATCAAGAACGGCGAGCAAAAGATTTACTTTGTAGTAAAGTAAGATAAGCAAGTCAAGAATCACTATTGCGCTAAAAAACCGAAAGCTATAGCACTCACAAGATTGTGCTATACCTTTCGGAGGCGCAGAATAGGACGTAGGTCCATCGCTTAGCCTGAAAGGCTTACGCCGACCGAGTCCTAATTTAAGCCAAGTCCGGAGTTTGCATTGTCTCCGGGCTATTGAGGAAGCTCGTAAGGAGTCGCTAACCATACGACTTTCTCGAAAATGTTGATATAAAAAAATGTACTCGCCGTGGGGCGGGTTGCGAAATTCGCCCCACGGTTTTTCTCTGAGCGGGAGAAAGAAAATTAAGAAGGAATATCATTATTTTAATTAATTTTATTTATTAACTTAGTGATATAATTGGTTTAGTAAAAGAAGAGGGGGGTAGCTTGGACCCTGCTCCCCTCTTTGACCATATAAAAGATGCGTAGAATAGTTGTCATATTATCAGTGCTGATGACAGGCAGTTTAGCCTCTATGGCTCAATCCGCGACGGACTCCATACCCTTTGACACGCTCGCCGCGGATAAGGTTGTTGATGCTATATCCCCCGATACACTCCCTGCCGATGTGGTGCAGGGATTGATAGCTCACTTAAGCGAAGCCAACACAGCCGTCGAGAGGGTAGGGCTTGCGCCCCGTCGTGCTTCCGGCACAAAGACCTTATTGGACTCCTCTATTGTAGTGGACCAGAATGACGTCCCCGTCCGCAAACTCATTTATGAGTATGACCGGTTGGACCGTAATTTCCGCACCACGACCTATTATTATACCGGAGGTATTCCAAACGGCACTTCCTCGGTTCAGGAGAAGGTCTTTGACGGCACGAGTACAGCCTCCACGATAATGACGACCAACTATACATGGGACGGCACGCGCTGGCGCGGTACGACCCGTACTGAGACAGTGTACAACGACGCCCGCAAGCAGATAGCCCTTATTACCTATACTTGGAATACTGCATACGCCTTTTGGACGCCCACAGCGTCAACAACATACCAATATGAGTATAACGCCACCAAGCGTACCTACTACCAGACGGAGAAATGGGATTATGCGATTAACGCCGCCTTCAAGAAATTGGTTGCGTCTCAGCGTTTGGAGCAAGCCTTTGATGTGCAGGGCAATAATATTCTCAAAACCTATTACAAAGGCGGTATGAGCAATGGCGTTTGGCAACATGCCAATAATGATACCCAAAATATCAACGCCTATCAGCTCTTCGGCACTGCCAATAAACAAGTTCTTGCCGAAGCCCGGAAATGGTCGAATAACCAATGGGTCGGAACCTCCCGAACAGAGTACGATTACAACGAGGACGGTTCTAAACAAACGAAACTGATTAACTATCAATGGAACGCCTCAACCCTAACTTTTGACACAACTAAAGCAACCTATAACGAATACACCAAGGTCAAGAACGCTTGGCAGACCTCAATGACCATGGTCTATACTTGGACCAATGGCGTGAAGAAAGGCACCTCCTATTCCCGCACGGTGTATAACAATACCAATAAAGACAGCGTCTTGACCTACTCCTGGAACAATAGTTTGCAGGATTGGGTGCTGACCAAGCAAGTGGTTGTTCTGCTTAACGAGCAGGGCAAAACCTACTTGAATGAGACGCTCAACACGAATGTCAATACCGGTGTTCAGTCCGGCACCCGCACGTTGCTATACTATAATAGCGCCCAACAACAGACGGCTCAGACAATCTATCGTTGCACCAATAGCCTCTGGGAGCCGTCTGACTCAACCGAAACCTTATATGCGAACAATGTCGTTATGGGCTCCCTCCGTTGGAAATGGTCAACATCGGAGCACCGTTGGATATTGCAAGCGGGTGGCTCGCGCCAAGAAACGATGACCGGCGAGGACGGCATACCCGTTACCATCAATTATACCTGCTCTGCCGACTCCACATGGACATTCAGCACCATCACGAAGACCATCTCTTTTACGGATGACACCGGCGCAAGTGGTACCGTTACCATGAGATGTAATTCCGATTCCGTCTGGTATCTCTACTCAGGCACCAAATCCAAGACATGGACAGACGCCTCCGGTGCAACGGTGTCCATGACCTGGAAGATTACCAATACCACTGATTCAGTATGGACCATCTCTTCCGGCACTAAAATACCGGTGGATGTCAAAGACGCTGCTAATCACACCATTCTGCAATCTTCCTATTATTGCGGCGCAGACTCTGTCTGGAAAGTCAATTACTACCGCACATGGACCTATGACGAAGGCGGGCACGAAAACACTCACTATGACTTTAAGAAAGACTCCATCCCCAATTATGGCACTATCAAGTACTATAATGAGGCTGGGAGACTTATCCAAGATGACCGTTTGACCTTCTCCTCCGGTAATTGGATAGGGGATTATTCCTGGCTGTACGATTACGACGGAGCGGGTCATACAATCTTGACAGTTCACCTCTATGCGTGGCAAAATAACAACTGGCGTGCCGGCTCCAAAGACTCAACGGCTTACGACGCGGCCGGACGGGTTGTCCTGACGGAATCCTATTCATGGAACGGCAGTGCCGGCGTGTGGAGCAATACCTTTAAGTATTTGACAACCTATGGCGCCAATGGCTTAAGAGAGACCTATATCTCGATGGTCAATGACGGCTCTAATCATTGGGTTAATTCGCGCAAAGAAGAATATACTTACTCGGGTACAGTACAGATTGAGAAAAACACCTATACCTGGGTTTCGGGTCAATGGCTCTTGAGCGCCGTGGATGCCCTTTTGGATCCTGCTGTTTATGGCACGAATACGAATGGAACGCCATATGCCAAGACTTCTACCAATATAACCTATAACTTGGACGGTTCCATAGTTTCTTACGAGAAAACCACCAATTATTACAACAACGAGTAGGTGTTGTGGGGTGAGCGGGCGGTTAGTATAGATGGGCTTTCTTTGCTTGATCTATAACCCATCTATGCTGAATAGTGCGGTTATTGTCCGGTTATTGT
>DFEE01000034.1:71724-91065 GCA_002368645.1 Bacteroidales bacterium UBA3810
TTATTGTGCGGTTATTGTGCGGTGTTGTCAGGGCGAATGTCGGAGGGACAGCGTGGCTGAGCGGGAGATGAGGATGGTGATATTTACGTGTTTTGAGGGCAATAATGCAAAAATATTTGCGTATATCAAAAAAACTTCGTACTTTTGCGGCGAAATAATTAAGCGAATATGGATACAGCATTAATGCGATGGCTTTTAGTCGGGCAGGATATACTCCTTTTCATTTTGCCCGCAGTGATTATAGCGTGGATTGCGGCGAAAAGACTATACGGTGCTACCTCATGGGGTCGTGCGTTCCGGTGGCTAAGAATGGGCACAGTAGGAACATCTAACCGAGCGAGTGTCTTTCTCTTGGCGACGATATTGATGTTGGTAGCGCAGCCGGGTATCAATCTCATTGCCTCCCTTAATGAAATGATTAAACTGCCGGAATTTCTGTCGGGTATGGAGGCGTGGATGCAGCGAATGGAAGCCGCCAATGCCGCCACGACAGAGCAACTGATGGCGACTAAAACCATTGGAGGTTTTTTAGCCAATATCATGGTCATCGGACTACTTGCTGCCTTTAGTGAAGAAATGCTCTTTAGAGGGGCTTTGCAGGGCCTGTTTATGCTGCCTGCACAGTTGAAAGCAAGGCGTCGTGGCGATGATCTCACCGACACCACATCAAGAGCCACTACAACGGCTATTTGGGCAGCAGCCATTCTCTTCAGCGCTTTGCATTTGCAGTTTTACGGCTTTATACCGCGTATGTTGATGGGAGCACTATTCGGCTATATGTTAGTATGGTCAGGCAGCCTGTGGATTCCTATCTTGATGCATGCCGTCAATAACTCAATGGTTGTAATCGCTTATGCCGTTTTGCCTAAGGATAAAATAATCAGCAGCACCCTTGAGACATTCGGCACTGCTGATACATGGTATGTGGGAGTGATTAGTCTTGCGCTTGTGGCGGGACTGATTTATCGGATTCGGAAGATTCTCCTTTCTTCTCAGGTTTAGTACAAACCTCTGCAATAGCGCATGACGCGCAAGCATCCGGCGTGACGCCGGAGTCAACGCAGTCGGTAGCCGCAGTGTCTGCGGCTTTTGTTTCGGGAAATTTCTCGGGATGTTTGGCTTTATAGCGCTCGCGTCCCTCAAAAAGAATGAGGATAAGGACGCCAAGCGCTATAAAAATCAGTAATTCTACCATATATGCACGCGGTTTTCGGGAGCAACATACATGGGTGACTCTTCTGTAACCTCCCATGCTTCGTACCAAGCACCGATTTGTGGCAGTGCTCCGTTCACACGATAGCGACCGAGAGAGTGCGGGTCAGACTTGGTGCGGACAAGAATCTCCTCGGGACGGATGTTGTTTGCCCAAACATTAGCATATGCGAGGAAGAAGCGTTGTTCGGGGCTGAACTCGCCATCACATTCGCCATTGAACTTATCCTCTGCAAGGATGTTCTTAAGCGCATTGAAGGAGACTTGTAGGCCTCCATGGTCTGCGATATTTTCGCCGAGTGTGAACTTGCCGTTGGCATGCACGCCGGGGGCTACCTCAAAGGATGAGAAATAGTCTGCTAAAGCAGCCGTTTGCGCATCGAACTTGGCTTTATCCTCTTCCGTCCACCAGTTATTGAGGTTACCTTCTTTGTCGAATTGTGCTCCTTGGTCGTCAAAACCGTGCGTCATCTCATGCCCGATAACCACACCGATAGCGCCGTAGTTGAAGGCATCGTCAGCACTCATGTCGAAGAACGGCGGTTGCAGAATACCGGCAGGGAAGCAAATCTCATTGGTGGTGGGGTTGTAGTATGCATTGACTGTTTGGGGATTCATGTACCACTTGTCGCGATCCACGGGTTTTCCCAGCTCGTCAAGAGCGTCGTTAATCTCGAAGCGTGCTGCGCGTTGGAGGTTGGCGTAGAAGGTTTCGGAGGGGTCAATCTCTAACTTGGAATAGTCTTTCCACTTATCGGGATAGCCAATTTTGATGGTAAAGGCAGCTAACTTCTCTTGTGCTTTGACTTTGGTCTCATCCGACATCCAATCAAGTCCGTCAATGCGTTGAGAGAGAGACTTTTGGAGGTTGTGGACAAGGTCAAGCATTCGTTTTTTGTTTTCCTCGGGGAAATATACCTTGACATACTCCTGACCGATACCTTCGCCGAGTGTGCCGTTAACAATGCCGATAGCACGTTTCCAGAGTTGTGAAGGCTCTTGTTTGCCGCTGAGTATCTTGCCGTAGAAAGCAAAATTCTGGTTATAGAGTTCGTCGGTGAGGTAGCCTGCTGCACCGTCAATGACTTGCCAGCGGAACAGTGTCTTGATGTCCTCCAGAGACTCCTCAGCAAGCATGCGGCCTACTTCTTGCAATTGTTCGGGTTGGCCGATGCAGACGGTGTCGGGCCTATGCTCTTCGAGTCCGGCAAACATGGCATTGAAAAACTCTTGCCAATTGAGTTGGGGCACTGCCTCTTGGAGTTCGGCAATCGTCATGAGGTGATAGTTGCCGAGCGGGTCGCGTAATTCGACATTGTCTTTGGCGGCTTTCGCAAGCCGGGTTTCGATA
Organism: Bacteroidales bacterium UBA3810; assembly: GCA_002368645.1. Taxonomy (GTDB): domain Bacteria; phylum Bacteroidota; class Bacteroidia; order Bacteroidales; family Paludibacteraceae; genus Colicola. The sequence continues at coordinate 74,288 of DFEE01000034.1, forward strand.
CGCAGGACTGTTTGCGCGGCAGCGTCACCGTCCTCATAACCACAGAGTTCGAACATGCGGGCGATGTGTTTCAGGTACTCGGCGCGAATCATCTTGGTGTGGTCGTCCTCATCAATATAGTATTCCTTCTCCCCCAAAGCGTAACCTCCTTGACCTTCATAGAGGAGGTTCTTGGTAGAGTTCATAATATCGGCTTCGACATACATATCGAAGAGTCCGTACTCGGTTGAGGCACCAAGGAGACGGGGAAGTTCATCTTTGGAGGAGATACTCTCCACTTCCAAAAGTGTCGCGCGCAGAGGCTCAATTCCCTCGGTGTTGCGGCGAGCGGTATCCATCGCGAGATTATAGATGTCAGCAATCTTTTGGGCGACAGAACCTTTCGGGTGCTGTTGTTTAGCGAGGTCTTGCACCAAGGTGTTAACTTGTTCCATTGATTTAAGCCCTACTTCGTCAAATGTGCCGAAGCGTGAATACTCAGCCGGCAGAGGATTGTTCTTCATCCATCCGCCACAAGCGAAGGCGTAGAAATCTTCTTGGGGAATAATGGTTGTGTCTAAGTTCGCGGTATCAATACCGGTAGATAGTTGTTTGGAGTTACAAGCAGATAAAAGCATAAGTGCTACTGATAAATAAACAAGTTTTTTCATATAATCCGTTAATTTTTGTGCAAAAATAGGATTTTTTTTGCATATATCCAAATTTTTTGTTAACTTTGTGCGCAAAATGTAAATTAACCAACCTGAAGATATATGATTTTAGACAAATTAGAGAACGCCGACTGGTATTATGAGAGCGTTCCGAGACTGAAAGAGTTTATGGAGTTTTTTAACAACAACGACTTGGAGGAGTTGCCGGCTTGTAAAATTAAGATAGACGGTGATGACTTGTTCGTTAATATCATGGACTTCAAGGGGAAGAAGGAAGCGGATTGCGATATGGAGGGGCACCATGATTATATAGATATCCAGATTCCCTTTGATACCGAGCGAATGGGGTGGAAGTCCATCGCGGACTGCGAATCAATTAAGTCGGAGTACGACGAGGGCAAGGATATGGAACTTTATAACGACAAGGCACAAACGTATATTGATGTGCCGCGCGGATATTTTGTGGTCTTCTTCCCGACCGATGCGCACCAACCCGGTATTGCTCCCGGGAAAAGCTACCGTAAGTTGATTGCCAAAACCAGAGTAGAAAACTAAAACCTCATATACCATGTTAAAAATACTTGAACAAGACCCCTATTTGAGGCCATTTGAGTCCGCTATTCAAGGACGTTATGACTACGCTAACCGCAAAGAGTACGAGTTGACAGGCGGTAAGAGCCTGAGCGAGTGGGCAAACGGATATTTATATTACGGCTTGCATAAGACCCCGAAAGGTTGGGTGCTCCGCGAATGGGCTCCTAACGCCACTGCCATCTATGTAAAAGGTGATTTCAATAACTGGCAAAAGGACGAAGCCTACCGTCTACAGCCGGTCGGAAACGGCGTATGGGAGGGCTCTTTTAGTGAGGAGCAAATGAAACATGGTGACCTTTTCAAACTCCTTGTTGAGTGGATGGGCGGCTATGGCGAGCGTATCCCCTCGTATGCCAATAGGGTGGTGCAAGACAATGAGACTAAAATCTTTAGTGCGCAGGTATGGAATCCGGATAAGAAGGGTGCCAAACCGGCTAAGAGAAAGGCTTTCAAAGGGCTTAAGCCTGGTGCTCCGCTCTTTATCTACGAGTGCCATATCGGTATGGCGGGACAGGAAGAGAAGGTGTCGAGTTATGAGGAATTTAGGGTGAATGTCCTTCCGCGCATTGCCGAATTGGGTTATAACTGCATCCAGATAATGGCCATTCAAGAGCATCCTTATTACGGCTCTTTCGGCTATCATGTGAGCAATTTCTTCGCCGCCTCCAGCCGTTTCGGTACGCCCGAAGAGTTGCAAGCACTTATTGCTGATGCTCATAGTCGCGGTATAGCGGTTATTATGGATATCGTTCACAGCCACGCGGTGAAGAACGAGTTGGAAGGATTGGGCAATTTCGACGGAACCCCGTACCAATATTTCCACGACGGCGCGCGCAGAGAGCATCCCGCTTGGGATAGTCTTTGCTTCAATTATGGCAAGAATGAAGTTCTCCACTTCCTGCTCTCTAACTGCAAGTACTGGCTGGATGTTTATGACTTCGACGGGTTTAGGTTTGACGGTGTGACCTCCATGATGTACCTGAGTCACGGTTTGGGTGAAGACTTTAATGACTACGCTTCTTACTTTAGCGGCAATGCCGACGGGGATGCTATCATGTACTTGACGCTCGCCAATACCTTGATTCATGAGGTTAAGCCTTACGCTATCTCGATAGCCGAGGATATGTCCGGTATGCCGGGGCTCGCCAATAAACGCGAGAATGGAGGCATCGGCTTCGATTACCGCTTGGCAATGGGTATCCCCGATTTCTGGATTAAATATATCAAAGAGGTACGCGACGAGGACTGGAAAGCCGGTCATATCTACTATGAGATGACCAATCGCCGTCAAGACGAAAAGACCATTTCCTATGCCGAGTCTCACGACCAGGCGCTGGTAGGCGATAAGACCATAATCTTCCGTCTTATCGATGCGGATATGTATTGGCATTTCGAGCATGGACATTCAACCTATATGGTGGACAGGGGTATCGCTTTGCATAAGATGATACGGCTTATTACTGCCTCGACAATCAACGGAGGTTACCTCACCTTTATGGGAAATGAGTTCGGACATCCCGAGTGGATTGACTTCCCGCGTCAAGGTAATGGCTGGAGTTATAAGTATGCCCGCCGCCAATGGGATCTTGTAGATAATCCGAATTATTTCTATGCCGATTTGAATCGGTTTGACAAAGCTATGGTGCACCTGCTGGAAGAATACCTCAAACCCGTTAAGGATCAATATGGTATTCATCTGCCTTGGGACGCCAAATTGGCGGACAATGAAGGTGACCAAGTGGTGGCTTTCATGCGCGGTAAACTGGTCTTTGTCTTTAACTGGAATGGCAACCGGTCATTCAGTGATTACGGTATCCTGTGCCCCGAAGGTAAATACAAGGTGGTGCTCAATACGGACGCTAAAGAATTTGGCGGTTTCGGCCTCAATGATGACTCCGTGGAGCACTTTACGCAGCCGGATAATCTCTTCAAGAAGGAAAAGAAAGGCTGGTTGCGGCTGTACTTGCCGGCACGTAGTGCAGTTGTTTTGGAATTACAAAAATAATATACAATGAGACTAATCATTCAACCTAATTATGACCTGCTCTCTCAATGGGCAGCAAATTATGTAGCAGCTAAAATCAACGCTTTTGGACCTAAGGAATCAAATCCTTTTGTTCTCGGTCTGCCGACCGGCTCAAGCCCCTTGGGTATGTACAGAGAGTTGATTAAGTTAAATAAAGCCGGTAAGGTGTCTTTCCGCAATGTAGTGACTTTCAATATGGACGAGTATGTCGGTCTGCCGGAAGACCACCCGGAGAGTTACCACAGTTTCATGTGGAATAATTTCTTTAACCATGTCGATATCCGGCAGGAGAATGTGAATATCCTGAACGGCAATGCGGCGGATTTGGAAGCCGAATGTGCGCGCTATGAAGCTAAAATAAAGCAATATGGCGGCATAGACTTGTTCTTGGGCGGCATAGGTCCTGACGGTCATATAGCCTTCAACGAGCCGGGGTCATCCCTCTCTTCTCGCACACGCAAGAAGGACCTGACCACCGACACTATTATTGCCAATAGCCGTTTCTTTGACAATGATATCAATAAGGTCCCTAAAACCGCCCTCACGGTCGGCGTTGGTACGGTCATGGATGCTAAAGAGGTGCTTATCATGGTTAATGGTCATAATAAAGCCCGCGCTTTGCAGCATGCCATTGAGGAGCCCATTAGCCATATGTGGACTGTTTCTGCCCTGCAGATGCACCGGCACGGTATCATTGTTTGCGATGAGGCTGCTTGCGACGAACTGAAGGTCGCAACCTTCAATTACTTCAAGGATATCGAGAAAGACCATCTTGATCCTGCAACGCTCTTTTGACGACTGAATATATGTTGCAAATATACAATACACTTACCCGTCAAAAAGAGTATTTTCGTCCCTTGCATGAGGGCCATGTGGGTATGTATGTCTGCGGACCGACCGTCTATGGCGATGCCCATTTGGGGCATGCCCGTCCGGCGATTACCTTTGATATTCTCTTTCGGTATCTTAGTTTTTTAGGGTATAAGGTGCGTTATGTCCGTAACATCACAGATGTGGGACACTTGGAGCATGATGCCGATGAGGGTGAGGACAAAATAGCCAAGAAAGCACGGTTAGAGCAGTTGGAGCCGATGGAGGTGGTTCAGTATTATACCAATCGCTATCACCACGATATGGAAGCCCTCAATGTGCTGCCGCCTTCCATAGAACCGCATGCCTCGGGACATATCATAGAGCAAATAGCCTTTGTTCAAAAGATTCTTGATGCAGGATATGCTTATGTTGCCAATGGCTCGGTCTATATGGATGTGGAGAAGTATGCCAAGGATTATCCGTATGGCAAATTGAGCGGACGAAATCTCAATGACATCGTCACCGAGACCCGCGAGCTGGACGGACAGGAGGAGAAGAAACATAGTTACGATTTTGCACTTTGGAAGAAAGCGTCGCCGGAACATATTATGCACTGGCCTTCTCCTTGGTCAGAAGGCTTCCCGGGGTGGCATATGGAGTGCTCGACAATGGGAACGAAGTACCTCGGCGAGCAGTTTGATATCCACGGAGGCGGCATGGACTTGATGTTCCCGCACCATGAGGCGGAGATTGCGCAATCTTGTGCGGCGTTGGGACATGAGACTGTGCGTTATTGGATGCACAATAATATGATTACCATCGCGGGCAAGAAGATGGGGAAATCCTATAATAACTTCATCACTTTGGAGCAGTTCTTCAAAGGGGAGCATCCGTTGCTCACCAAGCCCTTCTCACCCATGACCATACGCTTCTTTATCCTCATGGCGCACTACCGCTCAACGGTGGACTTTAGTTCGGAGGCTTTAGAAGCCGCGGAGAAAGGATTTGCCCGATTGCAGGAGGCCTATACGCGCCTTCTGGCAATTCAGCCTGCAGCAGCTGCTCCTAATGAGGAGATTCACCAATTGCGTGAAGCTTGTGCCGAAGCGATGGACGATGACCTTAATACTCCCGTCGTCCTGCAACACCTCTTTGATTCAGCCAAACTCATCAATACCATAGCCGATGGAAAAAAGCTGATTAACGAGGCTGATCTCTCTGAATTGAAAGATATATGGGAGTGCTATGGCATACATGTGTTGGGACTTCGACTCTCGGAGACAGAAGGCATGAACTCTGTTAGAGAAAAAGCGTACAAGGGGGCTGTCAACCTGCTACTTGATATCCGACAGGCTGCGAAAGCGAATAAGGATTGGGCTACATCGGACAAAATCCGTAATGAACTGCAAAACTTAGGTTTCAAAATCAAGGACGGCAAGGAATCCTACGAATGGTCCCTCTAACCAGATAAGATTATACATTTCAAATATGAATAACGACTTTTTTATATCCGGCATTCAGCAAGTGGGCATCGGTACTATCGATTTCCGCAAGACATGGAACTGGATGATCCGCTATTTTGGCGCTGACACCAAAATTCTGGAGGATGATACCGTGGCGGAGCGCATGTTGCCTTATACCGGTAACCAAGCTCAAAAACGGCATGCTTGTATCGCCTGCAATATACAAGGAGGTGGTGGCTTTGAGATTTGGCAATACAGCGAGCGTAAGCCCGTTCCGTGCCCCTTCGAAATCGCTATCGGCGACCTCGGTATCTTTGCGGCTAAAATCAATAGCTCGAATGTGCAACTCTTCTATGACCAATTGCCTAAGGAGGTTGTCAAAACCAAAGTTGCTAAGCTGGCTAACAGTTGGCAGACCTTTTATGTGCGTGACCTCTACAATAATCTCTTTCAGATTATACCGCAACCCTCTATCTATCTCCCTAAAGGACGTGTCAATGGAGGTATCGGAGGTGTCATGATTGGTGTAACAGATATGGCTAAATCGGTGCAATTCTATGCCAATGTGCTGGGATATGACTCCATTGTCTATGACGAGACAGGAGTCTTTCAGGACTGGAAAGAATTGAAAGGCGGTGACGAACACTACCGCCGCGTGTTGCTTCAACCTTCTATTGTGCGCGAGGGTGCATTTGCAGAACTATTAGGTCCCTCCACCATCGAACTGGTGCAGGCTCTCGACCGTAAACCGCGTAAGATATATGAAGGACGCTATTGGGGAGACCCCGGATTTATTCAGATTTGTTTCGATGTCCATAATATGGCAGCTCTCAAAGAGTTTTGCGCCGAAAAAGGACATCCCTTTACCGTGGACTCATGCCCCGATGGGGAAGTATTCGATATGGGCGAAGCCAGCGGACATTTCACCTACATAGAAGATCCGGACGGAACACTCATCGAGTTTGTTGAAACATACAAGATACCTATTTACAAAAAGTTAGGTTGGTACCTTGATTTCCGCAAAAGAGACCCTAAAAAGCCTCTTCCGCCATTCTTGTTCCGCTTACTCAGTTGGGCAGCTAAAGAACCGATTAGAGAATAATGACTAATAACAATATTATGTACAAAGACATTTTTGAGAAAATTGAAGCTTCTACCGGTGGACCTATCGGTCAATACCGCGAGATGGTTGAGGGGTATTTTACATTCCCTAAGTTGGAAGGTGAGCTCGGACCCCACATGCAGTTTAACGGGCAGGATGTTTTAGTGTGGAGTTTGAATAACTATATGGGGTTGGCGAATCATCCTGCAGTGCGTAAAGCAGATGCTGAGGCTGCTGCCAAATGGGGTATGGCATATCCTATGGGATCACGCATGCTGACAGGACATACTGCCTTACATGAAGAACTGGAGAAACGCTTGGCTGCGTTTGAGAAGAAAGAAGCTGCCTTTGAGTTTAACTTTGGTTATCAGGGTATTGTCTCTACTATTGACTCCCTCGTCAGCAGGCATGATGTGATTGTTTATGACGCTGAAGCACATGCCTGCCTCTTGGATGGCATCAGACTGCACATCGGCTCTAAGTATAAATTCAAACACAACGATATTGTCGATTTTGAGAAAGTGATTGCTCGCGCATGCAAGGAAGCGGACGAAAAAGGCGGAGGTGTGCTCGTCATTACGGAAGGTGTGTTCGGTATGACCGGTGCGCTCGGTATCATCGATAAGATTGTGGATATGAAAAAGAAATACCGTTTCCGCTTGCTCATCGACGACGCCCACGGTTTCGGTATTATGGGACCTACAGGACGCGGTACCTCTGAGCACTTCAACTGCATGGACGGCGTCGACCTCTATATTGGTGCGTATGCTAAATCCATGGCAACCATTGGCGGCTTTGTCGCTTCAGAGAAGAAGATTATTGATTACCTCAAGTATAATATGCGCTCACAGATGTACGCTAAGGCACTGCCGATGCCTATTGTTGAGGGGTGCTTGAAACGCTTGGAGATTATTGATAGTCCGGAGGGTGACGAACTACGCAAACAGTGCTGGCTCGTAACTCGCCGAATACAAAACGGCTTCCGCGAACTCGGTTTCGATATCGGACCCGCAGAAGCTAATGTAACGCCGGTACATATGGAAGCAGGAATCAATCAGGCTGCTAATATCGCTTTGGCACTTCGCCAAGAGTATAAGATATTCTGCTCCATTGTGACCTATCCGGTTATACCTCCCGGAATGATTATCTTCCGAATTATTCCTACTGCCGCGCACTCTATTGAGGATGTGGACTACACCCTCAATGCCTTCAAGGACATCAAAGAGCGCATGGCACGCGGCGAGTTTGATAAGGACATTCCGCAGGTACGCCTCGGATAAGGTGCGTTACTATGAATCGTGTGTGGATAACAGGAGCCTCTTCGGGCATCGGGGAACAAGTGGCGTATCAGTACGCCCGAGAAGGCGCTGAACTCGTCTTGACAGCCTCGTCTCTGGCTAAACTGGAGACGGTGGCTGCGCATTGTCGGGAACTGGGGGCAAATGGGGTGATTCTCGCCGCATACGATTTGGGGCAACCGGAAGGTATCTCCGACTTGACCCGACAGGCGTGGAACGCCTACCACGGACTGGATGTGGCTTTTCTCAACGCAGGGATTAGCCAACGGACACGCGTGGAAGATACCTCTATGGAAATGGCGCGCAAAATAATGGAAATCAATTATTTTGCACCCGTTGCTATAGCTAAAGAATTATTGACTCTCTTTTCTGCGGAAAACACGGCGAGCAAATCTCTTTTGCATATCGCCGTCACGACCTCTATCGCGGGGCTATTCGGATTCCCGTTGAGGTGCGCCTACTCCTCTTCGAAGCATGCTCTTTACGGTTTCTTCGAAACTTTACAGGCGGAAAACTACGATAAGAACTTGAGAGTCACCATTGTTTGTCCGGGAAGGGTGAACACACCCATCTCTCTAAGGGCCCTGGATAAGGGAGGTAAACCCCACGGAGTGATGGACGAGGGACAAGCTAATGGACTGTCGGCGGACAGGGCGGCTCGACAAATCGTGCGAGCCATACGGAAATCTAAAAGGGAAGTGTATATTGGGAAAGGAGAACTAATCATGGTTTATATTAAACGTTTCTTCCCGGGGGTGTGTGCGTGGATAGGAAGACACGTTTCAGCGACATAGTCGCTTTATTAGAATGGAAAAAAATGAATCTCAAGCTCGCAATTATTTTGACGAGCTCATGAAGGACTACCGCTTCAAGGAAGGCTACCACACCTGTATCAATTGTGGAACCTGTACAGCGGTTTGTCCTGCCGCGGAATTTTACAAGTACGACCCGCGGCAAATCGTAGCAACGTGTCAGACTAAGGATGATGACAAGATTGAGGAATTGTTGAAGTCTAACACAATCTGGTACTGCGGCGAGTGCATGTCTTGCGTCACTCGCTGTCCTCGTAAGAACGGACCCGGGCTGGTGGTTATGGCGCTTAGAGAACTTAGCACAAGGCTCGGATTTTTCGTTGAATCGGAAAAAGGGAGACAATTATTGCCTCTCACTCATGCCCTTACAGGGAATGTCTTAAAGTATGGTTATTGCGTCTACCCGGACACGTTCAATTGGAAAGACCATAAAGAGTCCGGACCCGTATTCAAATGGCACCTTGAACACATCGACAAATCGATGGAACGACTCGGTGCTAACTTTAAAAAAGACGGACCGGGAGTCTTGCGGAAAATCCCGCAAGAGTCACTTGATGAACTCAAAGCTATTTTTGATGTTACCGGAGCAACGGCACGGATTAAACATGTCGAAGAATGCTCCGCCCGCAAAGCCGCTGAAATGGGAATGGATATCCAAACCTATGAGCGCAACGCTTTTGAGTACAATTCAAATACCCATTTTCATGACTCTAACGACTAAAGACCGACAACGCTATTATGATTTACGACGGAAAAAAACGTATCTGGGCTGATTACCAGAAAGAAATACCCGATGACCATTGGTACTATGTACGCTCATGTATCCGCCAGAATTTCTGGCCTGCATCTGAACGTATGTTTACCGAGATTACTCAAAAGGTACTGAATAAAGATCTCTACGAAACGCCATATCATACTACCTGTGGAGGTATCGCTTACCACTCTGACACGATTCCGCAGGAAACAGTTATGACCATTGTTGCCCGCCAATTTGCCCTTATGACAGAGGCCGGCTACGAGAACTATTGCCCCTCTTGCATCACCTCATTCGGCAACTATATCGAAATCTTGGAGACTTGGAATGAGTACCCCGAACTGGAGGCTAAAATTCGAGAAAACCTTTGGAAGGCAACCAAACGGGAGTTTAATAAACCCAACTATATCGCGCATACCTCCGACCTCATCTACCACTGGAGGGAAGACATCGCTAAGAAAGGCAAGTTCCGCCTGATTAATAAGGAAACCGGTGAGCCTTTGCGCATCGTGGACCACCTCGGATGCCATTATAATAAGGTCTTCCCGCATAAAGCTATCGGCGGTGGCGAATATCCCTATGTCTTGGCTGGTATGGTTGAAGCGTGGGGAGGACAGATGATTGACTACCCTGAGAGGCGTCACTGCTGCGGCTACGGCTTTAGACAGTATCATGTTAAAGCCAATCGAGGCTACTCTATTGCCAATACCTATAAGAAATTTGAGTCTATGGCGCCTTACCATCCCGACGCTATTATCACCAACTGCCCCGGATGCCCCTATTTCCTGGATAGATGGCAGTATGTTATTGCCGAGCAAACCGGCAAAACTTATGGGGAGAACGGTTTCGGTATCCCCGTCTTTACCTACGAGGAAATGGCGGGACTCGTGCTCGGTTACGACCCTTGGGATCTCGGACTTCAACTCCACCAAGTGGCGGTTGAACCATTCTTGGATAAAATCGGTATTGAGTACGACCCCAAAGCCAAGTATCTCGGGCTGAACAAAGAAGACCTTATGCGTCCTGAATTACCCACCAATCTCAAATGTTGTTAATTGAACTGTCTTTATGAAAGAAAATATTGTTATCATCGGTGGTGGTATCGCCGGCATGACCGCAGCTAAACAACTTAAGGCGCTGGGGTACACACCTATTATTATAGAACAAAAAGACCACCTCGGCGGACATGTCGCACAGTGGTATAAACTCTTCCCCGACATGTCCCCTGCCGCGGATGTAGTCAATAATCTCAAAAAAGAACTTAAAGACGTTAACGTCTTTCTGGATACCAAAGTCTTAGACTGGAAGAAAACCCTCTCCGGCGAGTACGAGCTGACCCTTTCTAATGGGGTTAATATCCGCACCAAGGCCGTACTCGTTGCCTCCGGCTTTAGACTCTTTGCCGCTGAGAAAAAAGAAGAATACGGCTATGGCGTCTATGACCATGTCATCACCAATGCGGACCTCGAACAATGGTTCGGCGGTAAAAAAGACAATCGTATCCCTCAAAACCCAAAGGTCATCGGTTTTGTACACTGCGTCGGCTCGCGTGACTTGAAAGCCGGTAATAGCCAATGCTCTAAAGTCTGCTGCACCACTGCTATCAAACAGGCTATTGAGATGAAAGAGCGATTCCCCCAAGCAGAGATTTATTGCTTCTACATGGACCTGCGTCTGTTTGGCAAGAAATATGAGGATTTCTATATCAATGCCCAGCAGAACTACGGCGTGCACTTTGTGCGCGGACGGGTCTCTGAGGTCGGAGAAAACATAGACGGACGCGTCCAAGTCAAAGCCGAAGATACCCTTATGGGCAAACCTATCAAGGTGCAACTTGACCTGCTTGTGCTCATGTCCGGCATGGTTTGCAATGTAGAAAACCAAGACTGGGCACGCACCTTGCATTTGGATATTGATAACGACGGATTCCTGAAATCCGCCGACAATGTCGCACATATAGTGGAATCGAATCAAAAGGGCATCTTCTATGCCGGTGCTTGTACAGGAACTAAAACTGTCCCCGAGACTCTTGCCGAAGCCAATGCCGCTGCGCTCGAAATTCATAATTATCTGTCTAATGATTAATGTCAGTTGTTAGCTTTCGACTTCTGACTTTTGACTTTTGACTTTCGACTACTATGATTGACTTTGGTTTTGCTATCAATAAGTCCGGCACAATCAACCTTGACACGGTTGACTTATCGCTCTACAATGAACTGTGCCTAAAGGAACCTACCGCCCGCCTTTGTATGGCGTGTGGCTCCTGTTCCGCTACCTGTACCGCAGCACCTTTCAGCGGCATGTCACTGAGAAAAGTTCTGCTTGACCTCCAGCGCGGCAAGGATATTAAACCCATGATGTCCGCTTGCATGCTTTGTGGTAAATGTACTATGGTTTGCCCACGCGGCATCAATACCCGTAATGTGTTACTCACCCTTAGCCGGATTTACCATGAATGATGCCGTTTTACGTATATTAGAACCGCACGGAACCTTCCACCCCTTTGTTATTCCCTTTGTGGCGGGGATGATTTTCGTGCTGACATGGTGCTTCGTCGGAATATTTAAGATTTTCTTCGAACTCCCTGCTGAGGACCGCAAGCGTTTCTTGCTCTCTCTCATCAACCCTAAGATATTGCTCAAGAACATCAAGGATATTTTCCTTGACTGCTTGATTCATGTCAAACTCTGGCGACGCAACAAGATGCTGGGCTTTATGCACAGTTCCATTGCCTTCGGCTGGTTTATGCTTATCCTTTTGGGACATATAGAGGTATTCCTCTTCATTCCCCATCGGGCGCATCTGTTCTATTACCCCATTTTCTACAACTACTTTGTCGCTGTTCAAAATGAGACCATCGGCGGCTCGCTCCTGATGTTCCTCTCCGATGCCTTCCTGCTCCTTATATTAATAGGTATCGGTTTAGCGATGTATAAGCGCATTTACTCCCGACTCTTTGGCATGCGCCGGACATCAAGACCGTCCCTTATGAATAACATCGGACTATATGCCTTATGGGCTATCTTCCCCTTGAGACTCATGGCGGAGACCTTTACGGCGCATATCTGCGGCGGCTCGTTCTTGACTAAACCCTTTAACTGGCTTATTGTTCAGATTGTCGGCAAGAACCTTGTTGACTTCCAGATGTTACCTACGTGGTGGGCGTACTCGATTGCCCTCGGTGTATTCATGTTCGTGCTGCCCTTCTCGCGATATATGCACATCCCTGCCGAGATGTTACTCATACCCATGCGCAATGCCGGTATCCGTATCCGCTCGGCACGAAAGGGATTTGCGCGACTTGAGGTCTTGTCATGCCCTAACTGTGGCGTTTGTATTGATGCCTGCCCCATGACCGCTTCAAAAGCCAACGTCCCATATTGCACCGTCTACTTGACTCGCCAACTCCGACGCCGTAATGAAAAGAAAATTGAAGAGATTGCCGATAAGTGCCTGATGTGCGATAAATGTTCTTCTGTTTGTCAGGTCGGTGTCGAAGGACCCGAACTAAGACGGCTTGAACGCGAATCACGCTCCTATGCGCTTACCCCGCAATATGCCTCTCTCGCTGCTATCCCTGTTACATCCGGACGCATCGCCTACTACGCCGGCTGTATGACCCAACTCACACCCGCTATCCCAAGAGCCGTCATGTCCGTCTTACATAAAGCCGGTCAGGAAGCAACTTGGCTTGACCAAGAAGGAGGACTATGCTGCGGAAGACCGCTCTTCCTCGCTGGACGTACAAAGGAGGCGGAAGAACTCGTCCGTAAAAACACCGAACTCATCAAAGCTTCCGGTGCAACCATCCTGCTTGTATCTTGCCCAATCTGCTATAAGATGTTTACCGAGAAATACGACTTGGGCGATATACAAGTGGTGCACTATATTGACTATTTCAATAGCCTTATCGCGGCGGGTAAACTGGACTTCGAGAAATCCGATATCACCTATGTCTATCATGACCCCTGTGAATTGGGACGAGGAGTCGGCAAATATGAGGAACCGCGCTTGCTCTTAGGACGAATAGCCGGTATTGCCGAGGCGAAAAAGAACCGCAGTGAATCCGTCTGCTGTGGCGGCTCACTCGGCTCTCTTACTCTCGATTTCCATCAGCGCGAACTGATTACCAAAAATTCCCTCAATAACCTCTACGACTCCAAAGCGGATGCTATCGCTACGGCTTGCCCGCTCTGCAAAACAACCTTTGCACGCTATGCCGACCGACCCGTCCGTGACCTCGCCGAGATTCTTGATGAAGTGACTAAACAAAAATAACCTATATGAAAACATTACCTTTTCTCTTTGAACCTACCCGCTACAAACTCCTGAATGTAGCGGACAACCACCGTTTTGACGACAAAGGTTGGACTCTCTCTGACCCGGCGGCTAAAGAGCCCTCACTCATTCGTGCTATATATGCCGAGAAACGGTTCACACCGCGCGAGGACTTGGACGGCATCTACCGATATGCCAATTGGATGCCCATCCGCAGAGTCTTGAGACACTCTTGCGCTCCCGTGACCTATAAGTCCGAAAAATTGGCTAAGTTCTTAGGCCTCAATAACCTCTATATCACCTTTAGCGGCTGGAACCCCCGCTTAGGGGCTAAAATGCGAACCTGCTCCTTCAAGGAGACTGAAGCTTTTTCCGTCCTTGCCCGTATGGATAAAAAGGAAGACCGCGTTCTCATTGTGCAATCTGCCGGCAACACTGCACGCGCCTTTGCACAGGTCTGCTCCGATAACAAGATTCCTATCGTTATCTGCATTCCTGAGGACAACCTCCATGACCTCTGGTTCCATAAACCACTCCATAAATGTGTCAAGGTGATTGCTGCCCCACATGGCTGCGACTACTATGATGCCATTGCTTTAGGTGAAAAACTCGCTCGTGACCCGCACTTCTTCTTGGAAGGCGGTGCCAAGAACGTAGCGCGCCGCGATGGGATGGGCACGACTATTCTTTCTTTTGCAGAAAAAACAGGACGTATACCCGATGCTTATTTCCAAGCCGTTGGATCCGGTACAGGTGCTATCGCTGCTTACGAAAATGCCGAGCGGCTTGAGAAAGACGGACGCTTCGGCCATAACGCTATGCGCGTCTATGTCTCGCAAAATAAGCCTTTTACACTGATGTATGAATCGTGGAAAGCGCATAGCCGGGCACTGGTGGACCTTGACCCCGATGAGGGACGCAAACAAGCGGAAATCATTCTCGCCAAAGTGCTCTCTAACCGCAAACCGCCTTACAGCCTTGCCGGTGGACTATTCGATATCCTGGAGAAAAGCCGGGGAGACTTCTATGTTGCCTCCAATGACGAAGTTATGTACTGGTCTCTACAGTTCCGTAATTTGGAAGGCTATGACATCTTGCCCGCACCGGCGGTCGCACTCGCTTCACTTGCACAAGCTATCCATGCGGGAGATGTTAAACCGGACGAGTATATCATGCTCAATATAACCGGCGGCGGACTCTTTGCGGCCCAATCCAAAGGCTATGTCTTCAAAGAGGCAGACCTCGTGCTCTCACCTGACCTCCCCGCAGAGGACATTATCGCCCAAGTCAAAAACCTCTGGGATTAACTCAAAATGCCCTTGACCGATTAGGGTTTAACCCCCTGTCAGCCCCCTGTCAGCCCTCTGTCAGCCCTCTGTCAGCCCTCTGTCAGCCCTCTGATAACCCGCTGTTGCCCCCTGTCAGTACCCTAAGAACTACCAGAGCACTACCAGAGCATTACCAGAGCATTACTGGAGCATTACCGGAGCATTACTGGAGCACTCCTATACATCTCCGTATCTTTCAGCAGTTTAGAACTAAAGATTATGCCCAATAAGAAGAAAATTATCAACGACCCCGTATTTGGATTTCTCAATATCCCGTCGGATTTGGTATATGATGTGCTGCAACACCCTTATATGCAGCGCCTTAGTCGTATCAAACAGTTAGGACTCTCCTATCTCGTGTACCCGGGTGCTGTACACACGCGCTTTGGGCATTCGCTTGGCGCCATGCACCTTATGAAAGAAGGGATAGCTTCGCTACGATTGAAGGGCGTTTCTATCTCCGAGGCGGAGGAAACAGGAGCGGAGATTGCTATTCTTCTGCACGATATCGGGCATGGACCCTTTAGTCATGTCTTGGAGCATACCCTCGTGGATGGGATCACCCACGAGGATATCTCCCTCATGATGATGGAGCAAATAAACCGTGACCTCTCCGACATCGCTACACTGGGCTTATGGGAAGCTGGACCCCTCGATATGGCGATTGCTATCTTCAAGGACCAATACCACCGCAGGTTCTTGCACCAACTCATCTCCTCACAGTTGGACGTGGACCGCATGGACTACCTCTGCCGCGACTCCTTCTATACCGGAGTCCAAGAGGGTAGAGTGGCTTCAGAGAGACTGCTCAAAATGCTCAATGTTGTTGAAGACCGACTCGTTGTGGAATATAAGGGTATTTATTCTGTGGAGAAGTTCCTTGTGGCGCGTAGGCTCATGTATTGGCAGGTCTATCTGCATAAAACATCCGTCGCGGCAGAGCAACTGCTCATCGCCACCCTCTCACGGGCAAAAGAACTGGCGGAAAAGGGCGTGCCTCTTTTCTGCTCACCCGCCTTGCATTACTTCTTATATAATAAGGTGTCTAAAAAAGACTTTTGGCTCGGCTCGGAAGCGATGAAAAACTATGCCCTTTTGGACGATAGTGATGTATACTCGGCTATCAAAGCGTGGATTTCTTGTGATGATAAGGTCTTGAGGCTCTTGAGCGAAGCGCTTATTAACCGCCAACTCTTCCGTGGACGGCTCCTAACCGAACCGCTGTCTGACCATGATAAGAAGGTCTTAACGGACTATTATGTCACCCATTGCGGCATTAAACCCGAAGAAGCGCACTACTTCTTCTCCGAACATGTCTCCACCAACTCGACTTATTCGGAGAAGGATGGCGGTATCTTGATTTTATATGGAGACGGTACGGTAAGGGACATTGCTTCCGCTTCGGAAATCCTTGACCTCACCGCCCTTACCCGCAAACCCAAGAAACTCTACCTCTTCCAATTCCGCGCATAACCGTCATTAGTAGTTATTGGCAGGACGGTTCCATAGTTTCTTACGAGAAAACCACCAATTATTACAACAACGAGTAGCCTAAAATACCTAAAATCGGAGAAAATGTAGTCTAAAAGTAGCAAAAATGCGAAAAATGACAAAAAAATGCAAAATAATTTTGCCATATCAAAAATTTGTTGTACTTTTG
>DFEE01000034.1:91217-91398 GCA_002368645.1 Bacteroidales bacterium UBA3810
TCGAATCCGACAAGAGGCTCGAAAGTTTGGATCTTTGAGAATCTGAATTAACCAAAATCAGAGGTTGAGTGTAACAAGACTTGTGGTTTTGAAAGAAGGAATCGTGGCAACAATACAAGCAGTGCAGAAATGCGATTGTTGCGAGAAGATTCCGATGAAGGGTGTGTTCCAGAGTGGCCAA
>DFEE01000008.1 GCA_002368645.1 Bacteroidales bacterium UBA3810
AAGAGATAAGATTTTTTTCATGATTTTTAATTGAATTAGTTAAACAAAAAAGTTAATTAGGTTGTTTATTTTAATTTCTGCTGCAAAGGTACGACTTTTTTTTCATATATGCAAATAATTCTGCATTTTGGTGAAGAAAAAAAGAATATCACCCAAAAGTAACATAGACAAGGATATTCGGCATCGTGTATTGGTACAGTTAGAAGATGGGAAGTTGGAGTTTTTTGACAAGGATATATCCTGTCAAGCGCGGAGGTGGAAAGCCGGCGTGACGCCGGTGTCGGCGGCGCTGCGGAGCGTCTTAGTCAAAAGTCAAAAGCAGAAAGTCGAAAGATATGACGATGGTAATATTTGATAAAGTTCCGGTAGTGGGTATGCATGGTAAGATAAGCGGTATGGCGGTACTAACAAAAAAACGATAGTGGATTCATAAGGGATCTATAAGGGATCTATAAAGGTGGTCGCGGCGTGGGCAGTAGAGTCAGCGGGCGAAGGGCTAATGGTGAAATTCACATATCACAAATCCGCAGGGGGGAAATTACCGGCGAAATAGTTTAGCAGTAATGCTTCCTTATCTTTTTCATCACTCTCGGCGTAGCGGAGCATGGCAGAGAGGCGTCGGACATAGCGTGTGGCGAGTTCGTCATAGGCTTGTGGCGGGAGATAAATATCCGTCTGTCTCTCCATAAGGAATGTGACAACCGCATGTTTAGCCCGCGGCAGAAAGGTAACCGCCTTTGTGGCAACCAATAAATTGTCGTCGGAAGGCACATCTTCGTCGGCGATATATTGCAAGTCGGTAAAGAGTCCGGTATATTTGCGGAGAAGTTTTTCTATATACGGGTCATTCCTAACCACATACGGCTCGACATTGATACGGAGTCTGGGCGGCGTCTCTCTCTCTTCCTCAAAACGGATATATCCGGCGTAGTCTAATATATGCAAGGCAGATATAGCGGGAAGTAACGGAAGGTGCATAACCCGTATGAAATCATCCATATGGAGAATGAATGAGTGTCCAAGTCCGCTTCCTGCACCAACGGTCAAGAAATCCGCCATCTTGTGGTAGGTCTCAATGACAAACTCTTTAGGCGGGTAGTTATCCCGAACCCGTTTATGCACTTTAACGTTATCCTCCGGGGCATATAGAAGTACAGCATATGCCGTGAGAGAGTCTCGTCCGGCACGTCCGGCTTCTTGGAAATAGGCTTCAATAGAGTCGGGCAGGTCATAATGTATGACAAGTCTGACATCGGCTTTATCAATCCCCATTCCGAAGGCATTGGTGGCAACAATAGTTCCGGTGCTTTTCATCCATGTCTCTTGGCGTTTAGCTCGTTCCAAAGGGTCTAAGCCGGCATGGTAAAATAGCGTATCGGTGTGTAAACAGCCTGATAGCCATTGTGCCAATTCCTCTGCGCGTTTACGATTACGGACATATACAATCTTAGCGCCTTCAACGCGGGAGAGGATATGTGCGAGTTGGCGGTCTTTAGCTGCCATGTCGGGCACATGCCGTACTACATAACGGAGGTTCTCACGGTGGAAAGAAGCTTGTATGAGTTGACCGCTATGAAAGTGCAGGCGCGCCATGATATCTTGGGCGACCTCGGGCGTAGCAGTTGCGGTTAAAGCGAGAATGGGTACCGTATCCGGCACGACGCCGGTATTCGCCGTAGAGTCGGTTTCTCTCAAGGCACCAATCTCTAAATAGGAGGGTCTGAAATCGTAACCCCATTCGCTGATGCAATGGGCTTCGTCCACAACGATAAGTCCTATCGGGAGTAGGGCTAAACGCTTGCGAAATGTTTCTGATTGCAGTCTCTCGGGAGAGCAGTACAGGAAGAGATATGGCCCATAGAGGCAATTGTCAAGGGCAATCTTTTGTTTTTGGTCGGACATCCCGCTATAGACTGCAACTGCACGTATATCGCGTTTGCGGAGCGCTTCTACTTGGTCCTTCATGAGGGCAATCAGCGGGGTAATGACAAGGGTCAATCGGTGCGCCTCGTCGCCTTGACGCAACAAAGTCGGGATTTGGAAACATAAACTCTTTCCCCCTCCGGTAGGCATGAGCGCAAGGGTATCTTTCCCTGCCATAACAGAGGCTATAACCTCTTCCTGCACAGAGCGGAAAGAGGTATATCCATAATACTGTTTGAGTGCTTCAAGGGGAGTCATGAGTCACTTTTATGCTTGAGATGTCGTTCTATTTTCCAGCGTCGCCATACCATCCGTAAATAACGAATGGGCGAAATGAGTCTTCCCTTCCTCACAGAACGGCAGACCGAGAAGAAAAGTGACAGGACAAGCAATATGAAAAAGAGTGTTCCCATTCTTAATATCCTTGTTTGCAGCCTTTGAAGACATTATGCCCTAACATGGTATCGTCCGGATAGTAAGGCACCTCTAAATTGCGGCAATTGAGGAACGCTTCCGTACCTATTTCGGTGATGAGCGAGGGAAGGGTGAGGTCGGTTAGTTGATGACACTCAGCGCATGCCCGATCTTCGATAACGGACATCTCGTCGGGTAAGGTCAGTGTCTTCAGATTGACACAACCGGCAAAAACTTCTTGACGAAGAACTTCCACCTTCTCAGGAATAGCCATGTCTAAGAGCCTAATACAGCCTTTGAAGGCTTTGGGCTCAATGACCTGCACATTTTCATGGATGCGAAGGCGTTCAAGGCTTGAGCACGATTCAAAAGCTCCTTCTCCGATACGGAAGAGCGATACGGGAAGATTGATTTGATAGAGTAACTCACAGCCTTTGAAAGCGTTGTTCCCGATGGCATAGAGTCCTTCCGGTAATGTGACTCTCTCCAAGGCGCGACAATCCATGAAGGTCTCTTTTCCGATAGAGCCGACAGCGGCGGGGATAGTTATCTTCGTGAATATAGCGCATGCGCGGAACGCACCGTCGCCTAAATATCTGAGCGACTCCGGCAGTGTAATGTCAAGCATATTCTTGCATCCGGCAAAGGCACCGTCTCCAATGACCTCAAGCCCGGCAGGTAGTATCACCTTGCGCAGTTCGTGGCAACTGAAGAAACATGCTGTCGGAATCTCCTTAATAGCAGCGCCGAGTGTCGGCGAGGGGAGATTGATGCAGTTGTAGAAAGCGCCAGCACCAAGTGCTTGCAGTCCTTCCGGCAGAGCACATTCCTTGAGCAGTCCGCAGCCATAGAAGGCGAAATCGCCAATGGAGACAATGGTGTTCGGCATGCCGACATGGGTGAGTGCTTCGCAGCCGTAGAAACATGCACGCGGAATAGCGCTAATGGTATTAGGTATATCAATACTCTTGAGCGTTTTAGCCCCTTTAAAGGCACCTGCCGCGAAGAGGCGTACATCAATCTTGTGTGTCTTTTTGCTCGGCTTGAAGATAACCTTGGATGCGCAGTCTTTATTGGCAGCGACTAAGACACCGTCAATGGTTAACATGCCCTTTTTCCATTTCTTGTCATTGTTGTAGATACCGGAGCCGGTGAAGACATCTTCTCCCACCTCTGTAATGGATTGAGGGATAGTTACTTTGCTGAGACTCTTGCAGTCCATAAAGGTCTCATGGTCTAATTTGGTCAGTCCGTTAGGGAGAAGCATGATAGCCAAGGTCTTATTGCCTTTGAACGCCTGTGCGGCAATCAGTCTCACGCCTTCCGGCAAAGTGGGTTTGGATTTAATGGTTTTATCGGCAGCAATGAGGATGTCACCTATCATGAGAAATCCGTCGTGCCAATTCTCTTTGTTGAGATACAGTCCCGTACCCTCAAAAGCAGAGCGATAAACAGACTCAATGGTGGCCGGTAACGTAATGGCTGTAAGAGCTTTGGCTTTATAGAAAGCCTTGTCCGCAATAGCGGTCACGGAATAGGTATCCTGCCCGACTTGAATCTCGGCAGGGATACTGATTTCACCGCTTACTTGGGGATTAAGCGCTACTTCGGCTTGTAAGCGCGAAGGGTCAAGTGTGTAGTTCAAGTCGTCATACACTGCGGTTTGCTGAGCGGCAACAAGCACTGCCGTGCAGGTCAGTAAAAGTGTCAGTAATTTTTTCATATCATAAAATGTATTTTAAGTCGCAAAAGGGTATAGCAGATAAGCAATTTATCGCGCACGGCTATGTTTGTTTTGAGTTGCGTATGCAGCCATTGAATAACTGCTTGCTCGTCTTTGGGGTGGGGATGCGATGTGGTGGACGCTTTATTGGGTTCGTAGTGGTAACCCCTATAGCGAATACGCCGATAGGCGGGGTGGCTTAACCACAATCGAACAGAGAAATAGACATCCTCATAGTAGCACCCTTCTGCAAACGCCGGAACAATCCCTCTCCTATAAAGTCGTGCCCATGGTGCCGTTTGGTGATAAAAAGGTAATCGCCCAAATTGCAGGACATCTTTAGTCCCAATCGCCTTCATGGCTCGCTCGACACAATCCGGTTCTAAGTAATCGTCGGCGTCGAGGTACATAATGTACTCCCCGGTTGCATACTTCAATGCTGCATTTCGTGTAGCTCCTTGTCCTCTATGCGGCATGCGTATTGCGCCCTCTACGGGAATATCGGAACCGTCGTCTGCGATAATCAATTCGCATGCGGGATAGGTCTGCCTTTGGACAGACTCAATACAACGTTTGAGCAAGGACGGCTCAACATTATATGCCGGTACTATGACGGAGCAAGTCTTCAAATTTCTTAGCTTGAGTTAAACGGCTGAATGATTGTTTATTGTGAATCGCCTGTCGGGTAAATCCTTGGGTTTGCCAGACGGTATATTGCTGCATAATAAAGGCTTGGATATCCTCAACAGTATCAAGTGCCACTCCTGCGTTGGTAAGTTGTATGGCATCGGCTAAAACGCCTTCGTCATCAGGGACGCAGAGCACGGGTTTCTCACAACCCAGTGCCTCATAGAACTTGGTGGTCATCATACCGTGGGTCTGTTTGGACGTGAAGACCAGCATGATAGAGGAAGCGTTAATAGTATCGGCAACCTGTTGGTTATTAAGTCCCGAGTGGATATAGTCCAGCACAATATCGGGTTGGTGGAGTCGACTGACGGCTTCGCTTATCAATTCTGCCGCAGGCTCTTGAAACTCATAGAGTTTACCGATATAGCGAATGTAGAATTTATCGGAACGGACTTCCTCCGGCTTGTAAATGGCAGGGTCATACCCGTTGTATATAAGGTGTACTGCGGGATTGAATTGTTTGAGAAAATCTACATGCCACGGACTGATAGTTGTGATGGTAGTCGCTTCTTTTAGTACGCGGTTGCGTCGGCGTATATTGACGGCACGATACCATGTTCTAAACGGTTTTGCCCACCATTGGCGGTGTGCTTGGTATTGGGCGTCAGGGACTTGTTCGTCCACATCGCGTATATCCACTAATAAGGGAATGTCCCGTTCTTTGGCTATATCCAACGCCGCGCGCAGGGGAAAGGTAGAGAATGTGGAGCATATGACGGCGTCATACTTGCGTTCAGCTATGCGGCGACGCACTTCACGGCTAAAATGTCTGTTGCGCCAGTCAGTTAAGAGCGACCATATCGCCTTAACAGCCCAATCCAACTTATTCCGATAGGGGTTAAGCGGCTCTGTCTCCCTGTCCACCTGATAGCCTTTCCCCTTGAGATAATCCGTAAGGAAACGCACCCGAGGAATAAAAGCGGGGGGCGCAGGCGGGTCAGTCAGTATGAGGAGACGAGGACTCATATAAGGGATAGCAGTTTGGGGTATAATGAGCGGTGATAGGTTGCGGGGTTGATATTGTTGTTATGCCACAGTAACACCAACTCGCCGTTATAAAGGCGCACTTTATCAAAAAGCCGTTGGCAGTAGAAGTAGGCTTCATCTTCGGTGAGGTTCATGTAGTTCTCGTTGCTGAGGGTAACATCCATGAGTGTGAGCGGGTGAAGTAAGAGAGTCGTGACCTCTAATGTCTCGGGGTCAATCCAGCGGACGGGTCTTGTAGTCTGAAGTCTAAAGCCCGCTTGGTCGGCGAAGCCCATGGTATAATCATCGGTGACGCCCGCTAAGACCATTTTGCGCATGTCGTCAATGGAGCAGTTGAGGTAATGAGCACGGACGGGGCCTTCACTGCCGTTATAACCATAACACGAAGTGTGTGTGCCTAATGTGGCACCGCTATTGCGCAACAATTCGCGGGTCTTGTGCCAGTCCCTGCCGTGGAGATTGTATTGTGGATAGTCAAGACCTCTTCCGTGAGTATGTTTGACAAAGTAGATAACCCCAGCCCCTTTAACCTGTCGGTCTTGTTCAATGAGCCATGGGAAGGTGTATGCAGGGTCGTTCTCGAGCCGTAACCATGATGCCCAAACTGCTTGGGCTTGATGACGGAGAAGCCCTCCTATAGCGCCTCTCAAGTGGCGGTAATGCGCGATGGTGTCAATATCGTGGGTGAGTGTTACACGGCTGAAACGATTAGGCGGCATGGGGAGGTCTAATGCCTTGAGCAGCAACCGGCTATATTCGTCAATGATGGGTATCTGCAAGCGGTTATAGTCTCCCAAAATAGAGTATCCGGCTAAGAACCGTCCGTGCTTATCGCGCTCGTGATTGATGACTTCTTCGGCACGGCTGATAAAGAAAAAGGTGTTGTAAATAATGTCGGTATCAAAGAGGTAGTGCTTCTTGTCATTCTGCAATTTACATTCCGCCGTGAGCATGTCAGGCTCAATAATGTCGTTGCCAAGATGACCATTGGGAACAATAACCACTTTGTACTTCTCCCATTGGGCAGGGTCGGCTGTGTAGCCTACTTGGGCTACCGCATCTTTGTTTCCATATAGCAGAAACTCAATAATATACTTGACCGCAGTTGTGAGAGCTGTGTCAGTCGTTACAGAGGATTTCCCACTCATATATTTTCTTTTCTATTTCGTGTTTGATATGTTCGTATCGTTTGGACAACTCATCGGTGAACGTCGTGGTAAGTGCTTGTTCTATTTCCTTTTGCTCTTGCTCAAGCGCCGCAATCTGTGCTTCGGTATCGGCAATCATTTTTTGCTTTTTGCGCTCTGCGGCAGCCGCCGCTTTCTGCGCGAGGAAGTCAGCCTTAGCACTGCTTGATGTATCGGTATGGTCTTGTAGTGCTCTGGTAGTGCTCTGGTAATGCTCTGGTAATGCTCCAGTAGTGCTCTGGTAGTTGTCAGGGAGGCTTAAGGGCTCATAGACGGAGCCGAAATGCTCTCTGACAGTTCCTCCGCCGAAGACATAAATCTTGTCCACCAATCCGTCCAAGAAGTCTCGGTCGTGGGAGACGAGGATGACAGTGCCATTGAAGTCTTTGAGGGCTTGCTTCAGCACATCTTTAGAGGGCATGTCCAAGTGATTGGTGGGCTCATCAAGAATGAGTAAGTTACCGGGTTCCAAGAGGAATCGTATCATGGCAAGCCTGCTTCTCTCGCCTCCTGAAAGGACTTTGACACGTTTGTCCGATGCTTCTCCACCGAACATGAAGGCGCCGAGTATATCCCTTATCTTAGTGCGGATGTCACCTACAGCGACACGGTCAATGGTGTCAAATACCGTCAAGTTTTCATCCAAGAGGGCAGCTTGGTTTTGGGCGAAATAGCCTATTTTAACGCCATGCCCGATTTTGAGTGTTCCCAAATAGTCCAGTTGCCCCATTATGCAACGTACCAAGGTTGTTTTACCCTCACCGTTCTTACCCATGAAGGCTACTTTCTCGCCTCGGCGAATAGTGAGATTGACGTTTTCAAGGACCGGGGCGGCATCGCCGTAGGCTTTGGTAAGCCCTTCAATAATAACGGGATAGTCTCCGCTTCGCTCCGCAGGCGGGAAACGTAAATGCAGTTTGGCAGTATCTTCGAGATCCACCTCAAGTCGCTCTAACTTAGCGAGTTGTTTGATACGGCTCTGGACCTGAACGGCTTTCGTGGGCTTATAGCGGAAACGCTCAATGAAAGCCTCTGCGTCAGCAATCATTTTTTGCTGATTTTCATATGCCCGAACCTGTTGGTCATGCCGTTCTTGCCGCAATGTAACAAACTGATTGTATGGTACATTATAGTCATATATCCGTCCGAGGGTTATTTCAATAGTTCTGGTGGTGACTCGGTTGATAAACGCCCTGTCGTGACTCACAAGTACAACGGTCATGGTACTGCGTCGAATAAACTCCTCTAACCACTCAATGGACTCGATATCCAAATGATTAGTAGGCTCATCCAAGAGCAGCAGGTCAGGGTGGGCAAGTAGGATTTTGGCGAGTTCAATACGCATGCGCCATCCTCCGCTGAACTCGGAGCAGGGTCTGTCAAAATCTTTTCTCTCAAATCCCAATCCGATTATGGTACGGTCCATCTCGGCAATCATTCTCGGGTCGTCACCTTGATAGATTTCTTCCCGCAGCGTTTGTTCGTCCTTAAGAAGCATGACTTGCGGGAGGTAACCAATTTTGATACCGGACTCCATGGCAATGTTTCCTGCCGTAGGCGTATATTCTCCTGCGAGGAGCCGGAGGAGCGTTGTTTTGCCGGCGCCGTTTTTGCCGACTAAAGCGATGCGGTCTTTCCTATTGATAAGAAAGGAAATGTCGTCTAAGACCGGCTTGGCGCCAAACTCCATTGTCAAATGCTCCACACTAACCATGTAATGTCTCCTTAAGATATTTACCGGTATATGATTCCGAACATTCCATGAGG
Organism: Bacteroidales bacterium UBA3810; assembly: GCA_002368645.1. Classification (GTDB taxonomy): domain Bacteria; phylum Bacteroidota; class Bacteroidia; order Bacteroidales; family Paludibacteraceae; genus Colicola. Next base: position 8,692 of record DFEE01000008.1, read on the forward strand.
GCTTCCGGTGTACCTTCAAAAACAATTTTTCCGCCCTTATCTCCTCCTTCGGGTCCAAGGTCTATGACGTGGTCTGCTGCGGCTATGATAGCGGGGTTATGCTCAATGATGAGGACGGTGTGTCCTTTGGCAATAAGCCTATGGAGCGCGTCAAGCAAAACGTCAATATCCTTGTGGCTGAGTCCTGTAGTTGGCTCATCAAAGATAAAGAGTGTCGGCGTTGTCGTCTCTTGCGAGAGGAAAAAAGCGAGTTTGACGCGTTGTGACTCACCGCCGCTGAGTGTAGAAGCCGATTGTCCTAATTTAATATATCCGATGCCGACGTCTTGTAGTGCCTGAAGTCGTTTGACAATGGTGTCATGGCCTGCAAAGAATGTGACGGCTTCGTCAACGGTCATCTCCAAGATATCGTAAATGGATTTACCTTGGTAGAGCACATCCAAGACATCTTGTTTAAAGCGTTTTCCGTGACACTGTTCACAAGGCAGTACCAAGTCGGCGAGGAATTGCATTTCCACTGTGATAACGCCTTCACCCTTACAGCTCTCACATCGTCCGCCCGGGGTGTTGAAAGAAAAATGTGCAGGTGTCAAAGCTAATTGCTTAGCGAGTTGCTGGTTGGCATATAGAGCGCGTATGTCGTCATAGGCTTTAATGTAAGTGACGGGATTAGAACGTGAGGAACGCGTGAGCGGATTTTGGTCCACAAACTCTACGTTCCTAATAAGATGCAAACTCCCTTTAAGTTCCTTATGGGAACCGGCTACCATCCCGCTATTACCGCCATAATAAGCTTTAAGAGCGGGGTAGAGTATGCGGGTGACCAAGGTACTTTTTCCGCTTCCGGACACGCCGGTAACCACGGTCATGACATTGAGCGGAAAACGCACATTAACGCCTTTGAGATTATTTTCTGCAGCGCCGGTCAGTTCAATATAATTGCTCCACGGCCGTCTATAGGGCGGAATGACATAGTGAACCGGTTCTTTCTTAGGCGCACCGGAATAGAGGAGTTCTCCGCCATGAACACCGGCTTTAGGACCTATCTCAATGATGTTATCCGCAGCACGGATGATGTCCTCGTCATGCTCCACCACCACAATGGTGTTGTGGAGGTCTCTGAGTTCCTTGAGAACATGAATCAGTCGTTCCGTATCCCGCGGGTGCAAGCCGATAGACGGCTCGTCCAAGACATATAATGAACCTACCAAGGAAGAGCCGAGCGATTTGGCGATAGATATACGTTGCGACTCGCCTCCTGATAGCGTGCCAGCTGCGCGATTGAGCGTCAAATAGCCCAGACCGACATCCTGCATGAATTGCAGACGAGAGGTTATTTCGTGCAGAAGCAGTCGGGCAATCTCTTGTTCGGTAGCAGAGAGATGCAGGTCTTTGAACCACAGCTGAAGTACGGTAATGGGCATTCGGAGCAGTTCTCCGATATTCTTACCTCCCACCAAAACATAGGAGGCTTCTTTTCTTAGACGTAATCCCCCGCAGAGCGGACAATTGGTTTTGCCGCTGTAGCGTGCTAAGAGGACACGGTACTGGATGCGTTTATTTTGGTGTTTTTGCAGCTCCAAGAAGAAGTCGTTAAGCCCTTTGAAATATTCATTGCCGGTCCAAAGCAGTTTCTGTTGCTCCTCGGTGAGGTCGTAAAAAGGCTTATGAATCGGGAAATCGAACTTGGAAGCGTTGAGAATCAGCGTATCTTTCCATTCCCGAAGGGTATCTCCTTTCCAGCAAACAATGGCATCGTCGTAGATAGATAGTGATTTATCCGGGACAACCAGATTAGGGTCAATGCCGGAGGCTATGCCGTAGCCATTGCAATAGGGGCAAGCCCCAATGGGGTTGTTGAAATCAAAGAGATGCTCGGAGGGCTCTATAAACTCAATGCCGTCTTGTTCAAATCTCTCGGAAAAGGCTTGCATCTCACCCCCTTCGGGATAGAGCATACACTCTCCGTGTCCTTCGTAATAGGCTGTTTGGACAGAATCGGCAAAACGGTTTCCTGTGGTTTGTTCGCCATCGGTGATGAGTCTGTCCACCAAGAGGTATAGGTTATCCGAGAACGTAATATCCGTGTTCTCAAGGCGAATAATGTCTCCGTCTTTGAAGAGTCGTGAGAATCCCATTTGCTGCCACTGTTTAAGTCGTTGTCCCAGCGTCTCAGAGTCGTTGAGACGGATAGGCGCGAGGAGGTAAACACGGGTTCGGAGTGGTAACTTATTCATCGCTTCGACTACATCGCCGACGGTATTGCGCTTGACTTCCGTTCCGCTAACGGGGGAAATAGTGCGTCCTATTCGGGCGTAAAG
>DFEE01000029.1:0-3325 GCA_002368645.1 Bacteroidales bacterium UBA3810
ATCCCGTGGAAGAAATCATCCGTCTGGCGCACGAGAAAGGCGTGCCGGTGTGTATTGACGGGGCGCAGAGTGTTCCGCATATGAAGGTCGATGTGCAGGCGCTGGATTGCGATTTCCTTGCGTTCTCCGGGCATAAGATGTACGGTCCGACGGGTATCGGTGTGCTGTACGGCAAACGCGAGTGGCTGGAGAAGCTGCCGCCGCATGAGGGTGGGGGAGAGATGATCAACCACGTGCGCTGGAGCGGTACGACATATAATGAGTTGCCCTATAAGTTCGAAGCCGGAACCCCTAATTTCGTGGGAAGTTATGCTTTGCACAAGGCGATAGAGTATATGCAATCTGTTGGTTTAGAAACGATTGAAGCGCACGAGCGCGAACTGACGGAGTACTGCGAGGAGCGGTTGAAGGGGATACAGGTTATGGGTGACGGGTTACGGGTGAAAGTGTATGCCGCCGGACAGCCAAAAGCCGGAGTGATCAGTTTCAATGTATACAGCCGTCAGCCGTCAGAAGTCAGCCGTCAGCCGTCAGAGGAATTGATACATCCGTTTGATATAGGCACGCTCCTTGACCAGCAGGGCGTGGCGGTACGCACAGGTCACCACTGCGCCGAACCGCTGATAGACGATCTGGGGGTACCGGGAACGGTGCGTGTGTCGTTCGGGTTATATAACGACAAGAGCGATGTGGATGCACTTATTGCGGCACTGGAGAAAGCCATTATGATGCTTAGCTAACAACAAAAACGGCAGCCTTACGGTTGCCGTTTTTTCAACTTTCGTCTTTTGACTTTCGACTACTTGATCTCAATCTGCTTCGTCGTCTTGCCTTCTACTTTCTGGGTTTTAGGCAGTTCGATAGTCAGAATACCGTCTTCTACCTTGGCGTTGATCTCTTCTTCGTTCACATCATCCGGCAGACTGTATTTCTGCTCGTAGTTGGTGTACGAGAACTCGCGGCGCAGATAGTGCGAGTGTTTGTCTTCTTCTTTGTGCTCGAACTTGTTCTCGATAGCGACGCAGAGGTTGTGATCCTCGTCGATATGTACGCGGCAGTACTCTTTCTTTACGCCCGGCGCTGCCAGTTCAACGATATACGCTTTCTCGGTTTCCTTGACGTTAACCGACGGAGCGGTTGTACTTACGGTGTTCATCAAATCCGAGTTCAGAAACTCATCAAATACTGTTGGGAACCAACTGTTTCTACGATACATTGCAGGTGTCATAATTAAATCTCCTAAATTTGCGGGTCTGTTGCCAGAACCCAAGTTAAACAATCTTGCGTTGTGCGGAGCTGTAGGAGTTTTGTATGCTTTGCGGCTCGCGTTGTAAACGTTTTCGCCTAAAATATTGCAATCTCTGTGCCAAAGGTCAAATCCTGCCAAAATGTCCACCTTGCGTGTCAATTTGTCCGCTTTTATGCCAAAAAGTCCATACTCTAAAGGCTAATATGTACAATAAAAAGCAAAAAATCTGCAAAATATTTGCACAAATGGAATAAATGTGCTATCTTTGCATCGTCATTTGAGAATGACAGCTGGCTCCGACAGCGTAAAAAAGCGGTGACATATTGATTTATTAAAGAAGCGTTTTGCTTACTCTTGAAACAGAAAACCTGAGAAATTTTCAAAGCAACAAGAGTGTACGGCGAAGCGTTCCTGCGTATATACGTGGGACTGCTTTCCATATATCGTTGTTGCAAGGTTTTCTCAGGACCATCTGTTTCGGGTGTGTGGCATAGCAGCCTCACGCTTTGTTTTTATATCTTTAACCGCCATGCTTGTGGCTGCGGCAAGGCACCAAAACAACAAACAACATGAAAACAATTCAAAAGAGGTGGTTGTCCCTCTTCCTCTTGGCAGCCGTAACCTTCCTTTTCCCTGCATGTGAGGGGAATAACCCTGATGAAGATTTAGTCGGTGTGGTTACTCTCAAAATGAAGAGTGGAAGTAATGAAGGAAATCGATTTGATATAGGAGGAGCAACAAGCATACATGTGCCATGTAATGGAACATTAAGGTTAATAATCAATAATGCAAATAATTTTAAGATTATTTGGGATGGCAACGGAATAGAAGGCTATGCTAGCGGAGATATTGTTGATATGGGAAAGAAAACACTTAGTAAGATAAATGCTTTACCGTCTGCTGGCTGGACACAAGAAACGGCTGTACTACCAAAGCACGGCTATATAGTTCGGGGTAAAGGTCCTGATGACTCCGATTATACGTATATTAAAGTATATGTGAAAGATTTTATAACTAATACCTATGGCGGTATCATCGGCGCCGAAGTGCAATACTGTGAATGGAATCCGGAGCAATAAATCTATATTCTTGAATACTCTTTTTCGCCCGAGGCAATCCCTCGGGCTTTTTTATGCACTATAATAAAATGTAGTACTCCTAAATAGTGATTCTTAATAATCGTTCTCTTTTACACTTACCTGCAACACACGACACGCTGACGGGACGCTGACGAGAGGATAGACCGACAGGAACCGATTAGATACCATACCCAAATCTTAATCATCGGCAATTTTCACCGTGGAAGTGTACTGGTGTTTGATAGCACTTGCCTCTGAGATTACTCCGAGATTACTCTGACTTGCCTCCGATAAGTGTTTTGTAACTCACTGAAAACAAGACTGTTGTGAAATGGCCGTTATTAGACCGTATTTTATGGCATCTTAATAATCGGATACAATTATTATCGTCCATTGGCAGGTTTAATGTTGCCATTTTGTCCACTTTCCGCCGAGACAAGATAGAGAGACTTATTCATATTTTTTGCCCAAAAACGCTCTCTCTCTTGCACAATTCAAAAAAAAGCAGTACCTTTGCAGCGGAAAACTATATTGATAATCCACCTAAATCAAGGAATGAAAAATTAGCAGCATTAATGAGGCGCTTAAAGATGTGCGAAGAATTAGGACGCGGATGGGATCGAATGGTGCTGGCTTGCGAGGCACAGTATATGTCTGCCCCTCGAATTGGCGTTTTCTCTGACTCAACCAAAGTTACTCTCTTTTCGGAAATTGCTTTCCAGAATATTTCCCAAGAAGATCGGGAATGGTCATGTTATTTACATGCGTGTCTTAATTATATTCAAGGTGACGCATTAACAAATAGTTCACTCCGTGAGCGATTCAATCTTCCGGAATCTTCCTCTGGAACCATATCTCGTTTGATAAAAGAAACAGTATCTCATAAACTCATCAAACCATTAGACCCAACCACTGCTCCACGATATATGAGATATATTCCCAATTGGGCATAAACAGAATTTAACTTGCCTGCAACTTGCAGAAATGGTTTTTGAAA
>DFEE01000029.1:3434-5690 GCA_002368645.1 Bacteroidales bacterium UBA3810
TTAACTTGCTGGTAACTTGCATAAGATACGCCAATGGGGCGATGATGGGAAAGGAGAAAAGGAAATAAAAGACATAAAAACAAGCGCAAGCGTGCGCTAATTAATTTTGACGGGAAGATCCTCAACAATATCCCCTTTTTATATTTCTTCATGCCTTGGTTTTTCTATAAGCTAGTATGAGTTAAAAATGTAATGTTTTGTTAGTTTTTCTTGCTTATATGAATAAATTTTAGTACCTTTGCAGCGGAAAAGGACGAAGCATGGCAAAAGAAGAACAATACAAAGAGCTCGTGGCACAAGTGGCGGCTGTAGTTGCCGATGAGACGGATATGATTGCCAATATGGCAAACGTAGCGGCGATTCTCCATGAGGCGTTCGGATTCTGGTGGACGGGGTTCTATAGAGTACAGAATACAGACCGATTCGCTGACAGAGTACAGACAGAATTAGTGTTGGGGCCGTTCCAGGGTCCGTTAGCGTGTACGCGTATTCCGTTCGGAAAGGGCGTTTGTGGCACGGCTTGGGCGAAGAACGAGACGGTGATTGTGCCCAATGTGCATGAGTTTGCCGGACATATCGCCTGCTCCAGCGAGTCGAACAGCGAGATTGTAGTGCCTGTCCGCCAAAACGGCGAGGTGATTGCAGTGCTGGATATAGACAGCAAGGATTTTGATACTTTCGACGAAACCGACCAAAAATACTTGGAAGAAATAGTTGACTGCCTTTCCGGCGGAACCGAAATGCTATAGTGACGTCCGTAATGGTAACGAAATGCGAACGTAAATGACTGCTAAATCATGAAACAAATTCTCTACATCGCTGCGGCTGTTTTGACCGCAGGAATCCTCACCAACTGCAGCTTAAAGGGTGCTGAACCTCTGCATGCAGGCGCCGTAGTGCGTGACACTTTGAACGGCACGCCCTGTTGCGTGTATCTGCCGGAGAGCTACCTTAAAGTACCAAGTGACCAAGTACCAAGTACCAAATACCCGGTTCTGTATCTCCAGCACGGCATGTACGGCAACGAAGATGACTGGACGGAACAGGGTATGTTAATGGAGATTATGGACTCGCTGCTGCAAGCCGGCGAAGTGAAAGAGATGGTGGTTATCATGCCGGACAACTGTCCCGCCAGACCGACTTCGGACGAGGAGAAAGCCAATGCCATGACAGGCGAGTGGGAGAGACAATTCCCGCAATTTATGGCAGAAGCGGAAGCCAAATACCCTATCAGCAGCAAACCGTCCGAACGCGCTATAGCCGGACTCTCCATGGGCGGATTTCACACCATGCACGTGAGCCACCATCTGCACGGACAGTTTGCGTATGTGGGGCTTTTCTCGGCGGCTATCCTTCCCTTAGAGCCCAATCCTATATATGACAACTGGGAGGAGGAAGTGAAAGAACAGATGAACACTACCAAACTCTACTGGATAGGCATCGGCAAAGAGGATTTTCTATACGGTCTCAACGTAGAATACCGTCATTGGCTGGAGGCGAACCACATTGAATACACCTATTACGAGAGCGCCGGAGGGCACACTTGGGACAACTGGCAGGACTATGTCTGCCGGTTCTTACCTAAAATATTCCAATAGAACTTAAATGCCGCCAACCCCACCATCAGCTATCAATATCCTCTGTTCTGAGTAAGGTTGGCATTCGTCTGCAGCGCTTTCTGCGGTATCGGAAAAACAGTAAGATATAGCAACTGCTGATCGGTTTCGAAGGTTCCAAACCGTATCTGGTCTTGCCTGTGCCATCCTTCCCACATCAATTCCATCCACCTCTCGTTATAGATATTGGTGAGAGTGGCGTCCCGTGCAGGTTGCGTAAGATTAAGGGCAAGTGCCTCCCGGGTGTGGATGAGGTCGAAATACTCCTGACCGGATTGTCCGTTGCGTACTTTTGCCTCCGCCATCATAAGATAGACATCTGCGAGCCGGAAGAGCACGATATCGGAGTTACGCAGTTGTCCATCGAAGATACCGCCCGGGTCATAGGCGTATTTCCGCATGCGCGCGCCGGCAGTAGAGACAAAAGGTGAGCCTGTGAGGTTCATCTTGACCTCTCGCGGATGATATATAAGTGTATCGCCGGATGAGAGGATAAGGGGCTTACCATTGACATGCACGACTCCGGAGAAGAAATTGATAGAGAACCGGCAGTCCAGTTGTTTAGGGTCTCCGTATCCGAACACATCGAGGGTCTCGATAGTAGCACACGATCCATTCTCTCCGCCGTAACCAAGTGCCG
>DFEE01000003.1:0-68344 GCA_002368645.1 Bacteroidales bacterium UBA3810
ACTTTTAACGCACCCGTTGCCCCATGATCGTGTACAACTGTTCATTGACCATGATATAAAGTTTTCCGTTAATCAGTACTTTGCGGTTCTCCTGTCTTGCGGGTTGTTTGTCAACATCTGTAGTCTCACAGGAAGTGATATAGTCGCTGTAGGTTACTCCTGAACCGGTGGCATTGATCGTCACGGAAGCAATGCCAATGCCTTGCAGGGTTCCATAATTGGAGGAGAAGGTCAGAGCCGAATTCCCGGTCAGCACACTTGTATTCGTCCATGTATAATCCGTCAGGGACTTTCCGCTGGTTGCTTCTATCGTAGCGATTTGGGCACTGCCTGCCTTTACATCCAGGTTGCAATATTGTGTCCCACCGTATGTACGCATATTCACTTTTATCGAACTCAGTCCTGCAAGATTGATTTCCGGCGAGGTCAACACTTTTCCCTTATCCAGCAGCCAATAGGAGCCCTTTGAGGTCGCTGTATTGGTCCATCCGTTCTGGTGGTCTTCGTCATATACATACACCGCCGGCGTAACTGATTCGCCTGCTGTAGCATTTGCGAAGACGGCGTAGAGTGTGTTATTTGCAGCAATCGCAGGAATTTCCGCGGCCTTCTTGTATAGTACTGCCGGTGCCTGTTGGGCAGGTTGAGAGAGCGCTTGATCCGTCCAACCGACAAACGTGTCGCTCATATCGGAACAGGAAACAGGAGTCTCCGGAAGAGCCGGAACAGCACGGTTGGCAATGACCGAATCGGTCTGAACAATCACTCCGTTGACCGACCATGAGATGGCATACTTAACCACCTCTTCGGGTATGTATCCTCCGCCGTCACAGGTGGGAGTCATCGCACTCAGATTAATGGTCTGCCCTACCTTGTTACCCCATATATATTCCACCAACTCGGGATAATCGATAAAGGGGTTGCGGTTATGCTGAATGCCATAGACCGCCTGGTTACGGTCAATCTCCTTCTGGCTCACAGGGTCGTTCCGATGCCATTCTAACAGGAAAGAAAGGCTGTAAGAGGTCAGGTTGGTCGGGTTGGAGGTGTACATCTTTGACCCGTTGCCGCTATTCAGAATATTATTCCGATACCGCGCTGCCATGTAGAAGAACGAACGCGCAAAATCACCTTTGTATTGGTCGTCAGGCTCATAGACAGTACCCACACTGGCAGTGGAAGGTCCCAATTTACCGAGGCCGTGATGTTGTGGATCCTTGCTGAAGCCATTATTTGTGCCCACCACGCCGTACGGATAGTTGGACCGCAGGTTATTGATACGTGCGTCGGTCGGATAGACATTAAAAAGGTCGGAAACCATCGGCCCCGAGCCTAACCACGACTGACATACGAGGTGCTCTTTGTTCCAGCCGTCGCACACGGCACTCTGCGGATTGTTCGCGTCAGCCATCGTAAAACGGCAGGTGGAATACATATCCCAGAGGGTGTCGGAATAGAAATCCGTTTGTTCGTAATAAGGCTCCAGTCCTTGGTAATTAATAACCGTGTGATTATCAATGATGGAGCAGAGCTCATTCAAAATAGCATCCGCATTTTTCTTCCCGTCCACATCATTGTAATAACCATCAGGTATGGCTGCTACGCCGATTTCTACATTGCCATAAACGCCCACGGAGAGTGCCGCGAGCAAAACACATACAATCCCTTTTCTCATTTCACTTTTCTACCCGTTATATCAAACATCTGTTCCTCAACAATGATATATAATTGTCCGTCAATCAGCACTTTACGCGCCTTTACAGTCACTTCTGTATCCTCTACACCGCTGCCTTGTTCCTCGGGATCTTTAAAATAGAAAGTCTTATTTTTTTTCGTTCCCCAGAGGTACTCCGCTAACTCCGGATAATCAATGAACGGATTACGGTTGCCCTGTACCTGTTCCATGCCGTTGTTACGATCTGTCTCTTTGCGAGAGACGGAATCCATTCTATGCCATTTCATGAGTAGCGCTACCGAGTAGTCCGTTAGACCATAATTGGTGTCATTGGTATTGAACATCTTTGCGCCGTTTTCATACGTAAGCACTATTCCATCCTGATTACCTTTCTTATAACGCACAACCATGTACATGTACATACGCGCAAAGTCCCCTTTGTATTGGTCGTCAGGTTCAAAGACAGTCCCAACAGAGGTGTAGCCTTCAAACGTAGAAGCACCTAATTTACCCGTTCCGTGGTATTGTCCGTTTACAAGTCGCGTTCCGTTGGCACACTCTCCAAAAGGATAATTACTACGTTGACCATTTACTTTTCCATCTGTCGGTACTACGTGTCCGAGATCATACTTCGCAGGTGTTTTTTCATTGAACCAACTCTGAGGCAATGAGTGCTCACGGTTATAACAATCCCCAACATTACCATAAGTGCCACATTGATTCGATCCCGGGGTAAACAACACGTTGGAATACATATCCCAGATCTTTCCTGATTTGCCCACGGAATCAGCGGGGTAAACATCTGTAGTATAATAAGCGGTCCATAATTTTTTATAACTCATGCCTTGTGGACCCGCCGCCGTAATAATGTACAAGGCATCTCGTAATGCGGACTGCCCTTTAGAGTCAATAGACGCATAATAAGACTCATCTATCGCCCATCCCATGCTCACGCATAACAAAAGCGCGACAATAGAAATAATGTGTTTTTTCATGATATATTATTCTCAAGAATTTCAAAAAGTCTGCAAAGTTACTGCTTTTTCCCGGAATACGCAAATTTATCTCTATGTTTTATAGCACCTCGTGCAGGATCTCGCTTACTGTCGGATGCGGGAACACCACCTGTTTCATCTCCGCAACCGTGTAGCCGTTACGCACAGCGAACGAAGCAGCCGCGATGAACTCTGAACTCGGGTTGCCGATACAATGCACGCCCACAATCGTCTGATTGCGTTTCTCCACAATCATCTTGCAGAGTCCTGTCTCGCCGTCGTTCTCCGCCATGAATCGTCCTGAGAAGGTCATCGGCAGTTTATGTACCTCGTAGAACGCCTCTACTCCACCCGCTTTGGTGATACCGTCAGGACCTTCCATCTCGGTGTAAAACTCTCTCACTTGCTGTTCAGTCAGACCCACCGAAGCTATTTCGGGATTCGTATAAACGACCGACGGAATAGCGTTGTAAGCGATGCGTTGCAGCGGAATCTGCTTGAGCATCCGTCCTACCGCCACTTCCGCCTGACGCGAAGCCACATGCGCCAGCATGATCTTGCCCGTCACATCGCCACAGGCATATACGTTTGGCAGGTTCGTCTTGCAGAACTCATCTACCTTGATTGCCCCGCACACCATCTCAAGATCCGAGAGAGCCTCTAAGCCTTGCAGATTAGCCCTGCGACCGACACACACAAGCACTTTCTCCGCCTCAAACCATTCGCCATTGGCTTTAACTTGGCATCCCTTCTCCTCCCGTTCAGGGGAGGTCGGGAGGGGTCTTATCCCTTCCACTTTTGTTCCCGTCAGGATATTTATTCCCGCCTTGCGGTATTTATCAAGCAGGACTTGTACCACTTCCTGATCAAGGTTCGGTAGAATTGTCGGCATGGCTTCAATGACTGTCACGGGCACGCCTAACTCATGGTAAAGCGTAGCGAACTCCATTCCGATCACGCCGCCGCCAACGATGATGATGGACTTCGGCAGTTCGGCAGCCGCTAATGCATCGGTGCTGTCCCACACCGCCGGATTATCCTTGATCCCGGGTATAGGCGGTACGAAATTCGTCGAGCCCGTACAGATCATCAGGTTCTCTGCTTCGTAGGTCTCGCCGTTGCACTCTATGCTGACAACTGACGGCTGATGGCTCATTACTACGGCCACCCCGTTCACTACGGTGCAGTGCTCGTTATTGAGCCGCTGTTTGATGCCGGCAACGAGTTTGCGGACGACAATCGTCTTGCGTTTCTGCATCGCAGCGTAGTCAAACACCACGTTCTCCGCCGTCACGCCGTATTTCTGCGCGTGCGTAGCATTGTAATACTGCTTCGCACCGTAAAGTAGTGACTTGGTAGGAATACAGCCCACATTAAGGCACGTACCGCCAAGGGCGTTCTGCTCAAATAGAATGACGTCTTTGCCTGCCTTTGAGGCAATCTCTGCCGCCGTGTAACCCGCCGGTCCGCCACCGAGGATTGCTAAAAAATATTTCATGTCAGTCATGTAGTTTATGCACATTGTAATAGTTACGCACGTATGCAAAATAGAAAACTATGCCGGCACCATAAAGCACCACACCCGCCCAGAAAGCCGGAAAATAGCCGTAATGCTCTGCTAATGCCCCACCGGCAAACATACCCAATCCCATGCCTAAATCCCAGGCTGTGAGGAGCGTCGAGTTGGCTGTGCCGCGTTGCGAATTGGGCGCCATGTTGATAAAAATCATCTGGAACGCAGGCCACACATGCCCGTTACCCAGACCGATGATAAACGGCGCCAGATAATACGCCCACACGGTCGGACTGGCGGCAAAGAGCACAAAACCGCTCAACGAGACAATCAATCCCAACGAAGCATTGCGGATGATCAGTCCTTTGGCGAGCGACTTGCTGCCCGTCAAACGGCTTAGAATCAGACCGACGGCAAAGAGGGTGAAGAACATACCCGTGCCGGTCGTAATACCTAACCGTTCCTGCCCGTAGATAGCCACATATGTTGAGACGACGCTGTATGCCGTTGCCATCGTCAGGATGGTGAGGAACGGCGGCCAGCCGCGAAGCATCAGGAAACGGTCCAACGAAACGGGCTTTTTGTTCAGCTCCGGTTCGCGGTGCCGCGGATGGATGGAATAAGAGATCAGCATGCCTAAAATAGCCGTTCCGAAAGCCAGCCAGAAGAGCATCGGATAACTATGGAACTTGCCGAAAAGGAACATCGCGACACCCGGCGAAATGGCAGTTGCTATATTATTGCTAAGACCGTAATACCCTATTCCTTCCGCGCGTCGCGAGGACGGCAGTACATCAATCGCCACGGTGGAAAGCGAGACACCCGTAGCGCCGAACGGCGCGCCGTGTACCATACGCACGATGGCAAAAAGCGTCAGACTGCCTGCTGCCAGATAACCGCCGAAGAACAACGCCGTCAGCGCATAGAAAATGAGCAAAATCATCTTTCGCGGAAAAGAATCCACGAAATAACCGCTGAAGGGACGGATGCACAATGCCGCTACCGCATAGCCGGATAGCACCAGACCGATAACCTGTTTGTCCGCGCCGAACGTGTCGCGCAGATACAGCGGCAGCAGCGGCGTGAGCAGCATAAACGCAAAATACATCAGGAAGTTGGCAACCCACACTTTGATGTAATTGGCATTCCATAATTTTTCTTTCGTTTCAGTCATTCACGTGCTCGTTCACTCTCCTTAGATAGATTCTCACTGCCTCTGCTATCATCTCGCCGCACGGACGTTTCTCGTAATACTCAGGTGTGCGTTCAGCAGGGCGCGGATCCAGATCCAGTTTCACATTGCATTGCCCTTTCGGCGCAAGGCCTAACAGTTCGGCGCAAACAAGGCTGCCGTACTTAGCCTTGAAATCTCCGGCAAGCTGCTGCACGAACTGATAGTTCGCCATTTTGCCTTCGTTGTCGTGGGGCGTGGTTGAACCGTTATGCAGACCGGCAAGCATGAACATACCGCTGGCAGCTCCGCATACTAACCGCATTCTACCCATTCCGCCTCCGAAAGAGGCTGCCAGACGGAGAGCCAACTGCTCGTCCTCTATGCCATATAAATCCGCGCAGGAGGCGAACACCGCCTGCGAGCAGTTAAATCCCTGTTTGAAGAGCTCCACCGCGCGGTTCGCGCGGGCTTCTATCTGTTCATTTTCCATGATGTTCTAAAAAAAGCGTCCGCATAACTTCTACTCGAGAAAACTTCCTGAGAATAGGATTTGAGGCCTGCTTTTTCCTCTGTAATCCGGCCACCTCATCGCTACCGTGGGTAGGAATGTAAACTACCCCAGTCGGGTCACGGCGGTAGAGTACCGGCACGCCATTAGTGAAGCATTTGCACTCGGTTAGTTGATTTTTGTTGAGTTTTCCGGTTCCTATTGTTATGCGGACACTATATGTACAATCTGTTATTTTTATTGGTGCCAGCCGACGGTTAACACCACTCTATGGGTTATTGTTTGGGCGTCAAAAGGATTTACTATATTCTCATGTGCATACAAATCCTGCCTGTTCCAGCGGTATTGGTATGCCGCCTGCACAATAACATTCGGACCGCGATAGCCGATGGCAAAGGATCCGTAGTGTGTTATATTCGGACGGGTAAAATAGGTGTCTTGACGATCGAACGTAGGATCCATGGGGACTACCTTTTTGTTCCGTTTGAACGGGCTCTCGCAGGCATAACCGGCGTTAATGTACATACCCATTACAGGTATAACTTCTATACCGGCACGGAGCGAATGAATGGGGTCTGCCGAGTTCTGGTAATAGAAATCATACTGGAGTGCCACCATTCCGTATGCGCCTATTTGGAACGCCGCGGAGGTGCTGGTATGGAGCGGCATATGGAAATTCCCGTCGCGCATGACAAGATCCTTTGCATAGGAGTTTCGCACGCTGTCCGTCTTGGCGGTAAAAGTACCCGTGGTATAAGTGGATAGCGAACCGAGAGAAGGTGTCTCGATACCCAACCCCAGGCGCATCCACTCCGCAGGACGGTAAATCATACCGGCTGACATCGAGACCGAAGTTCCCGTATGGAGTAGCGTTGTTTTGTTTCGGTTATACATGGAGCCGAACGTCTCATTATACGTGGCATTGGAACTCATCCTGTATGACTGGATGTTCACACCCAGTCCCACGTACCATTGGTCGGAGATATTCATCGCCCATCCGAAATCAAACTCATTGACGGCTCCGCTCTCTACCAAATCCAACGAATAGGCATCATTGGTCCGTTCCTTACAGAAAGGAATATCCCATGCGATGCTTTCCCTGTTCACAAGCGCGCCTAAAGAAGGTGCATTCGCGCCGTTGCCCAAGACGGAAAGGTTGTAAACATGCAACCGGCGGTAAGAGAAGAATATATTGTTGAACTTCACCTTGCTACCCGGTTGGAAACTCGGCAGGCTGAGAACAAAAGAAGCATGCGGAATACTGATTGCAGTACGGGACGAGCCATGCGTCACGTCAAGCGATATGATCCCCTCGGCGCGACGGTACAGACCGAGTCCGGCGATATTGTCATGCGCAGCGGAAGGATCTCCGCCGATAGCCGACATGGCACCGCTCATACCTATATAACGCGCAGTTCCCATGATGGTACGCTCGCCCAGACGGATATAGTCCTGAGCAAATGTGCCAAGGGACAAAGTACATAGTACAAAGACCAATATGAATCTGAACTTTCTCATTTCTTTATACGAATGGTGACTACGGTGTCAGAGACGTGGGTATATTCAACAGCCGGCTCAGCCGGTGCAGCCTGAGCGGGCTGACTGACGGTCTGAACGGCAGGGGCTGATACCTCCGCATTTTTGTCCGGCCAATAGTACGCATCGTCTATCGGCAGCTGGTTCACTCCACAAGCGGTGAGAGCCACCGCCACTAAGAATACTATGTATTTAGTTTTCGACATTTCGATATTTCGGTATATCGATATTTCGTCATTAGATTTTACGGAAACCAATTATTTCCCGTACTTCTTCTATAGTCTTTTCAGCGCGTGCAGACGCCGCTTCAGCCCCCTGACGCATGATTCGTTCGAGTAGTGCATCATCGGACGAATAGGCGATAATGCGTTCCCGAATCGGAGCGAGAAGCTTGTTTGCATCCGCCGCCATCTGCTTTTTCATATCACCGTAACGGATCTCCATGCGGTTGTAAAGGTCGTTGTAATACTCCGCCGCTTCCTTACCGCAGAGCAGTTCGCAGAGGGTAAAGAGGTTTTGGATCACCTCGGGTTTCTCCTGATTGAGTTGGGTCGGTCCCTGGTCGGTCACTGCACGCATGATCTTCTTCGTGACCGTCTTTTCGTCATCGCATAGATAGAGGCAGTTACCTTCCGATTTGCCCATCTTGCCCGTTCCGTCCAGTCCGGGAACCTTGACCGCCTTGTCCGCGAAATAGAAGGATGCTGGCTCTTTGAAATACTCTACGTTATAAATGCGGTTAAACCGTCGCGCAAAGAGTCTTGCCATCTCCATATTCTGCTCCTGATCCTTCCCTACCGGCACTTTGTCGGCCTTGTGCATCAGAATATCCGCTGCCATGAGACAGGGGTATGTCAGCAGACCGGCATTGACATTATCAGGCTGCTTGCGCACTTTCTCCTTGAATGAAGTCACGCGCTCCAACTCTCCTAAATAGGCGTTCATATTGAGGTACAGATAGAGCTCCAGCACCTGCTTCACATCGCTCTGCACGTAGATAGGTGCTTTCTCTGGGTCTATACCGCATGCGAGGTACTCGCTGAGGATTATTTTGACTGAATTACGTATATTCTCCGGCGTAGGGTGCGTTGTCAGTGAGTGCCAGTCGGCGATGAAGAACATACAATCATACTCGTCCTGCATCTTGACAAAACTCTTCACCGCCCCGAAATAGTTTCCGAGGTGCAAATTGCCCGTAGGCCGTATGCCGCTAATGACTCTTTCCATAAAGACAAATTAAAAATTAAAAATCATATCTCAACGGGTAACTGGCGGTAGATCGGTTGTGCGAGGGCGGTAAGGGTGGTGGTGTCCGCTACGCCGGGAATCTGCTGGATCTTCGTGTTCAGCAGACTCAGCAGGTGCTCGTTATCATGGGCATAGACCTTGGCTAAAATACCAAAGGCGCCTAATGTGTATTGGGCCTCCACTACCTCGGGAATCTGCTCCAACGCCGCTATCACCTGATTGTACATCGATGCTTTCTCCATCGAGATTCCGATGTACACGCATAACTGATATCCTAACATCTTAGGCTGTACATGGTAACTGGAACCGGTGATTACCCCATTGTCAAACATCTTCTGAACGCGCTGATGGACTGCCGCTCTGCTCACGCCGCATTGCTCCGCTACATCCTTAAACGGGATACGCGCTGACTGGGTTATAATCTTCAGGATTTTACGATCCAACTCGTCTATTTTTTCCATTATAATAGTAAAATGTTTAAATTCTGGTGCAAAGTTAGTACTTTTTTTGCATATATCCAAATTTTTTTGTACTTTTGCAGCAAATTTCTTTACAAAATGACACTTGAAGAGTATATTTCGGCCCATTCTACACCGGAAGACGAGGTTCTGAGCACCATTACGCGCGACACGCATATACATATATTGAACGCGCATATGCTGAGCGGGCACGTACAGGGGCGCGCGCTGTCGATGATCAGCCACATGATCAAACCTAAACGTATCCTGGAACTCGGTACCTTCACCGGCTACAGTGCCCTCTGTCTGGCGGAAGGACTGGCAGAAGGCGGCAGGCTGATTACCATTGAGCACAACGACGAGTTGGAGGATACCATCCGCCGCAATATAGCCAAATCGCCCTTGTGCGACAAGATAGAGTTGGTCATCGGTGATGCATTGTCAATTATCAATCAGCAATCACCCATTACCGATTATCCATTCGATCTCGTCTTCATCGATGCCGACAAACGCCAGTATTCGGCGTATCTCGATGCCGTGTACCCCTTGGTGCCCGTAGGTGGTTTCATCCTGGCGGACAATACCCTTTGGGACGGACATATCATTGATCCGGCATACGACCATGACAAACAGACTCTCGGTCTGCGCACCTTCAATGACAAACTGAAAGAGGATGACCGCTTCGAGCAAGTCATCCTCCCTTTGCGGGACGGCCTTACGATTATCCGCAAGGTACGTTAACGCATCGTGCATTATGCACGATTACAGTTTCAGCGCTTCCTCCCATGTATAATCGCGGTCTTCTGTAGAAGACGGCAGGTATCCCATTTCCTCTTGGGCTTTCGCCTGCGGGAAGGTGAAATACGTGCAAACGCACTCGCAGAGCAGTTCGCCCCCGGCGGAATAGATTTCGCCTTGTACGATAGCCACGTTCCGGTGCATCTCTTTCAAGTACCCGCGCAGTTTGATATATTCCTGCAGGGTGGAGACCGGTTTGTGGTAGCGCATCTCCATTTTGGCGGTAACTCCGGCTGTCTTCAGCTTATGGAAAACCACCCATCCGCACACTTCGTCCAACAGCACCGCCTGCACACCGCCGTGGAGCGTATTGATCCACGACTGGTGGTTCTGCGTCGGCCGCCAGATAGAGATGATGTCGTCGCCGTCCTCGAAGAACCGCATCCGCGTTCCTATCGGGTTGTCAGGACTACAACCGAAACAGTTGTACTCCTTCATTTGTGTCCAGGGATTGATAATCCGTTTCATTGCAAACAGTTGTCCAAGGCGTCCGTAATGGCTTTCTTATTTAGATGCTGGCCGATGAATACCAGTTTCTGCATACGGTCTCCGTACTGGTCGTCCCAGTCTTTCTGCAGTTGCGGGTCGTCCGCCATCAGTTGCATCAGTTCCTCTTTGGGCATTGTGGCAAACCATTCTCCCGCCTTGCGCAGATTGAACTGCTTTCCCGCCTGCTCGAAGAGATAGCACATGTCGTACTCCTCTGCAAAATAGCACATACCCTTGCAACGGATGACATTCTTCGGCCAATGTGCAGCTACGAACTCGTCAAACAGCCCGAGGTCAAACGGGCGCCGTGCATAATAGACAAAGGTCTCAATGCCGAACTCCGCCAGGTGGTCATGCTCGCCATGCTCATGGTCGTGATCATGGTGATGATGCTCATGCTCGTGCTCCTCATCATCGTCGTCATCGTCATCATGATGGTGGCGTGCATCCTCTACTTCCTGGATCCAGGTAGCCGAAGTAGCCGTCTTGTCGAAGTCAAACATCTTCGTATTGAGGAGCAGTTCCAAATCCACATCGCAGTAGTTCGTTTCGATGATTTGCGCGGTGGGCTGGATAGCACGAATGATAGACTTGATACGCGCAAGCTCCTCTTCGCTTACTTCCGCAGCCTTGTTCAGCAATACTATATTGCAGAACTCGATCTGCTCGATTACCAGTGCCGCGAGGTCTTCTTCCTTCGGCACATAGTGCGCTAATTGCTCGCCGCCATCAAACTCATCGCGTATGCGCAGTGCATCTACGACTGAGCAGATACAATCCAGAACGGGCATGCCGTCTTGGGCAAACTGCGGTACCATCTGCGGGTACGAACAGATCGTCTGGGCAATCGGGGCAGGCTCGCAGATACCGGATGCCTCGATGACGATATAGTCGTATGTTTTCTGCGCGGCCAGATCGTGCAACTGATTGATCAGGTCGGTCTGGAGTGTGCAGCAGATACAACCGTTCTGCAGGGCTACCAGCGAGTCGTCTTTCTGACTCACCACCCCGCCCTGCTGAATCAGCGAAGCGTCTATATTCACCTCGCCGATGTCATTGACAATGACCGCAAAACGAATACCTTTCTTATTCGTCAGGATGCGGTTGAGAAGTGTTGTCTTGCCGCTTCCGAGATAACCGGTAAGCAGCAAGACAGGTATTTTATTTATTTCTTTCATCTTGCAAACGCGGCATAGTCGCCGTAATATTTGTCTATTAATTCTGTCTGGTGATACCGCTCGCAGGTCTGCAGCACATAACCGAGGATGGCACCTTCGCGGTTCGTCGTGCTCTCCATCAGCGCACGCTGTCTCCTGTCAAGCGATGCCGCAAAACGCAGGTACTCAACGCTGGTCTGGGCCACCTTGTCCATGATGGCGAGAGCCTTCTCGTCCTCGCCGAGCATGAAATACATGCTTGCCATCGAAGCGGAAGTATAGTCGTACGGGACATTGCAACCCGGCAGCTGCTCCTCTGCGTAATCAAGCACTTCTTTGGCTTTCTCGCGCTGGTTCTCGCGGATGAGTTGCTCCGCCAGTTGTGCGAACATCATCCGGTGCGTACGGCACATGCGCATCAGGTTCTCGTCGATATAGATGCCGGGGATATTCATGTTGCCGAACTTGAACTTGTGCATCATGTTCTCATACATCTTCTCACTGTTGACGCGCGGCTGACCATCCGCACTGCGAACCGGTGTGATTTGGTATGCCAGACCCGTCAGTTCCATGTACGGCTCCAGACCGAGATAATAATCGTTGCCCACGGTCGCGCAGAAATACATCGGACGCTTCCATTGGTTGGAGGACAGCATTTCCATGATCATCATCTCCGAGCGCGTGTACATCCTTTTCTTGCGGAAATTGATCTGTCCGCCGTCCGGTGTCTCCACGTACAGCTGGTCGGAAGGCAGGTAGTTATCGCCCTCGCGTGTCTTGGTACGCGGATCGTCCGAACGCAGGAAATTGAACGCTTTTTCTACGCTTATCGGTTGTCCCAAACGGTTATCGACACGCGCAATCTCATTCTTGCCGGGCATGAAATCCTTGTATTCCCAACTGATCGGAAGGGCCTGCGACTCGTAGTACGGACGTTTCATCTGGGATATATACCAGTCGGTCTGCAGATAGCTCAGGTTGCAAACCCGGATGTCCGTTCCGACTTCCTCCACCTCCTGATTGTACCAGAGGGGGAAGGTGTCGTTGTCACCGTTGGAGAAGAGGATCGCCTGCGTCTCGCAGGACTTGAGGTAGTTGGCTCCGAAGTCGCGGCAGGAGTAGCGCTGCGAGCGGTCGTGGTCATCCCAGTTCTGCTGCGCCATCAACGCCGGCACACCCAGACACACTAACGAAACAACAACAGCCACCATGGTTTGTATGCTTTCGACTTTCGACTCCTGGCTTTCGACTTTCGACTTTCTACTTTCTACTACCCCGTTGATCCAGTCTATGATGGCGAGCACGCCCAGACCGATCCAGATACAGAAAGCATAGAACGAGCCCGCGTACGCGTAGTCACGCTCGCGCGGTTGATAAGGTGTCTGGTTCAGATAAATCACGATTGCCAGACCCGTCAGGAAGAACAGCAGGAAGGTCAGGGTGAAATTCTCCCAGCCTACCGCCTTGCCCTCCTTGTCTTTCTTGCCGCACTGCCATACGATACCGATGATACCTAACAGCAGCGGCAGGAAATAATAGACGTTATGGCCTTTGTTCTCCTTCAGTTCGGTCGGCAGCAGACTCTGGTCACCGAGCATCGCGTTGTCAATGAACGGGATACCGCTGATCCAGTTGCCTTTCGTTATATCGCCGTAGCTCTGCAGGTCGTTCTGTCTGCCCGCAAAATTCCACATGAAATACCGCCAGTACATGAAGTTCACCTGATACCGGAAGAAGAAGCGCATGTTCTCCGCGAAGGTCGGGCAGTACTCCGTTTTCTGCTGGCCGCAGTAGTCGTAACGCACCCGTTTGCCTTTCACGTCCGCCCACTCTTTATAGGCGCTTATATGGCTTCCCTGACTGGAGTACATACGCGGGAAAAGCATGCAGAACTGTGGCATGTACTTGTAGCTCGTCTTGTAGCCGGTGATCACATAACGGTCTTTCTCTCCTTCTTTCTTAGGAGCCGGGGCATACTGCGCATGCCCCTGTTTCTCCACGGGGACACACATGTTGCCTTCCACACGCAGCTCCACCGGGGCGTTGTAGGTCTGTCCGTAGAAAAGCGGACGGTCGCCGTATTGCTCGCGGTTGAGATAATACTTCAGGCTGAACACATTATCCGGGCTGTTCTGGTCCATCGGAGTGTCGGCCGCCGAACGGATGACGAGAGCCGCATACGAACTGTAACCGACGAGGATGACCGTCAGCATCAGCGTAGCCGTATTAAGCCACCGCCACAACTGACGGCGGTCGTCTCTTGTCTTTTGACTTTCGACTTTTGACTTGGTATAAACAATAGCCCAGACGAGCAATGCGGCAATCAGCACAAGACACACCGCCAGACCCGTATTGAACGGACATCCGAACACATTGACGAACAGCAGCTCGAACCAGCCGATCAGAGTCGGCACGCCCGGGATGATGCCGTACAGGATAACCAGCAGTACGGCGCACGACGCCAAGAAGGCGTAAATCATTCCCTTCCACGAAAACTCGTACTTGCGGAAATAATACACCAACCCGATTGCCGGTATTGTCAGCAGGTTCAGCAGGTGTACGCCGATACTCAGACCCATCAGGTAGGCGATCGCTATCAGCCACCGGTCACTGCCCTCTTCGTCCGCCTGCTCGTCCCATTTGAGTATCAGCCAGAACACAACAGCCGTGAACAGCGACGAAGACGCATACACCTCGCCCTCTACCGCCGAGAACCAGAACGTGTCGCTGAACGTGTATGCCAGCGCACCTACCGCTCCTGCGCCTAAGATTCCTATTCCCTGCCATAAATCCATCTGACGGCTTTCGACTTTCGACTTTGGACTTTCGACTAATTTCCTCGCCAACGCCGTGATCGTCCAGAAGAGGAACAGAATCGTAAACGCACTCGCCAGTGCAGATAGTGCATTCACACACATCGCCACATGCGCCGTGTCAGAGGCAAAGAGACTGAAGAAATGCCCCATGAGCATGAAGAACGGTGCTCCGGGGGGGTGACCTACGTCTAATTTCCAGGCGCTTGAGATGAACTCACCGCAGTCCCAGAAGGAGGCAGTGGGTTCCATCGTCAGGAGATACGTTGCCGCTGCGATGGCAAACACCATCCATCCGCACACCGTATTCCAAAGTTTAAAATTTTTCATTCTTTCTATTGATTTATATGTAAAAGTCCGTTTTAGGGCAAAATCGGGCGCAAAGGTACAAAAAAAAAATGATATATGCAAGCAGCGGGTGCCAAATTCCCTACTGACGGGTCTAAAAACATCACTACATTAAAAAAAATGCGCGCACACTTGCATATATGAAAAAATTATTGTAACTTTGCACGCTTTTTTGTAAAACGTAAAAATACTCATTGTGTATTATTAACTCACACTTGCATGATTAACGTTGGAATTATCGGATGCGGCTTCGTTGGAGGAGCCCTCAAAAACTGGTTGGAGAACAATAACCCGGATTGCAAACTGTTCATCTCTGACCCCTACAAGGGCTATAATGATGACCTGAGCAAGATTGACATTGCTTTCTTGCAGATTCATGTCCCTACGGAAGAGGACGGCACGCAGGACCTGACGCTCATGAAAGAGCTCATCACCAACCTGCCGGACGTGCCGGTTTTTGTCCGCACAACGATCCTGCCGGGCACCAGCGAGCGCCTTTCCAAAGAGACCGGACACCAGGTTTGCTACATGCCCGAGTTCCTCACCGAGCGCACGTTCATTGAGGACTTCAATAAACAGACGATGGTCTTCACCGGCGCGCAGGAGTTGCTGACCAAGATCTTTGTCGGCAAGAAGTTTACCGTCATGACACCTCTGGAGGCGGAGCTGACCAAGTACATGCACAATGTCTTCGGCGCCTACAAAGTGACGTACTTCAATGCCTGCCGCGAGTATTGCGAGCAGATGGGAGCCGACTGGCGCAAGGTACACACCGGTATCCTGCTATCCGGCTATATCAACGACACCCACACTTACGTCCCCGGCCCGGACGGTAAGTTCGGCTACGGCGGCAAGTGCTTCCCGAAGGATGTCAATGCCTTTGCCAAGATGACGGAAGGCACACCGCTTGGCACACTTTTGGAGCACCTCCACGAACTCAACGTCCACTTCCGCGGCGTCGAGGAACACATCTAAAACCACCTTGATAGCAGTCTTACCGCTGTCAAACACGACAACGAGACGACAACGAGACGTAAACGACACGTAATCGAATCGGAGGAACATCGGAACGACATCGGTACAAAGTAATAAGGAAACAAAATGAAAATAGCAGTAGCAGGAACAGGATACGTCGGCCTCAGCATTGCCACTCTTCTGGCGCAACATAATGAGGTGACAGCGGTGGACATCATCCCGGAGAAAGTGGAGATGATCAACCGCCGTCAGTCGCCCATCCAGGACGAGTATATCGAGCGCTACCTCGCCGAGAAAGAACTCCACCTCAAGGCAACGCTTGATGCCGAATCTGCCTACAGAAACGCAGAGTATGTCGTCATTGCCGCGCCGACCAACTATGACAGCCGGCTCAATTATTTCGACACCTCCGCCGTGGAGAACGTCATTGAGACCGTTCTTCGCGTCAATCCGGAAGCCATCATGGTCATCAAATCGACCATCCCTGTCGGCTACACCGAATCAATACGCAAGAAATACAACTGCGGCAATATCCTCTTCTCGCCGGAGTTTCTGCGTGAGAGCAAAGCCCTCTACGACAACCTCTACCCGTCCCGCATCATCGTCGGAACGGTTATGAGCGACGAGCGTCTGGTCCAAGCAGCGGAGCGTTTTGCCGCCTTGCTCAAACAAGGTGCGCTCAAACAGGACATCGAGACCCGCATCATGGGACTCACGGAGGCGGAAGCGGTCAAGCTCTTTGCCAACACCTATCTGGCGCTGCGTGTCAGCTATTTCAACGAACTGGACACCTACGCGGAGATGAAAGGTCTCAACACCCGTGACATCATCGACGGCGTGTGTCTGGATCCGCGCATCGGTACCCACTACAACAACCCTTCCTTCGGCTACGGCGGTTACTGCCTGCCCAAGGACACCAAGCAGCTCTTGGCGAACTATCAGGACGTGCCGGAGAACCTCATCGAGGCGATTGTGGAGTCCAACCGCACCCGCAAGGACTTCATCGCCGACCGCGTCTTGGCGAAAGCTGGCTACTACGACTACTACAACAACGGCCAGTACAACGCCTC
The DNA here is from genome assembly GCA_002368645.1 of Bacteroidales bacterium UBA3810. Classification (GTDB taxonomy): domain Bacteria; phylum Bacteroidota; class Bacteroidia; order Bacteroidales; family Paludibacteraceae; genus Colicola. The sequence goes on from DFEE01000003.1 coordinate 16,758, forward strand.
AGAGGAGCACCCGTGCGTCATCGGTGTTTATCGCCTGACCATGAAATCCAACAGCGATAACTTCCGCCAGTCCTCCATTCAAGGGATCATGAAACGCGTCAAAGCCAAAGGTGCCCAGGTCATCATTTACGAGCCCACCCTTGAAAACGGCACAACCTTTTTTGGCAGCGAAGTAGTCAACAACCTTGCGCAGTTCAAACTTCGCAGCCAGGCCATCATCGCCAACCGCTACGATTCCGTCCTTGACGATGTCGCCGACAAAGTCTATACCCGTGACCTCTTCCGCCGCGACTAATCATCTTTCAAACTATCGGCGTGAACACCGTGTCAACAAACACATAGAACAATATGATTTCAACAGCAGTTATAATGGCAGCAGGAATGGGTACTCGTTTTGGACACATGACTGACCAGCAGCCAAAAGGATTTGTTTTATTTAAAAACAAACCTATGATTATACGAGCCATAGATACCCTGATTCAATGCGGTATAAAGAGAATTATCATTGGTACCGGTTACCACAAAGAGGCGTACGAAGCGTTGTGCGAAACATATCCACAAATTGAATGCGTCTATAGTCCACGATATGCGGAAACGAATAGCATGTACACTTTGTATAATTGCAGAAATGTTATTGGCAAAGATGATTTTCTACTGTTAGAATCTGATCTTGTATATGACAAGGAGGCTGTATTATCCCTGATGCGTTGTCCTTTTGAATCGGCGATGTTAATCACATCAGTGCGTAAATTTCAAGATCAATACTATGTGGAGATGAACGAAGAACAACAATTAGTTCGTTGCTCTACCAACAAAAACGAACTAAATCCTTCCGGAGAATTGGTTGGAATTCATAAAATCAGTAATGAGTTTTACCTGACAATGGTAAAAGACTACGAACAGAAAATGGACGAACTCCCGAAACTTGGCTATGAATACGAATTATTAGCTATCTCACAAAACAAAAAACCATTGTACGTATTAAAGAACGACCAATGCGCATGGTATGAGATTGATGATATAGATGACTTAAAATATTCAGAAGAGCATATCAACATTGAATAAAAACAACTAATATATGGCAAAAACAGTTTATCTTGGCATGATTGCCGACATTATGCACCCAGGGCTGATTAATATCATCTCCGAGGGTGCCAAATATGGTGATGTAATGATTGGCTTATACACAGACAAAGCCATCGCTACCCACAAACGTCTTCCTTATCTGACTTATGAGCAACGTAAGAATGTAGTGGAACATATTCAAGGCGTGGCGCAGGTAGTTCCACAAGATGATTGGAGTTATGTTCCTAATTTAAAGAAGTATAAGCCGGATTATATCATTCATGGAGATGATTGGGTCGAAGGACCGGATAAATACATCCGGGAGGAAGTGTTTGCCCTCATGAAAGAGCAAGGCGGCGAAGTGATTGAAATTCCTTACACACAAGGGATCTCATCCACGAATTTAGCGGACGAGTTCGCTAAGATGGGTACTACTCCGCAGGCTCGTATGAAGACATTACGCCGATTGATCACAGCGAAACCAATTGTTCGTATTTTGGAAAGCCATAGCGGTTTAACTGGATTGATCATAGAGAACACGAGCGTACAAAAAGGCGAAAAGACGCTTGAGTTCGACGGAATGTGGGCTTCTTCGCTCACCGACTCTACCAGCAAGGGAAAACCCGATATCGAAGCAGTAGATTTGACTACACGTCTTCATGATTTGAACGACACCTTGGAGGTAACAACAAAACCGGTTATCTTCGATGGTGACACGGGTGGCAAACCGGAGCATTTTCCGTTCATGGTACGTACTTTGGAACGTCTTGGTATTTCCGCGGTTATCATTGAAGACAAAGTGGGGCTGAAACAAAACTCGCTCTTTGGCACAGAAGCCAAGCAAACACAAGATACCATCGAAGGCTTCTGCGATAAGATCCGTATTGGCAAAGCGGCACAAGTGACACGGGACTTTATGGTTATTGCTCGAATCGAATCGCTCATTGCCGGCAAACCCGTAGAAGATGCTTTGGAGCGCGCTTTTGCCTATGTGGCAGCTGGAGCGGACGGACTCATGATTCATTCACGCAACAAAGATGGAGAAGACATACACGAGTTCTGTAAACGTTTCCGCGAGAAAGATACGCACACTCCCATCGTAGTGGTACCTACAACCTTCAATCACATCACAGAAGAAGAGTTCGCTCAATGGGGAGTTAACATCGTTATCTATGCAAACCACATGCTTCGTTCGGCTTATCCGGCTATGGTTCATTGCGCTGAGTCTATCCTGGAGCACGGCCGTTGTAAAGAAGCCAGCGAGGAATACTGCATGCCTATCAAACAAATATTAACCCTTATCCCTGGAACAAAACAATGATTGCACCTGATAAATTCATAGAAAAACTGCATGCAGGAGGAGTGGACTTCTTTGCTGGAGTGCCGGATTCCCTTCTGAAGAATCTTTGTGCGTATATTACAGATAATATCGCGCGCGAGAATAATATCATTGCAGCCAACGAGGGAAATGCCATTGGATTAGCGGCAGGATACCATTTGGCAACAGGAAAAGCCGGCTGTGTGTATATGCAGAATTCCGGTGAGGGAAACATCGTCAATCCTCTTTTGTCGCTCATGGATGCGGATGTCTATAAAATGCCTTTGCTGCTGATTATCGGTTGGCGTGGTGAGCCGGGAGTGCATGACGAACCGCAACACGTTAAACAAGGAAAAGTAACGCTTTCCTTGTTAGATACTATGGGAGTGCCGTATCTGGTATTGGATGATAATTGGGAAAATCAAGTAGATCAAGCCTTAAATGCTATTCAGGATACCAATGGCATTTATGCGCTTATCGTGCGCAAAGGAACATTTGACGAATACAAACTGCAAAATCAGGTACTACAAGATTGGTCTTTAGCCCGCGAGGAAGCTATACAGATTGTTGTCGATCAACTGCATGAGGATGATATCATTGTTTCCACAACAGGTATGATCAGCCGTGAGCTCTTCGAATACCGCGAATCAAAAGGACAAGGACATGCGCATGATTTCCTGACGGTGGGTTCGATGGGGCATGCTTCGCAGATTGCTTTAGGCATCGCACTCCAAAAACCAAACAGACGTGTGATTGTTTTTGATGGAGATGGCGCTTTACTCATGCATATGGGTGGAATGGCAATTATTGCAGATTACAATCCTAAGAACCTTGTACATATCGTCTTCAATAATGGAGCACATGACTCGGTGGGTGGGCAACCCACTGTTGGGCAGAAGATAGATGTAGAGACTATTGCCAAGGCTGTGGGGTATGCAGATGTAGTAAGTGTGGATTCCCAAGAATCGCTGATATCTGCTATGAACAATGTGAATAACGCTGTAATAAATGGTGTGGCTCTCATCAATGTCAACGTACATAAAGGAAACCGCAAAGATCTCGGTCGCCCGACTACCACTCCGCAACAAAATAAAGAATCTTTAATGAAAGAATTACAGAAATGAATATCAAACGAAATATATTATTAAACCCGGGACCGTCCACTACGACCGATACAGTAAAAATGGCTCAGGTTGTGCCGGATATCTGCCCGCGTGAGAAGGAGTTCGCCGGTCTTATGAAAGGGCTGCGGAATGATTTGCTGAAAGTGGCTCATGCTCCTGCTGATCAATACACAGCAGTCTTGTTTTGTGGGTCGGGAACGATAAATATTGATATATGCATCAACTCATTACTTCCCGAGAATAAAAAAGTGCTTGTAGTAAATAATGGCGCATATAATTCTCGTGCGGTAGAAGTGTGTCAGATGTACCATTTGCCTTATATTGACTTGAAATCCTCCGTTTTTGAGCAACCAAATTTAGCGGATGTTGAAAGCACTCTGCAGGAAAATCCGGATGTGGCTATGGTATATTGCTGCCATCATGAGACAGGAACCGGAGTGCTTAACCCGATTCGGAAAATTGGAGCATTGGCACATAAGTACGGAGCAATCTTTGTGAGCGATACGACTTCTTCGTTAGGAATGATTCCTGTTGATGTAGTAAAGGACAATATCGATTTTTGTATGGCATCAGCTCAGAAAGGTCTGATGGCGATGTCCGGTCTGTCATATATCATAGGCAGAGAAGATATTATCCGTGCGTCGAAGAACTACCCCACTCGCTCGTATTATACGAACTTGTATCTGCAATATGAATATTTCGAGAAAACAGGAGAGATGCATTTTACACCTCCTGTACAAACTATCTATGCAACCATTCAAGCTCTGAAAGAGTATTTCACAGAGGGAGAAGACGCTAAGTTTGCACGACATCGTCGTGTCTATGAGGCTATCCATCGCGGTATTGATAAATTGGGGTTGGAAACGGTTATTGACAGAAAGATTGAATCAGGATTGGTTGTTTCCGTCAAATATCCGGATGATCCCAATTGGAGCTTTGAAAAAGTGCATGATTATTGCTATGAGCATGGTTTTACTATCTATCCCGGTAAGATCAGCACATCAAACACATTCCGCCTTTGTGCTTTAGGAGCGATTGATGAACCGGATATTATAGCATTCTTCGAAGTGTTCGAGCAAGCTTTAGACCAATTCAGTATCAAACATTTATAAATGCCGGAAAATAATTTAAAGAAAAAAGCAATAAGCGGAGTGCTGTGGAGTGGCATAGAGCGCTTTTCCACGCAAGGAATCCAGTTTGTAATTGAGTTACTAATGGCTCGATTGCTTCTTCCGTCCGATTATGGCCTAATCGGAATGCTCGCCATTTTTATCGCCATTTCACGTTCACTTATAGACAGTGGTTTTTCCAATGCATTAATTCAAAAAACAGATCGCAACCAAGATGATTACTCGACGGTATTTTATTTTAACATTATTGTAGCATCTGTTGTATATGCTATTTTATATTTTTTAGCTCCAATCATTGCTGCTTTTTATAATCTATCTCAATTAACATCAATCACACGCTATTTTTCCATTTCTCTACTAATATCATCTCTAACTATTGTTCATAGAACAATTTTGGTAATCAATATCGATTTTAAAACCCAAGCTAAAGTATCATTCATCGCTGCTATTATATCCGGCACAATAGGTATTATATCTGCATATTTAGGCCAAGGAGTATGGGCATTAGTATGGCAATCCTTGTCAAATTTTACAATTCAAACCATTCTTCTTGTATATTTTGTACGTTGGATTCCTTTATTGAAATTTTCGAAGGCATCTTTTAATAGCATGTTTTCGTTTGGTTTTAAATTGCTGATCACTAATTTGTTAGGAACCATCTATGATAATCTTTACACATTAGTTATAGGAAAAAAATTCTCCGCAAGTGATTTAGGGTATTATAGTAAATCCGATCATCTTGTACGTTTTCCCACAAACAATATTGCTTTCATTATGTCACGCGTATCCTACCCGGCTTTAGTCAATTTAAAAGATGATGATGAAAAATTAGCAAATGCTTACAGAAAATTTTTGATTATATCAAGTTTTATTATATTTCCTTTAATGACAGGTTTCGCCGTATTGGCAAAGCCATTTATCGTTTTCCTTTTTACGGAGAAATGGATAGAGATGACGCTGATTTTACAATTATTATGTATAGATTGGATGTGGGATCCTATGTGCAAAATTAACACTAATATTCTAATGGTGAAAGGTAAGAGCGGATTGATTTTACGCTTGGAAATAATAAAAAGAATTATTTCTGTAGGTATATTATTTGCTTCACTTCCATTTGGACTCATTTCCGTCTGTCTAGGTAGAATCATATACTCATTAATATCAGTTTATATAAATTCCTATTATACAGGGAAAATGATTCCAAAGTTGACATATTTCCATCAAATGATAATGGTTCTCCCATATTTACTGATATCCATCCTTATGGGTGGTTTGGTATATTGTTCAATACGATTAATTTCATCTGTGTGGCTGCAATTAGCCGTTGGAATCCTTACAGGAATCACTTCGTATTACATATTTGCAAGATTATTCCGTTTAGAGGCTTTAAATGAAACTATAAACATCATAAAATCTAAACTATGACAATAAGACAATTCATATCTCTCCATATCATACATCCTTGTTTGCGTTTGGTCAATCGGTTAACACCCAAAAGTGCAAAGAATATATTCTTTCTGCCGCACCATAATTGCGAGAAAGATAACTATGATGTTATTAATTATCAAGCAGATAATGTGCTCTGTTTAATCAACCATATGTTGAAACAAAGCAAATATAACGGCTACACATTTTATATCGTGCATTACAACAAACAAAAAGAGTATGATTATGTACGTTATTGTGAAACTATTAATTCAAACATAAAGTGCATATTCCTATATGCGCCGACTACGCAACATCCAATAATAAGTAATTTGTTTGCATTTTATCATTGTCAATATGCGTTTACATCAGATGTGTATTATAATTTTATATCTAAATTAAAAAAGCAAACGGTAACATCTTTAGGATATTTTACTCCGTTTAAGAGTGATGATCGACATTTTGATGATAATCATTTTGATTTGATGCGTCGCTACTATAACAAATCATACACCTACCAAATCACCACTTCTAAAATATCTTCCCAAATTCAATGTGTAGATAAAGGAATATACTGGAATAGACATTGTGTATTAGGTTTTCCAAGAAACGATATATTCTATCAACATTCCACACATCAATGTCTAATGCAATTAGAGCAGGTGACGAATCTAAACATACAAAAAATCATATTATACACACCCACTTACCGTGATTATGAGACAGCGGAGAGTGAAAAACATAGTATCTTTGGCTTCCCGTTTAATACTAAAGACATGGATAGGTTGACTTCTATTTTAGAAGACAATTCTGCATTACTTATCTATAAGTTACATCCCTGGCAAGAAGAAACATGCATTGTTAATAGCAATAACGCTCGTTTAATGAATTATCGTGACATTCCTTTTGAATGTAACTTATATACAATAATGGCAGAGACGGATGTCCTTATTACAGATTACACATCCACCTATTTTGACTTTTTACATGGCGACAAACCTGTGATATTTAATTTCTATGATTTAGAGAAATATGAAGAATTAAGAGGCTTGTCCTATCAACCCATTGATTGTATCGCAGCCGGACATATTATTAAGAATGCCCAACAATTGACCGATGCAGTTAGTAGCGTACTTTATGGTCATGATCCATATAAGGAAAAAAGAAACGAAATACATCGCATGTTTAATTTTCATCATGATGGCAATAGTGCTGAGCGCATTTGCCAACTAATACTACATAACCAATGATACTATCTATTATCATACCCGTTTATAATGTTGAGCGATATATTGATCGCTGTCTTGCATCATGTTTACAACAGGATTTACTCGTTAGCGAATATGAAATCATTGTCGTAAACGATGGAACTCCTGACAATAGTATGGAGATTGTTCAAAAATATGCTCAATCATACTCTAACATTGTGGTCATTGAACAAGAAAATAAAGGTTTATCAGAAGCTCGCAATTCAGGATTAAGAATTGCAAAAGGTGATTATGTATGGTTTGTAGATTCTGATGATTGGATTAAAACCAATTGTCTAAAAGCTATCTCTGAACGCATGAGTGATCAGCACCTTGATGCACTACATATCTCTGTATTTAACGTTACTAATGGCGAACAAACATTACGTTTTGATTATTCCGCTTTTGATGGTTCCATATGGAAAGGGAAAGAAATACTTTCTAAATTCCAATTTCAGAACCCGGCTCAATTTACGATATACAAACGGTATTTTTTACTATCACACAACTTATCCTTTTACCCTAAAATTTATCATGAAGATGTAGAATTTACTCCACGAGCTTATTACTATGCTGAACGGGTGAGTTATTTCACGTCTCCAATATATTTTTATGAATTAAGTAATACATCATCCATAATGCACAATGTTTCAATAAAACGGGTTTTTGACATGTCACTTATATTGCAAAGGCATCTTACATTTATTGAACATGAAGTAAAAGAAAAGGAATGCTTGCCTGCTTTTGGTACGATTGTAGGACAATTACTCAATAGCTCATTAAGGGTGATCAAATTAGTTGGTGATACTTCTCATAGAAAAAACTATATTCATTTTATTAATCAGTACAAAACGATAATTGTCACACTTATGCGTCATTGTACAAACCCGTATTTTCGTTTCGAATCTTATCTATTAGGATTATCTACACGTTTATTTATTTGTTATTATTATCTTATCCATTTTAATCGATAAAGTAATCGCTATAATCATGCTATACTTCCAATCAATAATTGTATATTCCTTGCTAGCTTTGTTAATGTGCTATTGTGCATATTGTTCTCAATGGATGCAGCATCGAACCAAGCTATTTGATTTTTTACCGGTTCTATTTTTTACGCTCGTTTTTGGATTACGCTATGGAGTTGGAGTGGATTACAACAACTATGTTAATATATATGAAGACACCGTATATTATTCATCTATTGTAGACATTTTACAAAATGAACGATATGAAGCAGGCTTTTCTATTTTACTATTCATATGCCATTACTTTAATTTCCCCGTATATATTCTATTTTCACTAATTGCTTTTTTACAAATTTTCTTAATATATAAAACTTTTAAAAATGAAAGAAACATTTTGCTATATATTTATGCAACGATGTTTCTAACTGCAATAGGAATGACGAGTTTTATGAACATTATTCGACATATGCTTGCATTCTGTTTCTTTATATATTCGCTTCTATATATTAGAGACAATAAACTGATTAAATATTGGATTTGCTGTGTTCTTGCATTAGCATTTCATCATTCAGCTCTTTTACTTTTCCCTCTATATTTCATTTGGATAAGACATAAAGGATTGCTCCATAGACCAATAATAGAACTTTGCATTCTGCTGATTTGCGTCTTCATATCTTTTTTTGCAAAATGGCAATCCATCATACACTTTTTTGATGACATAACTATACTATTGGGTTACCAAGATTATATCGAAGATGCAGCAGAAATGTTCATTAACAGTAAATTCGGCATCACGCGTATTGCTCTTCTTGTTATAAATCTAATCATCATCCTTAATAGTATAAAAATCAAAGAGTATTTCAAAAGCGATTTATTAAATATATTATATGATCTTTTCTTTGTAGGAACTTGTTTAGGCTACTTGTTTATGGGGAGTATGTTATTGCGACGAGCTATTATTTATTTTAGTGAAACACAATTTATTTTAATAGCTTACGCATTGTGCTACTTATACGAGACCAGAAAACAAGATGTCGTTCAAAAATTGAAATATATTACCACCATCATCTGTCTCTTCATAACATATAATGCTTTTATTTATAATTGTACTAGAAATACTGGTGCATATGTGTCTTATTTTCAAGAAGACATGCATCCTTTGAAGGACGAATTACGTGAAGAAATGTTAAGTAGAATAAATAATTAATTGTTCTTTATGAATATTTTGATTATTGCACGAGGTATTCCATCAAAACAAGATCCTCAATGGGGAAGTTTTGAATTTGATCAGGCAAAAGCTTTGAAAGCATTAGGCCATCAAGTAACAATCGCATCTGTTGATACGCGATTACGCTTATATTGGCGAACGATTGGTCTAACACGAGGAATGATAGATGGTATCAAAACTTATAATATATTCTTTCTTCCGGGGAAAATAGTGCGCATATTAGGCTCTTCCATGTTTAATCGTTATAATGCATGGCTATGGCATAAAATAGAAAAGGTTTTATTGAAAGATGAAAAATTTGATATAATATACACTCATTATTTACCAAAAACTCATAGTGCAATTCGTTATTTACAACATATCAACGCTCCTATTGTTGCTATAGAACATTGGTCGGAAGTAAACCAGTCCACGCTTCGACCACATGTAAAAAAAATGGGTGATGAGGCATATCCGAAAGTGGATAGACTAATTACGGTGTCTTATGCTGCACGCAAATCTATAATGCATCATTTCGCGATTGATTCTACAGTTGTTTATAACATGGTGGATTCTTCATTTAGATATGATGTAAAACTACTAAAGAAAAATAATGATAAATTTATTTTTACTGCAGTTGGAAATTTACTTCCCATAAAAGGCTACGATACCCTTATCCATGCTTGCGCAAAAGTAGCAATACCAAGAAACAAATGGGAATTGCGTATTGCCGGACATGGAAAGTCAAAAAGTTATATGTCATCGCTAATTACAAAATATGGTTTACAAGAAAACATCACACTAGTTGGACAAAAAGACAAAGCTGGTATTGTGGATTTATTGAATCAATCCGATGCTTTTGTTCTAGCTTCTCGTTCAGAAACATTTGGTGTTGTTTACATAGAAGCCATGGCATGTGGATTACCTATTATAGCAACCCGTTGTGGAGGACCGGAAGAATTTGTAAATGAGAAGAATGGACTCTTAGTCCCTGTAGATGACGTAGATGCATTAGCTACTGCAATTAAATACATGTATGAACATTATCCAAACTATAATCGGCAGGCTATTGCTGATGATTGCAAAGCCCGTTTCTCATCCGAAGTCATCGCTAAACAATTGACTGAGATATTTGAAGACGTTATTGCAAAAAACACTATAAATAGCTAATTTATTTTATTAAATTTTATTAGAAATTATTTGCATATATTATATTTTTTTTGTAACTTTGCGCGATTTTTGAGATAAACACATGAAACAATTAATCATTATAGGTGCCGGAGGTATGGGTAGGTCCATGTACGATATGGCATGTAATAGCCTCGGATATGAGACAGAATATGTGGTCAAGGGTTTTATTGATGACAATCTGTCTGCGTTGGATGGATACGATAACTATCCTCCCGTATTAGGAGCTATTAACGGCTTCCACCCTGAAGAAGACGAGGTATTTGTTTGCTCTATAGGCGGAGCATCTCGCCGCAAATGTATCGAAGAGATTATTGCCAAAGGCGGACATTTCATAAACCTCATTCACAAAACTGCTTATATCGGCACAAACGTAAAGATGGGCGAAGGAAATATCTTAGGTTCCTATGCTCGTATTGCATGCGATTCCGTGATTGGTTCCCATAACCTAATACAGAACTATGCCGATGTGGCTCATGATTGTAAGTTAGGCGATTTTAACCGCATCGATTGCTACGTGATGATGGTAGGCGGCACAGAACTGCAAGATGAGACAAACATACACACTCGCGCTGTACTCAATCATAATGTAGTTGTTGAGAGCAACGCGAGAGTAGCAGCGATGAGTTTTGTTATCAGACGTGTCAAAGCCGGTACAACGGTCATGGGAAACCCTGCTACAAGATTAAAAATGTAATAACAATTAAATAATACAATTATGGACATTCAAGAATTTATCAACAATTTCGCAGATCAACTTGATGAGACAACAGTTGATCAACTGAAAGCAGACACACGTTATCGTGAATTACCGGATTGGAGTTCGCTCGTTGCGCTTTCTGTTATCGCAATGATCGATGACGAGTATGACATCATTCTCAAGGGAGAAGAGATGCGTGCAACTAACACAATCGGTGAGTTATGTAATTTAGTTGCGTCAAAATTGAGTTAATACGCATGGATTTTGATCCGAGATATAATCCTTTCTCTTTAGTTGGTAAGACTGTTCTTATTACCGGGGCATCTTCCGGTATCGGACGTGAGACTGCGATAGAGTGCTCTAAGTTAGGTGCTCGATGTTTCATTACAGCTCGTAATGAAGAACGACTGCAAGAGACGATGAGCCAATTGGTTGGAGATGGACATGAGTATATAGTTGCCGACTTGTCAACTCAAGAAGGAATAGATGAGGTATGCGCTCAGGTTTCTGCTTTAGATGGCGTAGTAAACAATGCAGGAGTGAATAGACGCAAACCAATGGCTTTTATCAAAGGAGATGATTTGGATTATATATTCCATACTAACACGTATGCTCCGATTTTAGTCATCAAATCTCTTCTCAAAAAGAAAAAGATTGCCAATGGTGCATCGTTGGTATTCACATCATCTGTCGCATCGATGAGTTCAGATTTTGGCAATGCCATGTACGGAGCTTCAAAATCGGCCTTAACATCTTACATGCATTATTGTGCAAGAGAATTAGCCGACAAAGGCATTCGCGCTAATACCGTTCACCCGGGTATGGTTGAGACAAATCTTATTCATAGCGGAGCCGTTGCTCAAGAGGATTTAGAGAAAGATATGTTGCGCTATCCGCTCAAACGATATGGACGTCCTCAAGAGATAGCACATATGATGATCTATCTGCTTTCTGACGCTTCGTCTTGGGTGACTGGTCAATCATTTGTAATAGACGGAGGTATAACTCTCAAATAATTTTAATTATGGCTTTTGCTACTATCAAAAACGTATCTATCAGAGGTATAAGCGCTTGTGTACCTGCGCATATAGAGGAGAATATAGGTCTTCCAGTATTCATAGAAGGCGAAGCAGAGCGTGTCATTGCTCAAACAGGTATAGAACGTAAGCACACTGTTGAACCAGGAACAACAGTTACCGATTTATGTGCTGCTGCATTTGAAAAACTAATTACCGAACTCGGCTGGGAAAGGGAATCTATTGAGATTCTTATTCTTGTTTCGTCTGCAGGCGATTATATTACTCCTGCTTCGGCTAATGTGTTGCACGGCAGACTTAATTTATCGGAAGAGTGTTTGTGCTATGACATTCGCCAAGGCTGCCCGGGATGGATTGTCGGTATAAGTACTGTTTCATCGCTAATGATGACCGGAAACTACAAACGAGCCATCCTCTTATGTGGTGACTCTTCTACCATCATGAAATCTCCCAAGGACAAAGAGACCCGTCCTTTATTCGGTGATGCCGGAACAGCAACGGCTTTAGAGTATGATGAGAGTGCTAAACCTATATATTTGGAGCACGGTTCGCGCGGAAAAGATTGGCAAGCCATTATGACGCATGACGGAGGACTTCGTCACCCAGTGACTGAGCAATCACTCGTTTATGAAGAGTTTGGAGAGAATATCGTTCGTCGACCTATTGATAGCATGATGAATGGCATGGACGTATTCGGATTTGCTATTTCTGTTGCGCCAAAGAGCCTCACCTCGCTCATGGAGAAGTTTGAATTGAAAGATGAAGACGTAGATACTTATCTTTTCCATCAAGCCAATAAGTACCTCAACGAGAAGATTCGCAAGAAACTTAAATTAGCCCCGGAGAAAGTGCCTTATAGCCTCAAGGACTTCGGAAACACAGGCCCTGCTACTATTCCTTTGACACTTGTAACTCAATGTAGAGATAAATACAGCACCTCTCATCTGCGTACAATTGCTTGTGCTTTTGGCGTCGGTTTAGCGTGGGCTAATATGTATTTTGAGACTGACAATATTATTTGCCCGGAATTGATACTTTTATAGATTATGACAAATTTAGAAAGATATAATAATGTTCTCTGTGATATTCTGCAGATTACAGAAGACGAACTTCCAAATGCTCGCCTTAAAGAAACACAAACTTGGGATTCAGTAGGTCACATGACTCTATTATCTGCGATTGAAGATGAGTTTGATATCTTCATTGAGCCGGAAGACATGATGTCTCTTGATTCATACGAAACCGGAAAAGATATCGTTCGTAAATACGGAGTTGAACTATAATGTTTTTTGATTTAACTAAATACGGAAAGCAATCAGCAGTCATTACTGATAATGGCGAGCAATTGAGTTATCAGGATTTATATCGTGACAGCCATTCTATTGCGACACATGTGCCAGCTGGATCATTTGTATTCACATTATGCGAAAATCATATTGGCGCATTTGTTGGATACGTTGCGATGCTGGACAATCATAAGGCTCAAGTGCTGCTTGATGCACATAAGGACTTAGATACTATCCAGCACTTGGCTGCATCATATAGCCCTGATTTCTATTGGATTCCATTAGAACGCAAGGAAGAGTTCAGCACACATGGTCTAATTGATGAGCAATCGGTATGTGACTATAAAGGCTATTGTTTAGCGCGCGGAGTTCATCGTTCAGAGACAAAAGTTCATGACGAACTCTTACTCTGTCTTACGACCTCCGGTTCTACCGGTTCTCCTAAGTTTGTTCGTATTAGCGAAGGGAATCTAAAGTCAAACACTATTTCTATCGCTCAGTATCTATCCATTGATAAGACAGAGCGTCCAATCACATCGCTGCCGATGTATTATAGTTTCGGCATGTCGGTCATCAACAGTCATCTCATGCAAGGTGCTACCATCTTGCTTACAGATAAGACTGTTGTACAACGTGAGTTTTGGACTTTCCTGAAGGAGCAGCAAGCTACGTCTATTGCCGGAGTTCCTTATACATACGAGACGCTCAAGGCTTATCGTTTCTTCCGCATGGATCTACCCTACCTCAAAACCATGATTCAGGCAGGAGGAAAGCTCAACGCAGAGATAGTCAAAGAGTACGCAGATTTTGCGGCAGACAAAGGCAAACGTTTCTTCGTCATGTACGGTCAAACAGAAGCCTCACCGCGTATCAGCTATCTGCCATATGAAAAAGCAACTGAAAAATATAGCAGTATCGGCATTCCTGTTCCTGGAGGCAAAATGAGTATCATCGACGTAGAGGGCCATGAGATAACAACCCCTAACACCGATGGAGAATTAATTTACTATGGTCCTAATGTATGTCTTGGCTATGCTGAGTGTCGAGAAGATTTAACAAAAGGCGATGAGAACAACGGATGTCTGCACACAGGTGATGTGGCTCGTTTTGATGAAGAAGGACTATTTTATATCACCGGTCGTCTCAAGCGATTTGTTAAAGTTTGGGGTAATAGATGTAATCTTGATGCGATTGAACAATTGGTCAAAGCTATTACTACAGATTGTGCGTGCGTAGGCGTGGACGATTTAGTTACAATTTACGTGACTAAAGATGGTTTAGTGGAATCTATTGTGAATCTATTGAGCGGTAAAACCGGATTAAATCCACAGGCGTTCCGTGTAGAAACAATTCCATCTATTCCGAAAATGGAGTCTGGGAAGATAGACTATAAGCATTTAATAGCTTGATTTACGATGAAGCGAACTGTATGGTTGGATATGTTACGAATAATGGCGTGTTTTGCCATTATCTTGATACATATATCTGTTCATTTCTATTATTCCCAGCACGAAGACGTACATCTTGCTGGGATTATATGGGATAGTATTGTGAGATGGGGTGTTCCTATCTTCATTATGATTAGTGGTACTTTATTCTTGAATCCAGAGAAACAAATTAATTTCAATTCATTATACAACAAGTACATTTATAGATTATTTATAGCTTTGGTATTCTGGAACACAATTTATCAAGGAATCTTTGAATGTATCGTTCCTTGCATTATAAACAAAGAACCATTTATCACTTACATTCCAAAACTTTTTGAACTACACTTTCACATGTGGTTTATGCCCATGATGATTGGAATATATATCGTTATTCCATTATTAAAAGCCATTGTTAATCATAAATTAGAGAAATATTTTATTCTATTATGGTTAACTTATCATTTTCTACATACCATAACCACATTAAATATCCCTCATAGAGAATTAGCATTTAGTATTTTAGATTCTTTTCAAATTAACATGATAGTAGGTTATAGTGGATACTTCATGTTTGGATATTACCTTTCAAAACAAAATATCAATAAAAACCTATTCATCATTGCTATATGCACTCTGTTCATATCTATCATTTTGACAATTATAGGCACATTTTATTATAATGATGAACGTTTGTGGAACGGTATCCCATTTAATATTATTATGTTGTCACTTTCTGTTTTTGTTTGCGGAAAATATCTTTTCTCTACATATACGACAAACAAACAAGCAAACAAAAAAACAAATATTTTATCATTAATCACCCCGAACATTTTTGGGATATATCTGATCCATGCTTTTTTCCTTCATTTATTATGGTTCATATGGAATGACATGCAAATAGTAGAAAATTTCATTTTAACATTAGTTTATATTCCCATACTTACTTTTATCGTATTCATTGTTAGTTTATTCACAATAAAGATGATGCGCAAAATTCCAATATTTAGAAAATTGTGTTAATTTGACTATATACACATATGAGTATCAAAAAATATGAATGTGCATGTAGGATTTCAATAAAAGACAGAAATTAGAGTCATAATTTTAGCATTAGGTTATATTAATCAATAAATCGTTATCATTATTGATGAGTATATATTAAAATGAAAATAATTGTCATAAATAATAAATAGTTAGAAAATGATCACTAAAAAAATCAGACAAAAAATTAGTAAGTTTTTTGCTCATATGTATGTCGTATTTCTCACAAAATGTCGCAAATACGATATCGGCAAACATTGCAATATTTCATGGAGAGCCACATTAGATAGAGCTAATCCGAGAGGCATCCATATTGGGGATTATAGTCGTGTAATGCTTGAAGCGTTGATTATCGCTCACGACTATTCCAGAGGCTTAAATCATAGTATGTGGACCGATACCCGAATTGGACATCATTGTGTAATTGGTGGAAGATCCATCATTCTGCCCGGCGTTACATTGGGCAATCATGTATTTGTTGCCGCAGGAAGCGTAGTAACAAAAAGTTTTCCTGATCATTGTATGATTGGCGGCAATCCAGCAAAGATTATACGTACGGGAACCATTATCACAGACAATACGCAAATATTAGAGCCCGGTGAACTGGTACAGAAAAAATAGTTTTTTCCTTTTTGTTCTGATAACATTCTGTGTTATCCAGACAGGTTGCAGTACAAAAAATGAGGCAAACATAGATCAGCAAGTAGTCGTAGCTACTATGGGAGCCTCGTTGATGGATCCGGGCAACGGATGGGTAGAGTGTGCCTGTACACAAGCCGGCATACTATGTATGAATAAAGCAGTTAGCGGTGAAATGGTATATGATTTTGCCTACAAATTATGGAAAGAAGAATATGCTACACCGACTGAACTACAAGAAATTGATATCTTGCTTATCCAATTTGCCAATTGCAAAGATATATATGGCGACGAAGCCACATTATATGCTACTGCGGAAGAATATATTGCGAATCTGGATACGACCATTTCTAAGCCATTCAAGAAATATAGTTATGCCCAAAGTATGGATTATATATTGAAGAAATGGCAGCAGATATGCAATCAATACAACAAGCCGATGCATGTACTATTTGTTACTCACTGGCATGACGCACGCACCATTTATAACACTGCAGTCAGACAATTAGCCGAAAGATGGAATACAGAAGTTGTTGAATTAGATTGCAATATCGGATTTACCAAAGAGATACCGGACAGCGATGGAAGACAACCCTCCATCAAATATGCAGTAAATACCGAAAAAATAAATGGTATCGAATATGGCTGGCACCCATTGCGGGGAGATAAAGGAACATATATCCAGAACAAAATGGCATCCATTCTATATGACAAATTAATATCATACATTGCAGAACACGATATACAATAGTCGCTCCTTAAAATGAACTATAGATGAGAGAAAGACAAAAACTATCATTAACTTACCGTAAAAACAATATTAGGAACAGGGACTGCATACCCAAAACTGGTAAAACTCATTCGTAATAATGATTTTGTAAATCTGGAGAATGCAGACAACAGGATAGATTGGAATGCTGTACCACAGATAAAATTATAGTCCGATATGTACGCACATTTTTTGAAACGAATATTTGATTTTACGTTGGCACTGGTGGCAATCTTGTGCCTCAGCCCGATATTGATTGTAGTCACAATCTGGCTGCATTTTGCCAATAAGGGTGCCGGGGCATTCTTCACCCAAGAGCGTCCGGGGAAAGGAGAGAAGATTTTTCACGTAGTAAAATTCAAATCCATGACGGACGAACGCGATGAAGAAGGAAATCTCCTTCCTGATGAGAAACGCCTGACGCCTATCGGCAAATTCATCCGCAAAACATCCATTGACGAACTACCGCAGTTATTCAATGTGCTGAAAGGCGATATGGCTCTGATTGGTCCGAGACCATTATTAGTAAAATATCTGCCACTCTACTCTCCTGAACAGCATCGACGTCACGAGATCCGCCCGGGTATCACCGGTTGGGCACAAGTGAACGGGCGCAATGCCATTACGCATACCAAGAAATTTGAATACGATGTATGGTACGTTGATCATCTCAGTTTCGGTCTGGATATGAAGATTATATTCATGACTATACATAATGTGCTCCACCGCAAAGATATTTCACACGAAGGTGTAGCCACTGCAGAACCGTTTAACGGACATAACTGATAATAATTTAACTATATGGAACGGAAAACAATATATTTATGTTTGGATCATATGTGCCCGCATACAAAAAATCTGCACCAAATGTGCAGATTTTTTGTATAAGATATGTTTTCATAATACATGATCAATAGTCACAGCTACAAACACACTGCGGTCTCGGTCATTTGATTTCCACTGCTTTGATGCCGTCACGCTCGAGGAGGGCATTAATGGTCGGTTCGCCGCCACGGAAGCTTTTGTAGAGGTCCATGGCTTTCTCGGTGCCACCCTTCTCAAGGATGTTCTCACGGAAGCGTTTGGCTGCTTTCTTATCGAAGATTGAGCCGTTCTTCTTCTGTGCCTCTTTGAAGACAGAGAAAGCATCAGCATCGAGGAGCTCGGACCACTTATAGCTGTAATAGCCGGCCGCATAACCTCCCGAGAAAATGTGGGTGAAAGCGGTAGCCATCTGGGTTCCCGGAACGGTCGGCATCACCTGTACCTGCTCCATCGCCTCGTCGCTGAAACGACATACGGACTCTACGGTACCGATGGTCTCATTGACCTCAAAGGGTTTCTCCAGAGTATGCCAAGCCATGTCAAGGTAGCCGAAGCTGAGCTGACGTACGCAGGCATACGCCGCATGGTATGTCTGGGAAGCGTGCATCTTGTCGAGCAGTTCCTGCGGCAGTGGAGCACCTGTCTTATAATGTTTGGCAAAGGTATCGAGGAACTCTTTCTCGTCGATGAAGTTCTCGTTGAACTGGGAAGGCAGCTCCACGAAATCGCGCGGCACGTTGGTACCACTCTGCGCGGAATACTGGCAGCGGGTGAGCATACCATGCAAGCCGTGCCCGAACTCATGGAGGAACGTGCGTACCTCATCGTAGGTGAAGAGCGCCGGCTTATCTGCGGTGGGACGAGTAAAATTCATGACGTTCACTATATGTGGACGGTGATCCTTCTTGCCAAGCATGTACTGCGGCTGAAAATCATTCATCCACGCACCGCCACGCTTGCCATCCCGCGGATGGAAATCGGCGTAATAGACAGCGAGGAACTTGCCTTTCTCGTCAAAGACCTCGTAAGCTGTTACCTCGGGGTTATAGACCTGTATCTTTTTGTTCTCCTTGAACTTGATGCCATAGAGACGCTCAGCGAGTCCGAAGACACCTTTCTTGACGTTCTCCAGTTCAAAATACGGACGGAGGTCGTCATCCGAGATAGCGAATTTCTCCTGTTTGAGTTTCTTGGAGTAATAGCTCCAGTCCCAAGGCTGTACGTGCGCCGCATATAGACCGTGCGCATGGGCATAGTCCTCCAGTTCCTTCACTTCCTCGCGCGCTGCCGGCATATAGGCATCACGTAGTTGGTCAAGGAGCGAATAGACGCGCTCAGGTGTCTCCGCCATGGTCTTATAGAGCGATTTCTCGGCGTAAGTCTTCTTACCGAAGAGGTTCGCGAGCGCCAGACGGGTGTTGACGATCTCGACAATGAGGGCGGTGTTGTCAAACTCCCCGCCTACGCACTTACCGGCGTTCGCCATATAGAGCTCGCGGCGGATATCGCGGTTGTCGAGATCCTGCATGACAGGGATAGTGGTGGTCGGTTTGAGATTGAGGAGCCATCCTTCCAGACCTTTCTTCTCGGCATTGGCGCGAAGCATGGCTTTGGTGTCGTCATTGAGTCCGGCGAGGAGCGCCTCATCGGTGATGAGCATGGTCCAGGCGTTGGTAGCCTTGAGCACGTTCTGACCGTACTGGAGCGTCAGTTTGGACAGTTTGGCGGAGAGCTCACGATAAGTCTGTTTGTCCTCGGGCGAGAGGTTGGCGCCGTTGTTAGCGAAAGACTCGTATATATCCTCCAGCAGTTTGTACTGGGCTTTGTTGAGTTTGAGTTTGCCGCGTTGGTCATAGACCGCTTTGATGCGCTGGAAGAGCCCTTCGTTCAGACGGATGGTAGAGGAGTACTCCGAGAGTTTCGGAGAGAGCTCCATCTCAATCTGCTGGAGCGTGTCGTTGGTCTCCGCGGAAGTGAGGTTATAGAAACATCCGGCTACGATACCTAACATCTCGCCGGAACGCTCGTATGCCTCGATAGTGTTCGCAAATGTAGGCGCCGCAGGGTTATTGACGATGTTATCGATGTCTTGCAGACCTTGTTTGAAAGCCTCCTCGAAAGCAGGCATGTAGTGCTCGGCATGGATCTCGTTGAAGGGATAAGTACCGTGCGGGGTTTTCCAGTTCTTGTAGTCAAAGAACGGGTTGGTAGCAGCGGTGGCTGCCATTACAGTAGTGGCTAAAGCCATAAGCATCAATTTTCTCATTGTTTTTTCGATATGTCGATATACCGATATGTCGATACATCGAAGTTATTAGATATTATTTTCCTCTAATCAGGTTGATGTCTCCGGAGAGCTGATAGACGCCTGTGACGGCGGCATCGGCGTTGAGTTTCTTGCGGTTATACGAGGCCTTGGTGGTGAAGCGTGCATTCTTGGCGGCATCGGTACCGAGTGCACGGATGACGTAGAAATACGCACCTTCAGCAGCCGGGCGCCCCCCTATCGTGCCGTCCCACCCTCTGGCGGGGTCTGTCCACTCATAAACCAACTTGCCCCAGCGGTTGTATATCCAGCAATGGAACTCGCGAATAGAGCGATACGCCACGCGGAACTCGTCATTCTTACCGTCTCCGTTCGGCGTAAAGACATTCGGCGCCGCCAGATAGGACTCAGAGATAGCGACCGTCATCTCCGCCGAGTCGGTAGAGCAGTAGTCGTTATTGACAGCACAAACCACACGGTACGAACCAGGCTCCGAGAAAGTATAACGGATGTCTTTATCCGTGCGGGTCACAATGCGCTCCGTCGATTTGTAGATGTTCCATCGGTAGTACTTGGCGCCGGGCGTCGGGTTCGAGTAGAAAGCGACCTCCAGCGGTCCGCTGTAGTCGGAGGAAGCAATGAGGGTCTGGGAAGTAGGCCGGTTACGCTCGTTTGATTTCTCTCCCTCCGTACCTCTCGCGGTAGCGAGCGAAGTGAGTTCCATCTTGACCGCCTGCACGTAGTTCTCCTCCAGCACCTGCTTCACACAAACGGAGTCCAGCCCCAAGGCGGCACGGATCTCCGGATCATAGCACAGTTTGACGGGAGTGGCTCCGTAGAGCGGCGGAAGGATGATGTTTGCCGTAAGCCCGATTGACATCGTAACGGCTGAGTCCACCCAGTTTTCTCCGTCCCACGCGAGTGCGTTATAAGATAGGGCACACGTACGCGCACGCGAGTCCAGACCGCGGACATGCAGAATGGTATTTTCACAAGCAGGCTCTACCGAGAAATCCAAATCACTGAGATCTTGGTAAAGTTGCACGCAGAACGAAGAACCTCCCGCCTTGTAACACCCTTCGTCAGGAAAGACCTCGTCCATGCCGGAGAAAGCGATGGTACCGTCGGCATTATACCAGTCAACAGGACCGGCAGTAGAACGCAAGTGAATCTCGTCTTTGAATACAAACACGGTATCGGTCCCATAAACCATCTGAGTTGCCGTACCGACGCACTCAACAGGCGAGGCGTAGAGAGAGCCCCACCCCTTCCCTCCCCATAAGGGGAGGGTGAAGAAGGTCAGCAATATGAATAAACGGTTTTTCATTTATTTACTTGGAAACGGGTGTTGCCGTTCTGGATGAAATCCACAATCTGCTTGGCAGCCGCGATGCCGGCGTTGATATTCGCCTCAGCGGTCTGCGCCCCCATCTTCTTGGGCGTAGCGAAATAGCGTCCCTCGAAGAGCGTGCGGAACTTGGCGTCTGCTACCGGCATAATATCGGTCATGTACTTGAGGTCGGCACGCTCCTGCATGAGAGCAATCAGCCCTTCCTCGTCAATCACCTCCTTGCGGGCGGTATTGACCAGCACGCCGCCCTTCGGCATGAGGTTCACCAGATCGTGATTGATAGAGCCCTTGGTTTCTGCCGTTGCCGGAATATGCAAGCTCACGATGTCGCAGGTCTTGTACAGTTCCTCAGCGGAGTGTAGCGGTTTCACGTTCGCGGCAGTCATCGCCTCGTCCGGACAGTAGGCATCGTAGGCATAGACCTCCATGCCGAAGCCCTGCGCAATACGCGCTACGTTACGCCCTACATTGCCAAAGGCGTGAATACCGAGTTTCTTACCCTTGAGTTCGGTGCCGCTTGTGCCGTTGTAGAGGTTACGCACGGCATAGACCATGAGCCCGAGCGCGAGCTCCGCCACGGCGTTGCTATTCTGCCCGGGGGTGTTCATCGCTACCACCTTATGAGCAGTGGCCGCCTCCAAGTCGATGTTGTCATAACCGGCGCCGGCACGTACTACGATCTTCAGGTTCTTGGCGGCATCCAAAACCGCAGCGTCCACGACATCCGAACGGATAATCAGTGCATCGGCATCAGCCACGGCGTCCAAGAGCTGCTGCTTGTCCGTATATTTCTCCAGAAGCGCGAGTTCGTATCCTGCGCCCTCTACCACTTCGCGGATGCCGTCCACGGCCACTTTCGCAAAGGGTTTCTCTGTTGCTACAAGTACTTTCATAATTCTTCGATTTTTCGATATATCGATATAACGGTATTTCGATTAATGTAATTTTTCGTATTCTTTGATGCAATCAACGAGTGCCTGCACGCCCTCGAGGTCCATCGCGTTATAGCAGGAAGCACGGAAACCGCCTACCAGACGGTGTCCCTTGATACCCACCATGCCTTTCGCCGTAGCGAACTTGAAGAAATCGTCCTGCAGATCCTCGTAGCCCGGCTTGAATACGAAACAGATGTTCATGCGGCTGCGATCCTCTTTCTTGCTGATCGTCGGCATGAAGAGTTTGGACTCATCGAGACATTTGTAGAGCAGGTCGGCTTTGGCTTTGTTGCGCGCCTCGATCCACTGTACACCGCCATGTGCCTTGAGCCAGCGGAGGGTCAACAGCGCCGTATAAACCGGCAGTACAGGAGGCGTATTGAACATCGAGCCGCCGTCGATGTGGGTTCTGTAATCCAGCATCGTCGGGATATAACGGCTTACCTTGCCCAGTGCAGACTCCTTGACAATCACAAAGGTCACACCGGCAGGCGCGAGGTTCTTCTGCGCACCGCCGTAGATGATGTCGTACTGGCTCACGTCTATCGGGCGGCTCAGGATGTCGGACGACATATCGGCTACCAAAGGCACATTGCCTTTCTTCGCGTAAATCTCAGCCAGTTTGGCATCGTTGATCTCGGTACCGAAGATGGTGTTGTTGGTGGTGATATGGAAATAATCCGCGTCCTGCGGAATCTCGTAATCGGTCGGAATAGAGTCTGTGGAAGCAGCCACCTCTATCACCTCGCCGAAGCCTTTCGCCTCTTTGAGTGCTTTCTTGGACCACACACCGGTGTTGAGGTACGCCGCTTTCTTCTCCAGCATGTTGAACGGCACCATGCAGAACTGCAGGCTGGCACCGCCGCCGAGGAAGAGCACACGGTAACCCTCGGGGATGTTGAGCAACTCCTTGAAGAGCGCCTCCGCCTCATCCATGACGGGTTGGAAATACTTCGCGCGGTGAGAGATCTCCAGTACAGAAAGACCTTCCCCCTGGAAGTCGATTACGGCTTCCGCGGTTTGCTTGATTACTTCTTGCGGCAGGATAGACGGACCTGCATTAAAGTTGTACTTCTTCATACGATTAGTATTTTAGATGGTTTATTTCAACGTATAATATTTATTGTTCCAAGCGGTAGGATGGATGTACGGCAGTTCTATGATGCCTTCCTTGTGCTGCTTGCCTTGCGCGAGGTGGAGCGCCATAGCCACTGCTGCCATTTCATCGGCGTTGGCATTGGCGTTGGCTTTCGGCTGTGCAGGGGCTGCCAAGTACTGACGCAGGTTCTCCGGCACTTGTTTGCCGGCTTTCTGCATGCGCTCGGCAAGATCCTTGTTAAACTGCTCTTTGGCAATACCGGATTTGTACTCGCGGTACTGCTTGTCATGCATAGCGAACTCAAAGAGTTCCTCGTCGTCCTGTCCGCGCTCCCAGCCCAGTTCCTCCATTTCCTTGATATATTGCGGCAGCACATCGGGATAGAGTGCCTGCGGGTCGCCGGTATAGAACTCAAATCCTTTCTCCTTGGCGAGTTCGATGATCTCCGGTGCCAGAGTGCCGGGCAGTTTGCCGGACTTGCCGAGTATCATGCCCCACATGGCGGGGTCCATGCGTGTGAACGGTTTTTCCCCCATGGAACGGCTGAAGAGGTTCATAAGAGCTGCGTTCTTGACGTACTGGCTGAACGGCGTAACCAGACACGGCGTACCGAGCATCGGCCATACGCGCTGCACTTCCTGGAACAACTCCACGAGCAGTTCGTCTTCGCTGAGTGTTTTCTCACCGCGCTTCTTGAGGTTGGCGTTGATAGCGGCGTGCATCCCTTTGAGATCCGCCATCAGCGAACCCATCATGCCTCCCGGCAGACCGCAGCCTACCAGTAAAGAAGTCATCTTGGAGTTACGCGGGTCGATCCAGTAACCTAAGAAATCATCAATAAACTCTTGCGTCAGTTTGCGCGCCTCCATATAGGCTTTCATATTGATGTCTTTGACAAGGAATCCTGCCTCGCGGAGCATTGCCTGAATAGTGATTACATCAGGATGTACCATGCCCCAGGAGAGCGGCTCGATTGCGACATCCAGCACATCGCCGCCGGCTTTGGCGACCTCTAACATCGAAGCCACCGAGAAACCGGGACCCGTATGACCGTGGTATTGGATGATAATATCCGGATGTTTCTCCTTGACAGCCGCAACTATCTTGCCCAGCATCGTCGGACGGCCGATGCCCGCCATGTCTTTGAGACATATCTCCTGCGCGCCGTTGGCTATCAGTTCCTCCGCCAGATTGACGTAGTACTCCACCGTGTGAACGGGTGAGAAGGTGATACACATCGTAGCCTGTGCGGTCATGCCGGCTGCTTTCGCCCATTTGATGGACGGGATGATGTTACGCGGGTCGTTCAGACCGCAGAAGATACGGGTGATGTCCACGCCCTGTGCGTGCTTCACTTTGTACATCAACCGGCGCACGTCAGCCGGAACGGGGTTCATGCGCAGCGCATTGAGTCCGCGGTCGAGCATGTGGGTCTTGATACCCGCTTCATTGAACGGTTTGGTGAATGTACGGACCGCCTGATTGGGGTTCTCTCCGTAAAGGAGGTTCACCTGCTCCGAGGCACCGCCGTTAGTCTCCACGCGGTCAAAACAACCCATGTCGATGATCACAGGTGCCACGCGTGCCAACTGGTCTTTGCGCGGTACGTACTTACCGGACGATTGCCACATGTCGCGGTAAACCAAACTAAATTGAATCTCTTTTTTCATATATTTTGTTTTTTCGATATTTCGTCATTAAAAGCCGAAACTCAGTCCGCAGGTGAAGGTAAAGTTCGAGCCCTGCAGATAAGCCGGCGTGTATTTGTTGAGGTAATAGTTTTTCAGGTCGTCTCCCGTCAGTTCCTGCGAGGTGCCATCGGCGTTCCAGCCTCTGTCCTCGCCCAAGATGCGCTCCGAGGCAGGCACAAACGCACGCGCGTTGTTCCATTGTACGTCCACATGCGCGTAGCAGTTGTTGAACACCTCATACACCGCGTGGAAGGAAACCATGTCGTTTCGCCATATCTTTTCCGCAAAAGGCTTCTGAGAAAGAATAGGATGCGGGGTGCTCCTGTAAC
Organism: Bacteroidales bacterium UBA3810; assembly: GCA_002368645.1. Classification (GTDB taxonomy): domain Bacteria; phylum Bacteroidota; class Bacteroidia; order Bacteroidales; family Paludibacteraceae; genus Colicola. The sequence goes on from DFEE01000003.1 coordinate 42,828, forward strand.
TGGCTATGTATTCCCGCACGTAGTCATACGCGCGGTACTTGGTGTCCTGGGTATAGTCGAGCGTCAGACGCAGGCTGCGCGTCGGGCGGTAGGAGAGCTGCACGAAGATTGACTGCGCATTATCGCCCATGTAATGCCCCATGTTATAGCTGTTGGAAGTATAATCGAGCACCTTGACCGAGTGGGTGTAGCAGGCGATGTACGCCCGCATGAACTCGCCACGCAGCGCCAAGCCCTTCACCGGCCAACCGCTCCAGTTGAAGCCCACGAGGTATGACACAGGGTTATGCTCGGGGTTGGAGGGTTTGAGCCGCGCGAACTTGAACTCATCGAGGAAGAAGGAACCGTATAGCCGGAGATGATCCGTCGGACGGACGGTGAGGGTGGCAAAGACCTGGGAGTTCTGGTTCTCGGAACCCAATCCCTTGGTCAGCAGATGGTCCAGCGACTTGAAGAACGCAACCGGTATGAAATACGCCGCTTGCACGTTCCGCTCGGCATAGACAATGGAGTTACCGAACGAGAACTGGATGTACTTGATGGGCATGAAGGTGAACATGTTTGCCGCCATGAACTTGTTGGCGGGACGGTATTCACGCTCCGTCACCCCTTCTTTCTGCCGTTCCGAATAGTAATAGGTCGAGTCCATGACATTAGACGGCAGCCACGCATGGAAATAATCGAACTGGAACCACCGGCAGGGCGTCAACTGGAGGGTCACCATCGGCACAGCCGGATTGTGCGCGGAGAGAATGTTCGACGCGTGCTGGGCGTCTCCCCATTGGATGCGCTCGCGCTGCACGCCGATACTGCCCCACCACATATAGAGCGATATACCGCCTCGGGAATCCGAGAAATCGCCTCCGTAGTTCGCCTCTTTGTACTGCACGCCGGGGATATTATTGAGGTACAGCGGTTTGGTTATGCGCGAGCCCTCTATGCCCTGCCCGCTCCAGCTGTTGTCCCGGATCGAGCCCCAGATAGAGAGGTGGTGAGCTATGTCCATCTGTATCTCCGCGCCGTACCACCGGTGCATCAGCAACCCGTGTTTGTTGTAACTGAGGTCCATGCCGAGGATCGGACGCACACGCATCTTGAAGATCTTGTCCTTCGTCAGGATATGCAAGCTCGGGTCCGCCAGCGAGAGATTGGACACGCCCGTAATCCACTGGGTCACATGCCTGTGCCCGTACGAATAATAGGTCGGCAGGGTGTCGAGCTCCAGCGCATAATCCTGCATATAGAACCGCAAGTCATCCTTCTGCCGTTTGTCGAGCAGCGAGTCCTTGCGCTGCGCCTCCGCTAACATCCGCCCTATTGCGTCGCGGGTGTAAGGCTTGACAGCCGCGTTGGAGGAAATCACGCCGTCGGTGGTCAACTCCTCTAAAAAATCATAGATCTCCGTGTACTCGATCGCCTGCGGTATCCGCTGGGCATGGATAGTTGACAATTGACAATTGACAATTGACAATGCCAAAACTACGGTCGACCACCGAAAATAGTTGTGAGCACATTTCTTCATAACCATCAACTATCAACTATAAATTATCAACTATCAACTACCAATTACTTCTTATACCTTGCGTTCAGGCCCTCAATCACCTCATCGGTGATGTCATAACCTGCCACTTTGTTCATCAGCACGGCGTCGTTGAGGATCAGATGGTAATGTCCGTCGGCATTCAATACACGCAGATATGCCTGCACGGAGTCCTGAAGCTGCTTGGTCAGCGCAGCCTGCTGGTTCATGAAATCCGAGCTGAGTTGCTGGCGCAGGTTCTCGAGGTCCTGCTGTTTGGCGAGCAGTTGCTGCTCTTTGTTCTGCAGACGGTTCTGCTCGCTCTCCGCACGCTCACGGCTCAGGAAAGCACCTGCCTCCACCTTCTTCTGGAAATTGAGTACATCCTGCTGGAACGTCTCGTACTCTTTCTGGAAGGATTTGGCGCGGCTGTCCAGTTTGACCATCGACTCCTCGTACTGGCTCTGCAGTTTGTCGGACGACTCTACTGCCAGCGTGTAGTGGGTCAGGATCGAATCGGTGTTCACGACCGCCACCGGAAGCAACTCACCCTGCGCCTCTACATCCGCATTAGCGGACTTCTTGCCCCAAGGATTGTACGTAAAAAAGAGAATAAACAGCGCAACCACTCCGGCTGCCAAAATCGACTCAACGATAATACTTGATTTGTTCATAATATAATTTGTTTTTAATTTTTCATTCATCAATCTTTAGCTTCTTATCCGCGGCACGTTTTGCCTCGCGGTCCAGCGAGGTGGCGCAATGGATATTATCCTTCTTCATGCGCTCATTCTGATGAATATGCTGCGAGCGGAAAGAATGGTCCTTGCGGAAAATCACCCCCACGCTCAACAGCAACATCGCCGCGCCGAGAAGTCCTATGGTTATCAGTATTGTTTTCATTTCTTATTTTCCTATACAGAATTTGCTGAATATATTGTCAAGCACCTCGGTGTTGGTGATCTTCCCCGTTACTTCGCCGAGTGCGGAGAGACAGTCCTGCAGATCCATGGAGAGCAGTTCGCCGGAGAGGTTGCCGGCGAGTCCCTGCTGTACACGGATAATCGCTTCATGCGCACGGCAGACTGCCTCGTAGTGCCGTGCGTTGGAGAGCATGACTGCCGAGGTCTGCGTCATCTCCTTGGCGACACGCACCAATTCCCGTCTGAGAGGCTCTATGTCGCCGTTCTTGGCGGAGATGAGGAGGGTGCTGGCATCGGCTTTGGCATCGGGGATCAAGTCGCTCTTGTTGAGCACCTTGATGACTGTGCCCTTGATATTATCCGCCTCTTGCATTGTGCATTGTGTATTGTCCTCCACTCTCACCACGATCTGTGCCTGCCCGGCAGCGCGTTTGCTACGCTCAACCCCCATCTGCTCTATGACATCATCGGTCTCGCGCATTCCTGCGGTGTCTATCAGGCGGAACAGCATACCGTCGATGACCAGTGTGTCTTCGATCGTGTCCCGGGTCGTGCCTTGTATGTCAGAGACGATGGCGCGCTGTTCGCCCAAGAGGGCGTTCAGGAGCGTCGATTTGCCCACATTGGGCGCGCCGATGATAGCGACGGATATGCCGTTTTTGATGGCATTGCCGGCACGGAAAGAAGCTATGAGCGAGGCTAATTTATGCCCGATCTCGTCCGCCAAGGCGGTTAACTCCGACCGGTCGGCGAACTCCAACTCTTCATGATCCGCAAAATCGAGCTCCAGCTCGATGAGCGAAGTGAAATGCAGGAGTCTCTCACGTAACGCGGACAACTCATTGGAGACCGATCCGCGGAGCTGGCTCAAAGCGAGGTCTTTCTCTGCCTTGGACTGGGCGGCGATCAGATCCGCCACGGCTTCCGCACGGGTCAGATCCATCTTGCCGTTCAGGAACGCGCGGCGGGTGAACTCGCCCGGACCGGCAGCCCTGCAACCGGCGTCCATAAGCCAGCGGAGCAGCTCCTGCTGGATATAAAGACTGCCGTGACAGGCAATCTCCACGGTGTCCTCGCCCGTGAAGGAATGCGGGGCACGGAAGACGGAGCACAGCACCTCGTCCAATATCTCGCCGTTACGTTCCACACGCCCGTAATGAACCGTGCCTGCACCGGCTGCCGCCAATGGAGTTCGACCGCGGAAGAGGGTATCCACGATGGATATACTCTCTTCGCCCGAGACGCGGATGACGGCTATTCCGCCCGTTCCGTACGGTGTCGATATTGCGCAAATCGGTGCCATATACTAAAAGCGCTGCAAAGTTACTACTTTTTTTTGACATATGCAAGCGCATAAAGAAAAAAATGTCAAAGATCGCTTGCAGTTTGTGTGCGGAGAGCTGCATTCCGCCCCGACGTCCCGCAGCGCGATGTTGCGGCAATCGTTCGCAAGAGGAGGCATAAAAGAAAAACATCTGCGAAAGATGTCTGCCTTTTCACGTGCATGCCGGCACAGCCATGCAGGTGAATTCTTTTATGCCGTTCAGGGCTCCGCCTTTCGGCGGAAAGTGTCATTCAAAGAGCCGCTGCTCCATGAAATTTTGTGCAAAGATACTACATTTTTGAGCGAAAAACAATAGACTCTTAATGAGAGGAAACTCTTTTTGGGTAGTCGTAGCGGAAATATGTTGCAGAACATAGAGGGATTCTTAAAATCAAGCATATTTTCCAGGGCGGGATTGTATCCCGCAAAAGAAGAAAGGGGCGGCGGCAAGTCGGAGTAATCTCGGAGTAATGTCGGAGGCAAGTGCTGTGCATTACCCGTCATGCACCCTTTTTGCACCCTTTTAGCATTCATTTACGAACGCATCTCGTTTGCATCCTGAACGTCTTAATACGGTGCTTTGACTCCGAGTTGCCTCTTACTTTACTCTTACTTGCCTCTTACTCGCCGCCGGGGATGCGAAATAAGAACTCCTTAAAGCCGAGATGACCGAGAGACAAAAAAAGCACAAATCGCCTAAAATACTTGCACAATTCAAAAAAAAGCAGTACCTTTGCAGCCGATTACTGACGAAATTTATAAAAATAAGTGATTTTCGTCAGTAGAAATGATTGGCACTATGATAAATCGAGAATCCTATCTGTCGCAACTCATTAAATTGCGCGATCAAGACCTGATAAAGGTTGTAACAGGTATCCGTCGTTGCGGAAAATCCACATTGCTGATGGCATTCAGGCAGTATTTGTATGCTAATGGCGTACAGAATAATGCAGTGTTGTCGCTCAATTTTGAGGAACGTGAGAGTGCCCGTTTTGCCACATGGGAAGAAGTATATGATTACATCATAGCTCACTTGCCGAACATTCCAAAGCGATATGTATTTTTGGATGAAGTGCAAATCTTACCACATTTCGAGAAACTGGTGGATGCGCTTTTTGTGAAGAAAGATGTGGATTTATATATCACCGGCTCCAATGCCTATATGCTCTCCAGCGATTTGAGCACCTTGCTTTCTGGACGATATATCAATATCCATTTGCATCCATTCTCTTTTGCCGAATATGTTGCTTCTTTCCCCGATGAGCATGATTCCGGCAGGCTGTTCCGCCAGTATATGAATACCTCCTGTTTCCCTGAAGCGGTTAACTTATCCCGCACAGCCCCGGATATGGTCAATGCTTACCTGCAATCAGTGTATGATACGGTAGTGGTCAAAGATATTGTGCAAAGGAACAAACTGCGGAAGTTTGATACTTTGCAACGTGTGATTAATTTCCTCTATGATAGTATTGGCAGTGTGGTGTCGCCGAACAATATCGCAGACACGCTGAACCGCACTTCAGGACAACAGATGTCGCACAATACTGTGTTGAAATATCTTCGCTACTTTACGGAATCGTACCTGATTTATCCTGTGCGTCTGTATAATATCAAAGGCAAACGGTTGTTGGCAAGCAATTACAAGTATTATGCAGTGGATCTCGGTTTCCGCAATCTCCTGCAAACGAATGCTCCGACCATTGATTTAGGGCACAAGTTAGAGAATGTGGTGTATTTTGAGCTACTGAGACGAGGAGGAGAGGTTTATGCCGGCAGAACAGATGCAGGAGAGGTGGATTTTGTGGTTATGAAACACAATGGAGAGCGTGAGTATTACCAAGTAGCTTACACCGTTAATGACGAAAAAACACTAAATCGTGAACTTTCGTCATTAAGAAAGATTAAGGACACTTATCCTAAATATCTTTTGACTACTGACTTTGATAGCGCAAACATTGACGGTATACGTAAAATCAATGTGATAGATTGGCTGTTAGGAAAATAATAAATAGGCAACTCACAACCGTGAAGCGGTTAAGGTGCACTTACTCCTTAAAGCCGAGATGACCAAGAGACAAAAACGCACAAATCGCCTAAAATACTTGCATAATTCAAAAAAAAGCAGTAACTTTGCAGCCGAAAGTTGCAAAGACGATGGAAATACAGCATTTACATAGTATTCAGGATATATCCAAACAATACATGACCGGCGACTTGCCTGTGTTGGTATTATGCTCGGATACGCAGCAGTATATCTGCAAATACATGCGCCCGAATAACAGCAATTATGGAAAATAATCTTCAATACAGTATTATTTACGCGGACATTCGCCCAGAGATCAAAGAGCGATTAAGTCTGGGCGTTTTGACAATAGAGCAAAACAAGGTGAAAGTGTACTATTCCCAAAAGAAATTGGGGATTGTCAAGTTGCTTTATACGCCTAAGGAGTATAAGGCAATATCCTCTATTGTCCGCAAAGAGTTGCGCGAGTTAGCATCAGTTGAAACGCTGAAGTATCTTACGCGCTACTCCAATAATCTTATCTCCTTCTCACCGATACAGAGCATAGACAAATCGCAAGCCAATATCAGCGGTGAATGGTTATACCGAAATTACGTCTATAACGCAGCAACGGCGTAATATGCCCTCAGCGAACAACGCCAACTGATGGCAAAATAAGAACAATAAGAAATTTAGTCAAAAATTATGATAGATAGAATAGTTGAACTAATTAGAATAAAGACAGAAAATAATCCAAATTCTGCTCTCTTTACTCAGTGGAATGCATCTAGAGACTATGTATTCCAGACACTAAATGCAATCTCGCACATGTTTCCTCATTATAGTCTGCACGACATATCGCATTCCGAAGCAATTTTGACTAACATAGAGCGAATAGTAGGCAAAGAAACTCTTGAAAACAAATTTTCCGCAGAAGATTTATGGCTGTTACTATGTAGCGCTTGCTATCATGACCTAGGTATGTTTGTTTCAGGCGAGGACAAAAAAAACTTAATGCAGGACGGACAATTCATTGAACATGTCAATAAAATCCAGAACGATGAAAAATCTTATCTTCATACATACGCAATTCATTTTGAGACAAAAGGAGATACGCTTATCCAAAAGGAAACACCAATTGAAGATAAAACAATAAATGCTTTAAATTTCTTAATAGCAGATTTTATTCGAAAGAAACATAGTGAGCGTTCCGAGGAAGAGATAATGAAAGATAAGAATTTGGCACTTCATTTCGTTCCAGAACGGATGAAACAAATTCTTGGTCTAATATGCAAAAGTCATACAGCAGATTTTAAAGATGTTATGCTTTTGCCCTATGAAGAAAAGGGTATCTACGTGGATGACTGTCATCCTCGATATATTGCATGTTTATTGAGATTAGGGGATTTGTTGGATATGGATAACAATCGCTTCTCTAATGTTATTTTAAGTACATTACCATCTATTCCAATAGACTCTTTACAGCATAAAGCAAAGCATTTCTCCGTCACCCATTTAGAGATAAATTCCAAAAGGATATCAGCTACCGCCACATGTGATGATGTGGAGGTAGCTGATTTAACTCAAAAATGGTTCTCAATGCTAAATGAAGAAGTGAAAAATCAAATGATGAAATGGAGCGATATTGTTCCTAACGATACATCATTTGGTTTCTTGCCTACCATAGGAGAACTTTCTGTTAAACTTTTTGGATACGATACTATAGATGGTAAATTTAAAAATAAGTTTTATATAGAGCCAATAAATGCGCTTGAAATGATTCAAGGCGCAGGTTTGTATAATTCTAAGTTCCAAAGCATACGCGAAATATTACAAAATGCTGTAGATGCAACGCTATTAAGAATCTTTATAGACAAAGAGGCTGACTGGAGTTCGTTTTCAGAAACAAAAAAGAGAGAGAGTTTCCGAGCAGAATGTAAAAAATATCCAATAACAATTAGATTATCAAAGAAAGAACACGAAGATAATGACTTGATAGATTGGAATATTAGTATAGAAGACAATGGCATCGGAATGTCAAAAGATGACATTAAAATGCTATTGCAGACAGCAAACGGAGATAATAAAATTCATAAAACGAGAATTATACAACGGATGCCAGAATGGATGAAACCATCGGGTACTTTTGGAATAGGTTTTCAGAGCATCTTTTTGTTAACGGACGTTGTAGATATAGAAACTCACAAATATAATAAGGAACAAACATATATACTTAAATTATATAATCCTATTAAAGAAAAAGAAGGATTAGTATTGCTTCACACAGTAACTCCAGAAAAGAAAATTAAGGTTGGAACAGAGGTTTCTTTCTCTATACGTGTAAAGGCACATCCTACATCATGGAGCGTTAATGCAGGGCAAAATACTGGTTGGAATGTTATAAATAACTATGATTTCATAAAAGACACCTCTTTTGATATAGAAATTGCAAAAATCATAGATGAAATTATTAAGTTTTCACAAGTTATTGAAACTCCCATTATAATAAAAGAAGGAGAACAGATAATTTTTCAGTCTAAGCAAGATCGTGAAATTTTACGGTATTTTTCTGAACGGGAAAATATTGACATATCATTACAATTCGGCTCAGACATTCATCGTTATGTTGATACTACTCTATATCGAGGACAGAAAGTAGACAAGTCTATTCGTGACTTAAAATTTATGAGTTTTGTTGTCAATATATTAGGTGGAGATGCTAAAGATATTCTAACATTAAATAGAAATGAAATTAGGAACGATTATAGAAGTCAATTAAAAGGAAGAATTATTAATGCGGCTAAAGAGTATTTATTTGCCAACTATATTGGTCTATCAGATGAAGAAAAAGAGTGGGCAAGTATGTTTATCCTATATTATACAGGTTCTTCATTAACTCAAAAAGAACAATACAAATTTTCCGCATGGAAAAAACATGTCATTAAATCGGAAAACAAAGAAGAAGCTATATCATTTGAAAATATTTTAAAGTGTAATAGAATCATTTTACGCGAGAAATACGCATCTACTGGTTTTGTGGATACAAATCGACACCATTTTCCATTTATATTGAGGAATGATGCGGATGAGTCTATGATAATAATATGCTATGAATATAATAGTGATGATATTTTCTTTTTGCAAAAAATGATTTTAGAAGCAACTAATTATTATTCTAGTATAAATTCTTATAACGAAAATGGGAAAGAGTATATTGAATTAATATATTCAAAACAAAAACCAGTAGATGTTATTAATAATTTAAGACCACTGCTCTCCTTATACATGCAATCTAACAATTATGCTCGAGGTTATTTGCCATGCATGAAGAAATACAAAACCTTGGAGGTAAATATTGCCGATGATGCATATGTGTCTGGCGTGTTTGTTGGATATTTTTTGTATGGAGGGCCAATTATGGTATCTCCCTATATAAGAAAGCACAATGAAAAGCATATTTCAGAGTTATCTTATGAATTATGTGATAACCAATTATATCAATATGTGTATGAACATCGAAAAAACTTATCTGTCACATTAGAGGAGATTGTAAAAACATATGAAATGTTTTATGACGATACAAAAAATTTAGTTGAAAGTTTAAATAAAAACGTCAATAAAGACCATTAGAAGTTAATATATAAATATTATTGGTACAATAGATAATAAATTAAACAGCGCAAGGCGTTGCGCAATAACATATTAAAATAATTAAGCAGACTATTATTTCGTGTCAGCCGAAAACCCGCCAAGTTAAACGGAGATAACACACAGAAATAATTAGTAAGGTTCCGCATATACGGAAGCTTTTACCTCAATCGATAATAGAGCTTACACCATTACGGTGGGCTTCTTAGATTGAGGTGAGGTCTCCTTGGCGGGTTACCTTGGCTACACGATAAGGAGCTCATCTTTCTTATTGTGCAATTACGGATTGATAGTATGCGTAAATGTATTATCAATCCATGGCAAAAAATAGTAATCTCGGGCAGGCGAAAGCCGCCAAAAATGATGAGTTCTACACCCAGTATGCGGACATACAGAAAGAAGTAAACGCATACATTGAATACAACCCTGATGTCTTTCGTGGCAAGACAATCTTGTTGCCTTGCGATGATCCGGAATGGAGCAACTTTACCAAGTTCTTTGCACAGAACTTTGAGTTCTTCGGTCTGAAGAAACTCATTTCTACTTCATACGCCATAGAAAGCAAAAAGTACCAAACCGACTGGCAACCGACACTCTTTGAAACGGAGAATCCGTTGTACAATGTAGAGAAAAGCCGTATCAAGGGCAAAATCTTTACACTTACACACGATACCAATAACAGCGGTCGAATTGACATTGACGACTTGCAATGGAGTTACCTCGAAGGCGATGGCGACTTCCGTTCTGCCGAAGTAACCGCTCTCCGAGACGAAGCAGATATTATTATCACAAACCCGCCTTTCTCGCTGTTCCGCGAATTCCTTGCATGGATTATGGAAGGCAAGAAACAGTTTTTGATAATTGGCAATATTAACGCTATTTCCTATAAAGAGGTTTTCCCTTTGATAAGAGATAATAAGATTTGGCTCGGACCAAGTATAACAAGTGGAGATAGGTTATTTATGATTCCAGAGGACTTGTATAACGAGAGTAAAGTTGGAGCTCGCGACGTTATTATAGAAGGACAACATTATATAAGTGTTGTAGGAGTTAGATGGTATACAAATCTAGATCATGGTCGTCGTCACGAACCTATTCAATTGATGAGTATGGCAGATAATTTGAAATTCAATAAAAAACTTAAAGGATTGCAAAAATATATTCATTATGAAAATTATGATGCTATAGAAGTTCCCTTTGTTGAACTTATACCATCTGATTATAATGGGACGATAGGAGTTCCCCTTTCATTTCTTGATAAATATTGTCCAGAACAATTCATTATTATTGGTCAAACTCAAGGCGATTCTGGTAAAGAGTTAGGACTCGCTCCTTATCCGCGAGAATTGAAGAAACTGAATAAAAGTCTTCGAGATGGTCAATTATATTATATAGACGAGGATGGTATTCCACAAAAACCATACGCACGCATATTAATCCGTAAAAAACAATAAATACTATGAAAGCAGAACGGAAAATATACACCGTTGAGGAAATCTGCAAAGGGTTTACTTACAACGAAGCAGAAGGCAAAGGTCTGTTTGGTCTTTCGGGCAAACTGACCATTCAGCCGGAGTATCAGCGTAATTATCTGTACGCCGAGCAAAACGGCGCACGCGAGATAGCAGTCATTGAGTCTGTGCTCAAAGGCTATCCGATTGGTTTACTATACTTTAACCGCGTGGACGACAATCATTTGGAGGTACTGGACGGGCAGCAGCGAATCACCTCTTTGGGGCGTTTCCTCACACGCAAGTTCGCTATCCGTATAAACGGCATGGAGCAGTATTTTGATTACATGGCGGATGATCTCAAAAAGAAGATTCTCCAGACCGAACTGCTGGTCTATGAATGTGAAGGAACGGAAAGCGAAATCAAAGAATGGTTCAAGACTATAAACATTGTTGGGCTGCCTCTGGAAGAACAGGAGATTTTGAATGCTGTCTATTGCGGACCGTTTGTCACAAAAGCCAAAGAGGTGTTCTCCAATTCGCAGAACGCCAATATCAACAAATGGGCGGCTTTCCTGCGCGGAAACGTGAAACGCCAAGCATACCTGCACACCGCCTTGGAATGGGTCAGCCGTGGCGAAATCAGCAAATATATGTCGCTCCACCGCAACGATGATAACATCTGCGAAATGGAGACCTATTTTAACAGCGTCATCGACTGGGCAAGCGGAGTGTTTACCAATATCGAGAAAGAGATGTGCGGTCTGCCATGGGGCGAACTCTATGAGAAATATCATAAGAATCCTTACGACCCTTCAGAAGTAGCTGCCAAACAGCGTGATCTCTACGAAGATTACTATGTAAAGAACAAAAAAGGTATTTATGAATATATCCTCGGTGGCTGTCAAGATACCAAACTATTAGAGGTGCGTTGCTTTGACGAACCGACCAAGAAAAGCGTCTATGCCCACCAGACAGAAGAAGCCAAGAAGAACGAGGTTTCCAACTGTCCGCTTTGTGCCATCGGGCATGACGCAAACCATGCACGTATATGGAAACTGACGGAAATGGATGCCGACCATGTGACTGCGTGGTCTAAAGGCGGCGCAACGGATATTTCCAACTGCCAAATGCTCTGCCAGACGCATAATAGGGCAAAAGGAAATAAGTAAGACATGGAATACATGGAGCGAATACGCAGGTATTTTCTCGTTATACGGGAACTACATGAGATGGGCTATGAACTTATCCGTGTATGCCCGTGTGTTTCTCCGAATGGAATGAATTGGCGGTGTGCTACTACTGTAAAGAAATACACTTTGAAGAACTGCGGCGCGATTTATCGCGGACCGGAACATACCGCTGCCAATACATCCGGAGGTAATTTTAGTTGGGGTGACTGCGATGGCTTAACGCCGCATGAGATAGCTTTGCAGTTTATTGAGCACTATCCGCATATTGCCAAATGGGGGAAAGGGAAAGATCCCGAATATGTGGAGTGGTTCAAGAAAGCCAATGACCTTGCCCAACGTGGCTATACCTTCTTTGCTTTTGGAGACTGGTGTTCCTGTTTCGGAAATAACCATAGGATGTTACTTGCGCCCGAACCGCCTACTGGTGAATATTTGCCTTTCCCTCCTGCCGGTGAGGTGGTATAGTAGTAGCGCGAGAGTTGCTTGAGAGTGAAGGAGTGCGACGGAACGCACTCCGAGTGAAGTGCCCGAATAGTCCCCACTATGAGGACAGGCACGAACATAGAACAAAAGATTGACAACTACAATTCACGGGTTCGCTGATTCTTAATAATCATACACTTTTCAACTTCGTTTCAAAATCGGTTCAAATAGCACACCTTATGCTGACCTTAAGCACCTTTTGGGCAGAGGTTGGTATAACATCTAAATCTTAACAATCGGACATTTATAGCGAAATATATTTATTGCCGTTCTGGATGATAATACCTTTGTAGCCGCTACTGACCGGACGACCTTGCAGGTCATAGGCGGTGGCGTGTAGTCTTGTCTTCATACGAATGTTGTTTTGAATTCGAGTGCAAAGGTACAACAAAAGCCGCAAACTGCTGTTACACAGCGCAAGAGTAGCGTACGGGTAGCGTACGGGTAGCGCAAGGGGGAGAAGAACTTTGGTTCAAACCATCGTTTTGCCGGTTTTGTTTTGACAAAAAAAACGCCCCGAAGGACGTTTTCTTTTAGAGCTTGAATACCTTGGTTGCCAACAGTGCTGCTTCGCCTTGCAGGAAATAGGTCTTGCTGACCGGGCGGTAGTCAATCTGCTCGTAGAGGTATAGCCGCAGCGAAACAAACTGTTTGTCGGCGGAGATATGACCTTCCACCAGTACGTTTCCGTTGACCGCCTCTTCATAGGTATTCAGTTTGGACAGACGCTGAACGAACTTGTCGTCCTCCAACGAGAACAAGTCTTTCATCTCATCTCGCACGATCAGGCCATAATAGCGATCGTAGTCAGTAATCCGGCTGTTGGTCGGCGTATATACCAAGTGGTGAAAGAGCCCGAAGAACGCACTCTTGCGAGCGATGTACGGTTGATCAATCAATTTGATATTTTCTGTTTCCATAGGGATATTTTCTTATTTACTCATTTTCTTATTTTTTCATTTTATATATTAATCAGTCTGTACGTCAGGTATGCCGCATAGACGATTAACAGGACTGCGCCATGCCATCGTTTGAGTTGGTGCTGGCGGTTGGAGATGACTCCCAGCCAGACCAACACAGCTCCCAGCGTAGCCATAATGCCGTCCAAGATGATTCCTTCGTAGGCGGGAAGGGGTCGGAGCAGCGCGGATGTGCCCAAGATAAAGAACACATTGAATGACACGCTACCCACAATGTTACCCAATGCCAGGTCGCAGTTGTGCTTGGTGGCAGCCACAACCGAAGTAGCCAGTTCGGGCAGAGAAGTTCCGAGCGCTACGATGGTCAGCCCGATGATAGCGTCCGGCACGCCCAATTCCGTTGCTACACGGACAGAACCGCGGACAATCATCTCGCCGCCTATAATCAATCCTGCAAGTCCCAAGACGATATATATCAGCGCCTTGGCAAGCGGCATAGGTTTGAAATCTTCCGTGCTGTCCGGTTCCGCTTTCGCCGTTTTGACACTGTGGTACATGAAGATACCGAAAATCAGCAGCAGGATGACACCGCTCAGGCGGGACATGCCCGGCACGGACTCCAAAGGCAGCGTGACAAGCACAGCCACCAGCACCACGATACCGGCAAGGATATTCATCGGAATATCAAAGACCCGTGCGGAGCGGGCAGAGGCAATCGGGTAAACCAGTGCCGTCAGACCGAGGATGACGAATATATTGATGATGTTGCTACCCACAATATTGGTCAATGCGAGGTCTGTCTGCCCCTCTGCCACCGAGAGCATGTTGACTACAAACTCCGGCATCGAAGTGCCGAAAGCCACAACGGTCATGCCGATGACGAGATTACTGATGCCGAAGCGTTTTGCCAAACCCGAAGCGCCGTCCACCAGCCCTTCTGCACCTAACAAAAGGAATATAAATCCGAATACGATAATCAAGGCTGTCATTTCTCTTCGTCGTGTTTGTTGCCTTTACCGTATTTATTGAGGATAAGAATAGGTATGAGGCCGAGTGCTAACAGCACAACGGCGACAATGATAGTTGTTGCATTCATAAAGTCATTTACGATTTGGTCATTTACAATTTAGTCATTTATTTGGTCATACGACCATTTAGCCGCCAGAAATCATCTGGAGGCTGAATACTACTGAAAGCTGTAGGCTTTTAATTGTAAATTACCAAAAAGCAGAGAAAGGGAAGCCGATGTCAAAGGACTCAAGGCTTCTGATGAGTGTGCGCGAGCGACATATAGTCCGCGCGATAGAATAAGAGGTGGCTATATTAGCCGGCAGCCCGAAAACGGACTGCGAGAGGCGTTTGAGTTGCTGGCGTGCAGAGAGATGGATGACTGTCATCTGGATCCGCTCTATCTGCACAGGGATAGCGCAGTCGGAGGTAGCGACAATATAACTGATCTGCTGCGGAACAGGAACAGTTGCCCTACTCCGCTCCACAACGGGCTGCGGGCGACAGCCATGACTACCGCCGGCAACCGCCATGAAAGCGGTCAATAAGAATACTATGATCTGCCAGTGTCTTTTCATTAATCTGCGATTTTAGCAACCGCCTTGTTGCCGAAACCGTCAATATACATCTCCAGAGGCTTGTCGAGGCGGACATGACGGATAAGTTCCGTCTCTTCTACTGCCGGCAGGGCATTGAGGACGGACTGGTCGTATTCATCCGTCAAGGGGCGTGCCCACGGATCGACATTCATATATCCGACATTGAAAGAGGTCATGTTCTGGAAGAAATGTGACCCCTGTGACGGTTCGATGCGGAAGTCCGGCAGCGAGCACTCGGCTATCGCTTTCGCCTCGCTGATGTCACCCCATTGTACAGGCACGCCGAGCGTGGGAATCTGCGACCCCCAACGGCCGTAACCGATAAGCAGATACTGCCGCCCCTCCTGACGGAGGCGTGCGTTCCACTCGCGGAGAGTAGCCGCCATCTCACGCGTGCGAAGGACATCGAAGGCCTCTTTACGGAGATAGATAATATCGGTTATATCGTCTATCTTACCTACTCCAAGCGCATTGCCGGAACGCAGGAAAGCTCCGTTTTCATCGACCTTTTCCCACTCCACCTTGGCGTTCAAAGAGTCCGCTGAAATCGGGCGGATCTGCAGTACATGGAATATCTGGGGCTCGTGCTCCAGATTGACGGCGAACTCAATCTCCACGGGGGTCTTGATCTCCTCACGCGCGATGTCAAGGAGCGTGCGGATGATCTCTGCCAGCGGGAAGGTGTTGAACTTGAGTTGCGGCGCGAAAGTAATGACGCGCGGTCCTTCGGGGTAGCATGAATCCACCAGCCGCATGTTCTCGCGGTCGTAGGTGGAGGCAATGAGTTTGAGGGACTCAAACTGTCCGCATTCATGTATCGGTATGCGCTCCAGATTGACGGCATCATCTATGGAAGTCTTGAATTTCTCGGGGCTGAGCGAGAGTGCCAGCATGGATTGTTGGGTCTCACGCATCGCCAGATCCACCGTCGAAGTCTGCATTACGTTCTTCGGGTACTTCGGAGAGAAACGCAGTACTTGTTCGCCATCCACCACCGCCTTCCCGAGTCCATACGCAATCTTGACGATACCGTCTTCTGGTTTTTCCTTGCCCACCGGATAGAAATTGATGCTTCTCGCCACGCCGGAGATGACAGGGAAATAGTAGTTTCCTTCGGTTTCACCGCATACTTCCTGCAGGACAATCGCCATTTTCTCTTCGGACGGCAGATTGCCGGTGGAGATGATGTATCCTCTGGAAGCGGCAAAATAAACGGACGCATAGACCGACTTGATGGCTTTGGTGAGCATACGCAACTGCTGGTCCTCGTTCTCCGTATGCGGGATCATATAGGTGCTATAGACTCCGGCGAAAGGCTGGTAGTACGAGTCCTCGAGTTTGGAGGAAGAGCGGATAGCCAACGGGCGCTTGGTAGCGCGTATAAAATGGCGTAACGCTTCTATCAGTTCGTGGGTCAAACCCGCAGAGACGAACTCCGAGAGCAATTCCTCATCCGTCAAATCGGCATTGATGACGTATTGAAGACCGTTATCGTGTATGAACTTATCGAAATAATCGGTCGTAATGACCATCGTCCGCGGGACAAGAATACGGATATTCTCCCATCGGTCGAACAAATCATGCTTTTGAAGCATGTGGTTGAGGAAGGCGAGTCCGCGCGCCTTACCTCCCATCGGACCGTCTCCGCAGCGCGAGAAATAAATCGTGCTGTTATAAGTAGCGGGATCGTATTTGGCTACCACTCCCAATGCCTGGTTGATACGGTAGTCGTGGATGAGACGGATATTGGTCTGGCGGATGTTCTCTATGTCCGCCTCGTCCTGTATGGTGAGTTCGTGCACCTTGCGTCCGATGGCGAACAGACCGCGGGCAAAGAGCCATTTGGAGAGATAGTTATTGTCACTCAGACGGCGGAAAGCAGCCGGTGAAATCGAGGATATTATGCGTTCAAAGCCCTCAAGGTCCGTAGCGCGGTCTGTCACTCTGCCCGTTCGCGGATCACGTACGATGAAATCGCCGAAACCGAACTCCCGCTCGATGTAGTCACTTACTTCCTGAGTCAGCGTCTTGGATTTTTTGACAACAAAGCCCACATTGAGTTTGCGTGCCACCGTTTTCATCGACTCCTGCGAAGATTGCATAAGGAAGGGCATAGTGGGGTTATCTTCCCGAATTAATCGGCACAAATCGACACCTGCATCCAGTTTCTCCGCCGAAGAAGGTTCGCCTTTATGCACCACAAATCCCACATCGGAGATGACGCCGAGCATGTTCTTACCGTAACGGTTGTACAGTTCGACCGCTTCGTCATAGCAGGTAGCCATCAGCACTTTGGGGCGCGCACGCTTGCGGAGCAGTTGCTGCTTCTCGTTGAGTGCGTCGCGGATGGCAATGGAGTTCTGCTGTAGAACCAGCTTGTATAGCAGCGGCAGGTACGTGGAGTAATAGCGCACGGAGTCCTCCACCAACAAGATCGCCCGCACGCCCTCGGAGAGAATATCGTGCTCGGCGTTCAGGCGGTCCTCGATCAGTTTGATGATAGCAATAATGAGATCGGTAGAGTTATTCCAACTGAAGAGATAGTCGATATTCGACTTATCGTGCTGCTCCACGCGGCGGTACACCTCTTTGGAGAAAGACGAAAGGACTACTATCGGACATTCGGGCAGACGCTGTTTGGCCTCTGCGGCAAAATCCCACACCTCGTTACCTCCGGCACTATAGACGACGAGAATGAGATCAAAAGAGTTGTCCGGTTTGATTAACTCCAGGGCTTCGGCAGTCGTTTCCGCACGGGTGATAGCCGGCGGATTAGAGAGGTTCAACTCCGCATACTCCTGCGCGATCTGCACGTCTATACGTCCGTCCTCCTCCAGCGCAAAGCTGTCGTAGTTGTTGCACACGAGCAGTATGCGCCGTACGCGCCGCTCCATTAATGATGTATAGGTGTTTACCCGCATTTTCTCCCGTTGTTGTTTCGATTCGATTACGTCTCGTTTACGTGTCGTTTACGTCTCGTTTACGTGTTTATACTAATCCTTGCTCGATTGCTAAAGCACCTTCTCACAAGTATTAAACTAATCCTTGCTCGACCATGGCGTTGGCCACTTTCATAAAGCCGGCGATGTTGGCGCCTTTGACGTAGTTGATGTACGGTTTGCCGTCCGGTCCGAGATTGTCGGGTTCGGTGCCGTACTTGAGACAAGCAGCGTGGATGTCCGCCATGATGGTGCGGAGTCGTGCATCCACCTCTTCTGCCGTCCATTTGAGGCGCATGGAGTTCTGGGTCATCTCCAGACCGGAAGTGGCTACACCTCCGGCGTTGGATGCCTTACCCGGACTATAGAGAATCTTAGCTCCCTGGAAGATTGCGATGGCTTCGGGCGTGGAAGGCATGTTAGCACCTTCGGTAACGCAGAAACAACCGTTTTTAACGAGGATTTCCGCATCGGCTTTCTCTATCTCGTTCTGCGTCGCGCACGGCATAGCGATGTCGCAGGGGATACGCCACGGACGCTCGTTCTCGAAGTATTTCGCCTGCGGATATTTGGTCACGTACTCTTTGATACGCCCGCGGCGGACGTTCTTGAGCTCGAATACATAGTTCAGTTTCTCCTCGTTGAGTCCCTCCTCGTCGTAGATAAACCCGTTGGAATCGGAGAGAGTGAGCACTTTGGCACCCAGACGCATTGCTTTCTGCGCAGCAAACTGCGCTACGTTTCCGGCGCCGGAGATGCAGACGCGCTTGCCCTCAAAACTCTCGCCCCGTGTTGCTAACATCGCCTCTGCGAAATAGCAAGCTCCGTAACCCGTCGCCTCCGGACGCATGAGACTGCCGCCCCACATCTGGCCTTTTCCGGTCAGCGTACCCGTGAACTCGTCACGCAGCCGCTTGTACTGGCCGAACATATAACCTATCTCGCGTCCGCCTACGCCGATGTCGCCTGCCGGCACGTCGGTGTCAGCCCCTATATGACGCTGGAGTTCTGTCATAAAACTCTGGCAGAAACGCATCACTTCCGCGTCGCTTTTTCCTCTCGGCGAGAAGTCCGAACCGCCCTTGGCACCGCCCATCGGGAGCGTCGTCAGCGCGTTCTTGAAGGTCTGCTCGAAGGCGAGGAACTTCATAATGGACAGATTGACAGAGGCATGGAAACGGATACCGCCTTTGTACGGACCGATGGCGCTGTTCATCTGCACGCGGAAACCGCGGTTGATCTGCACTTCGCCCTGGTCGTCCATCCACGGCACACGGAACATGATCACGCGTTCGGGCTCCACGATACGCTCCATCACTTTCTGCTCGCGCAGATACGGATACGCCATAATCATCGGAGCCACCGACTCCACTACTTCTTTTACTGCCTGGTGAAACTCGTTCTCACCGGGGTTTTTGGCGATCAATTCAGCCATAAATTGATCCACGTACGCTTTTGTTTGTTTGTCCATAAGACTAATACTTTTGTGGTTTAACGATTTGTGATTCGCATTTTGTACCTTTTACGGCAAACTAAAATCGGGCACAAAAGTACAAAAAAAATCTCATATACGCAAGCGCGTGTACATTTTTTATAAAAAAATTTGCGTATGTGGAAAAAATGTATTACCTTTGCACCGAAAATGGGTACTATGCGCCAAAACGCACATAATGCCTTAAAAACAGGACTAAATATAATAAAAAAGATAATGGAAAATTTAAGCGAACAAGAACAAGTGCGGAGGCAGAGCCTGCAGACGATGCGCGAGATGGGTATTGATCCCTACCCTGCCGCCGAGTATGTAGTAACAGGGTATTCAACGGATATCAAGAAGGGGTTTGTGGATGAGCCGTCAGCTCTCAGCAATCAGCAATCAGACAAGGAATGGCACACGGGTGACGAAGTGCGTATTGCGGGTCGTCTGATGAGCAAACGTATCATGGGCAAGGCTTCTTTCATTGAGATCCAGGACTCCAAGGGACGTATCCAGGTGTATGTGAGCAGGGACGATATACAGGAGGCTGTCGCCGAGGGCGAACAAGCAACGACCGTGGAGCAGCAGATGTACAACGTGGTCTTCAAGAAACTGCTGGATATCGGCGATTTCATCGGCATTGAGGGTTTCGTCTTCCGTACGCAGATGGGCGAGATTTCCGTACACGCCAAGAAACTGACGGTACTCGCCAAATCGCTCCGTCCGCTGCCGATTGTCAAATACAAAGACGGCGTGGCATACGACGGCTTCAACGACCCTGAACAGCGTTACCGCCAGCGCTATGTGGACCTCGTGGTCAACGACGGTGTCAAGGACACCTTCCTCAAACGCGCTACTATTCTGCGCACGATGCGTCAGGTGTTTGACGAGGCGGGCTACACCGAGGTGGAGACCCCTATTCTGCAGCAGATAGCCGGCGGCGCTTCCGCCCGTCCGTTCATTACCCATCATAACTCGCTCGACGTGGACATGTACCTCCGTATCGCGACGGAGCTGTATCTGAAACGGCTGATTGTAGGCGGTTTCGAGGGCGTATACGAAATCGGCCGTAACTTCCGCAACGAAGGCATGGACCGCAGCCACAACCCCGAGTTCACCTGCATGGAGCTGTATGTGCAATACAAGGACTACAACTGGATGATGGGCTTCACGGAGCAGCTGTTGGAGAAGATCGCCATCGCTGTCAACGGCACCACCAAAGTCAAAGTAGGCGAGAACGAGATTGATTTCAAAGCGCCGTACAGAAGGCTGCCTATCCTCGATGCCATCAAGGAAAAAACAGGTCTGGACCTCGCTTCCATGGACGAAGAAGCCATCCGCGCAGAGGCAAAGAAACTCGGCGTAGAAGATACCGAACACATGGGTAAGGGTAAGCTGATTGACGAGATCTTCGGCGAGACCTGCGAGGGCACGTTCATTCAGCCGACTTTCATCACCGACTACCCAGTCGAGATGTCCCCGCTGACCAAGATGCACCGCTCCAAACCCGGTCTAACCGAGCGTTTCGAGCTCATGGTGAACGGCAAAGAGTTAGCCAATGCCTACTCCGAGCTCAACGATCCGATCGACCAATACAACCGCTTCGTAGAGCAGATGAAACTTGCCGACAAGGGCGACGACGAGGCAATGGTGATTGACCACGATTTCATGCGCGCACTGGAATACGGCATGCCGCCTACATCCGGTATCGGTATCGGCATCGACCGTCTGGCAATCCTCATGACCGGACAACCGACCATCCAGGAAGTGCTACTGTTCCCGACGATGCGTCCGGAATAAGAGACTAAGTGACCAAGTACAAAGTACCAAATAAACATGTATCGTAAAGTAGCAATATTGGGTTCCGGGTCGTGGGCGACCGCATTGGCTAAGATAGTCATGCAGAACCAAGGTGATATCAACTGGTTCATCCGCCGTCAGGAGGTGATTGACGAGTTTATCGCCACCGGCAAGAACCCGACTTATCTCGGAGCCGCCAGTTTTGATGTGGGACGGATTCATTTCTCGTCAGACATCAACCAGACGGTAGCACAGTCGGATGTGCTGATTCTCGCGATTCCATCGCCTTATGTCAAACAGTCGCTCAATAAGATCCGTCGTGACATGACCCACAAGGTCGTTATCTCGGCTGTGAAGGGCATGATCCCTGATGACAACGTGATTGTCACCGACTATCTGCATAACCGTTTCAAGATTCCGTTCGACCAGTTAGGCGTAATCGCCGGTCCGTGCCATGCGGAGGAGATTGCGCTGGAGCGTCTGTCCTATCTGACCATCGGCTGCGAGAACCGGCAGAACGCGGAGGTCTGGGCTAAACTGTTCCAGACTCCATACGTGCATACTACCATTTCAAGCGATGTCATCGGGCTGGAATACAGCTCTGTGATGAAGAATATCTATGCTATTGCCGCAGGAATGTGCCAGGCACTCCATTACGGAGACAACTTCCAGGCGGTACTCTTGTCGAACGCCATTCAGGAGATCCACCGTTTTGCGACAGCCATGAGCAATGTGCCGCGCGACATTACCCAGAGCGGTTATTTAGGCGATGTGCTCGTCACAGGCTACTCGCAGTTCAGCCGCAACAGGCAGTTCGGACAGATGCTCGGTCTCGGTTATTCCGTCAAAGCCGCACAGATGGAGATGGAGATGGTAGCCGAAGGTTTTTACGGAACCAAGGCCATCTACGAGACGAACCAACGGATGAAAGTAGCTCTGCCTATCGTAGATGCGATGTACGAGATCCTCTACAACAAACAGAAAGCAAAACCGATTATCAAGTCATTAACTTCTAAATTACAATAAACATGAAACTAACTCTTAAAAACGCTGCGTGCTTTGTACAAGCAGACGCACTGAAGAAACTGGAGTCACAAACGGAGGCAGCCAACGAGCTGTTGGAGAACGGACAGGGAGCCGGCAATGATTACATTGGATGGGTACATCTGCCCTCCTCTATCACGGATGAGTTCCTGTCGGAAGTGCAGGCCTCTGCCGACGAGCTCCGCAGCCGTTGCCAAGTAGTCATTGTAGCCGGTATCGGCGGTTCGTACCTCGGCGCACGCGCTGTGAATGAGGCACTCAGTTCGTCCTTTGACGCCTTCGTAGCCAAAGACCGCAAGAACCCGTATGTCGTTTATGCCGGCAACAATATCGGCGAGGAGTATTTAGCTGAGCTGATGGAGTTCCTCGCAGACAAGCAGTTCGGTATCATCAATATCTCCAAATCGGGTACAACAACCGAGACCGCTCTTGCTTTCCGCCTGCTGAAAACCATGCTGGAGAAGCAAGTGGGCAAAGAGGAAGCAAAGCACCGCATTGTAGCTGTTACCGACCGCGCCAAAGGTGCGCTCCGCTCGCTCGCAACCAAAGAGGGGTACAAGACTTTTGTGATTCCCGATAATGTGGGCGGCCGTTTCTCGGTACTCACTCCGGTGGGTCTGCTGCCGATTGCAGTGGCCGGCGGTGATATCCGCGAACTTGTACGCGGAGCACAGGAGATGGAGAAAGCAACGGATGTGAAAGTGCCTTTTGCCGAGAACCCCGCATGCCAGTATGCCGCTATCCGCAACGCCCTCTATCAGAGCGGCAAGAAAATCGAGATCCTCGTGAACTTCAACCCCAAACTGCATTATTTCAGCGAGTGGTGGAAACAGCTCTACGGTGAGTCCGAGGGTAAGGACCACAAGGGTATTTTCCCTGCTTCCGTAGATTTCACGACCGACCTGCACTCCATGGGTCAGTGGATACAGGACGGCGAGCGCACCATCTTCGAAACCGTGATTTCGATCGAGAAAGCCAACAAGACAGTGCTTGTTCCTGAAGATCAGGAGAACCTTGACGGACTGAACTTCCTCGCCGGCAAGCGTGTAGATGAGGTGAACAAGATGGCTGAACTCGGTACGCGTCTGGCGCACATCGACGGCGGTGTTCCCAATATCCTGATCGAGTTCGAGCGCATTGACGAGTTCAATATCGGTCAGTTCATCTATTTCTTCGAGCGCGGATGCGGTATCTCGGGTTATGTACTCGATGTCAATCCGTTCAACCAACCGGGCGTAGAGGCATACAAGAAAAACATGTTCGCACTGCTTGACAAACCGGGCTACGAGGCAGAGAGCAAAGCAATCAAAGAGCGTTTGGCAAAATAACTAAATACATATACATTTATGAAAAAGATGACTTTAGTAGCGTTGCTGATCGGCGTTTTCAGCCTTTCTGCATACGCGAGAGGCAAGCAACCTATTGCTTTCCAGAATCTTCCGGAGATGGTTAAATCCGCTGTCTTGAAGAATTACTCCGACACTTTGGTGCAATACATAACCTGCGAGAAAACCATCGGTAAGGACAAGTACGAGTTTCTGCTGGCTGACGGCACAAAAATGGAGTATTATGAGAACGGTCAACTGCACAAGATCAAAAGCGCAGCAGGCGTACCTGATGTGCTCGTGCCGGAACCGGTGCTGAACTATGTCCGCGGCACTTTCCCTCATGCTACTATCACAGAGTTCAAGAGTGAATCCTTGAGCCAGAAGGTAGAGCTGAATAACGACATGGAGCTGGTATTCAACCGTCGCGGCGATTTCCTGCGTATCGACTAATGGATAATCTGTACGCCGACTAACCGGTCATAGCGCGCGCCGAAAGGACGCCAATAGACATAGATGGCGTACTCATTCTCCGTCTGCCAATAACTACCATCCACTCGCTGGGTGGTAGTTTTGTTTTGCGTGCCTTTGCCGGAGAACCAGTATTGGTAGTCATATCCGCCTTGTTTGACCAGTTCGGTGAGCCAATAACTCTTCGTCTCCGGGTCGTACTGCATCCTATTGCGTACGCCCAACTCGTTACCAAAGAGTTCGCCGCCCATATAGAGCGATCCGTCCAAGAAGGGCTTTTCAACCGGTAGGTTCCAATAGACCCACATGTACTCCGCTTCGGTGTCAGGGTCGCCCGTACGCTCGGCATTCACCACGAAACGGCCGTCCGAATCGTACTGGTGGATATACTGGCCTCTCGTGATCTCGCTGGTGAAGAGAAGCGCATGGTAATCGCCCATCTCGTGGTACACGCGGTCGATACCTGTACCGGCGTAGAAACGGGAGAAAGCATCGAAATGGTGGTACTCGTTGCCACCCTCGAAGATGAGTGCCTTGTTGTTAATATAGCGGAGCCGGTTGGGCTCGATATACGTGGGCCGGTCAATGGTCACGGCATTGTCCGTGCGGTTGTTTTGTGTCACCACTACCCTCACCTCCTTTGGATCCCGTACGTTCAGCGCAGCGGTATTGATGTCTATATCCAATTGCTGGAAACGGCCGTTGAACTCTATATCCGTGTTGGCACGTATTTTGGCATCTATCTTCACCATCGGCTCTACAACTACAAAATCCACTTCAGCTACCTTGTTGGCGATATCGCCGTCCTCATAGATTGTCAGGCGGTAGTCGCCGCTCTTGGTGAGGCGCATCTCTTCGTTCGGGAACTCAAACCAGTAATGGGTATATTCGCGGCTGGTATTGAGCGAGTGTTCATAGTCGGTAATATCCTTTGTGGGAAATCCCTGCAGATATTCGCCACTGGTGAGCCCGCCATCAGTCATTTGCACCGTATAGGTGTATAGATGCACATCGTGGCTCATCTCATCGAACGAGATCTCCATCGGCGTCTGTTCCTCCAGAAGCATTATCTCGCGCGGCGCGCGCAACGTGCGTATGTGTTCATTATAGACACGCGTATGGGTCTGCGCAACAAGTCCTGAAGATAAGGACAAAAGAAATAATATTATACTTATTTTCTTCATTTTCGCCTGCAAAGGTACAAAAATTATACCAAATATGCAAAATAATTGCAAAAAAATTTGCACAATTCAAAAAAATGTAGTACCTTTGCACCTGCTTTTCGAGAATTCAGCTCCCCGCATGGTTCCCTCGGGACACAAACCAGCGGAGTGTTTGTGGACCGAAGAGCGGAGGCACAAGTTGCCCGTCGATTTAGCGAAGCGGTATCGACC
>DFEE01000003.1:68478-77740 GCA_002368645.1 Bacteroidales bacterium UBA3810
GTTCGAGTCCGGGAAGTGGCTCAAATTTATGTTTGCATTTATTCTTTCCTTGGTGCTTCACGTCTTTCCGGGCGGAAGTATCACGACCGCATTAGATTCCGCACGTGCCGTCTATACGGCACGAGGCGAGCGTACGACTATACTCATTCAGCCGGGGACTTACCGCGAAGAACTGACCATTGATGTGCCCGGGGTGACGTTGAAGAACGCCGCCCGTAAACCCTCCATCGCGCTTCGTAACCACGGCGTGGAGTGCGACCCGGACGCGGTGCGCATCACTTGGTACTACGGTCACGGATACCAGTACCGCTCGATGGGCAATACCGTCAATTACGGCGGCAGCCGCACGCGGCTCTGGAACGCGTCTGTACTCGTCACAGCGCCCGATTTCCGGGCGGAGAATATCATCTTCGAGAACTCTTTTAACCTCTATGTCTGCGACCTCGAAGCCGCTGACAGCCTGGTTGATATATCGCAGTCCGACATGCCCTGGACGGAGAAAGAGCGCCCGAAGAAAGCAATGCCCGTCCGCCCGAAAGAGGTGGGCTCGACGGAGGTACAAAAGAAGCGTTACCGCGAGCGCGCAAGCGCCATCTCTTTTGCCGGGACAGCCAAGAACGCGCATCTCAAGAACTGCCGCGCTGTAGGTCGTCAGGACGTACTCTACGGCGATCAGGGAGCCTCTATTTATTGGGAAGGAGGAATCCTTGCCGGCGGAGTGGATTTCATCTTCGGAGCGATGGCGATGAGCGTCAACAAGGCTACTATTGTAGCAAATATCAACGGAGAGAAGGGCGATAAATGTTACATCGCCGCCGGCCGCTCGGGAGAAATGGTAAATGGTACATGTCCAAATGGTAAATGTCGCGGGCTGCTCTTCTACAAATGCCATATACGTTTGGCTACCGAGGATGAGTTAGTAAATCGGTCTGTCAGTCCGAAGGACAGTCTGTCAGGCGCAGCCGGTCTGTATTCTGTCAGCGAAGCGGTCTACTTAGCCCGCCCGTGGCGGAGCTGGGGCGAGACGGTCTGGGCGTACACCACGTGGGACGAAGGAGTGCTTAATCCCGAGGGCTGGAGCACCGGATTGATACGGAAACGACCGGAGTTTGACCCCGAGAACCCGTGTCCGAACAGTTACGAATATAAGTCTCAGGACAACTCCGTAGGAAGACCAAAATGGGTCTCCGTTCTCCGGAAACCCATTTTACCCGATGGCACCAGACTCAATCCCAAAACTTGGCTGAAATAGTCTTTAGCCTATAACCTCTAACCTTTTCGCCTATTTCACCGCCTTGAACGACATGTCAAGGCTCTTGTAGCTGTGGGTGAGTGCGCCGACGGATACAAAATCCACGCCCTGCTCGGCGTACGAACGGATGGTATCGATCGTTATACCGCCGGAGGACTCGATCTCCATATGACGACCGGCTGACCGCTCCCACTCCCGGATCATCTCCACCGCCTCGCGCGTCTTCTCCGGCGTGAAGTTATCGAGCATGATCCGGTCGGGAATACCCGTTGCGAGCGCCTCGCGGATCTCGTCGAAGTTACGCACCTCTATCTCTATCTTCATGTTCAGGAACCGCTCTGCATCTCCTTCCGCCGCTTTGGCGTTCAGGTAGTCGCGTGCGCGGGTCAGCGCATTCGTAATACCGCCTGCGAAATCCACGTGGTTGTCCTTGAGCAGGATCATGTCGAAGAGTCCGATACGGTGGTTCATGCCGCCGCCGAGCGCCACTGCCTCTTTCTCCAAATACCGCAGTCCGGGAGTCGTCTTGCGCGTGTCTAACACATGGCAGCCCGTGTCCTCAATCAGGCTCTGGTACCTGTGCGCCGTGGTGGCGACACCCGACATCCGCTGCATGATATTGAGCATCGTACGCTCGATCTGGAGCAGGCTCAGCTCCTTGCCATACACCTTGAACGCCACATCGCCCGGCTTCACATGATCGCCGTCGTGCAGGAACTGCTCCACCCTGCACTCGGGGTCGAAGTAGTTAATGATCTCTTTCGCTACCTCAACGCCTGCCAGCACGCCGGTATCTTTGATGATCAACTGCTGGCAGCCCATCTGAGCTGCCGGAATACAACTGAGCGAGGTGTGGTCACCGTCGCGGATATCCTCTTCAAACCAAATAGCAATAAGCTTACGAAGTTCTTGTCTGTCCATAAGAATTATAATTTGAGATTTTGTGCAAAGATACTGCTTTTTTTCCATATACGCAAGTTTTTTTCACTTTTCACCTTTCATTTTTCACTTTTCTCTTGCGTATGTCAATTTTTATTCGTAATTTTGCACCGCTAAATCATTTGCGACCCTCGTCGCTTGCCGACGGTGCTTACGAGCACTCCGGCATAAGCGAAAAGATAAAAGACATAAAGACATAAAGACAAGCGCAAAGCGTTGCGCGATAACATATAAACAAATAGCATTACTATTATTTCGTGTCTGCCGAAACCCTGCCAAGTTTCATGGAATAAGACTTTGAAATAATAATTATGAGTGTACCTCCCGGGTATACTTATATACTCCATAATAGGCTCATTGTGTGAGTTTCTTGGAGTATATAAGTAAGGTTCCTGGCAGGGTGCCTTGGCATGACACGAAAAGAAACTCACTTTTCTTTTCGCATGCAGTACGGATTGATAGTTTTGCGTAAAACTACTATCAATCTATGGCAAAATCAGACCTTAAACAAGCTAAAGTCGCCAAGCAAGATGAGTTCTATACACAATTAGTGGATATAGAAAAAGAACTCAAGTACTACAAGCCACACTTTCAAGGAAAAGTGGTGTTGTGTAATTGCGATGATCCTTATGAAAGTAATTTCTTCAAATATTTTGCGCTAAATTTTAATGCTCTCGGTTTGAAAAAACTGATTGCTACTTGTTATAATGGTTCGCCTGTTTCCGGTAATGAACTATTATTGGATTTCGGTGACACAGTTGATGATCCGAAGAAGATTGCCTATAAAGTAGAAATAACCGAAGTTACAGATGTAAATGGAGATGGCGCAATTAATCTTGCTGATGTAAAGTACCTCATGCAAAATGACAAGAATGTCATTTCTATTCTCAAAGGAAATGGTGACTTCCGTTCACAAGAATGTATCGAATTACTGAAAGAAGCAGATATAGTTGTTACGAATCCTCCTTTTTCTTTATTCCGTGAATACCTCGCCCAACTTGTCAAATATGACAAAAAATTCCTTATTATCGGCAATCAAAATGCAATCTCTTATAAGGAATGCTTCCAACTAATAAAAGAAAATAAAATGTGGTTAGGTGCAAGTGTACATAGCGGAGATAGAGAATTCAAAATACCTCCAACATATGAAGTCCGTTCAAAATCATTACGAGTAGATGAAAATGGGAATAGATATATTCGCGTAGTGGGCATAAGGTGGTTTACTAACTTAGACTATCCTCAACGTCACGAAGAGTTAGTTTTATATAAACATTATACTCCGGAAGAATATCCTATTTATGATAATTATGATGCAATAAATGTTAACTCCACATCAGACATTCCAATGGACTATGACGGTTTAATGGGAGTCCCTATTACTTTTATGGACAAATACAATCCAGACCAGTTTGAGATCGTTACTTTGGGAGTCGGAGAAGATAATTTCACACCTACAAAGAAATACGGCAAGTTCCGCAATCCCGAAACAGGAGAGTATTGCTCAGATAAAAGAGATTTCCTTTTATATATTAGAGATGAGAAAGGAAAATATCTCACAGAAGAAGGCTATAGAGTAACTAAACTTTACGCCCGTATTTTAATTCGTCGCAAGAGATAATCTTCGTCTATTTGTAGGGCAATTGTATTGCCCGCTATCTTTCTTCTTTTTCAGGGCAATTGAATTGCCCGCCCAACAATAATTTTGAAAAACAAAAAAGTCCCATGAAAATAGAATTACACAAAATTACCGTTCGCGAGCTGACAGAAGGCTACGTGGACAATCAAGAAGCAGGCGTAAAAGCCTACGGTGGCAAATTAGACGTGCGTCCGCCGTTTCAGCGTGAGTTCGTTTATAACGACAAAGAGCGGGACGCAGTAATTGATACCATTACGCAGGATTTTCCGCTCAATGTGATGTATTGGTCGGTTAACGATGATGGCACTTTTGAAATCATAGACGGTCAGCAACGCACGGTTTCTATTTGCCAGTATGTGAATGGCGACTTTGCGCACTTGTTCCGCTATTTCGACAATCTGACCAAAGAAGAAAAGGAGCAGATTCTCAACTATGAGTTGTATATTTACCGTTGTACCGGTTCGGACAAAGAGAAATTAAAATGGTTCAAGACCATCAATATAGCCGGAAAGAAACTGACGAACCAAGAACTATTGAATGCCGTATATGCTTCGCCGTGGCTGAGTGACGCCAAGCGGTATTTCTCCAAATCCAACTGCGGTGCGTACCTTATGGGCAATAAATACCTTACAGGTTCGCCTATTCAGCAAGATTATTTAGAGACCGTTCTGGACTGGATTAGCGGTGGGCAGATAGAGCAATACATGGCGGAACACTCCATCAAAGACTCCGACGCTACAGCGCTTTGGCTTTATTTCCAGCAAGTCATAAATTGGGTGCAAGCAAAGTTCAAGTACCGCTCCGTAATGAAAGGTGTGGACTGGGGCGCTATCTACAATAAATACGGGCAGGAGCACATTAACATAGAGGAAATGGAGCAACGCATCTCTGCACTTATCCAAGATTCCGATGTCGGCAATCAGAAAGGCATTTATTGGTATGTGTTTGATGCCGATGAGCGGCATTTGCAGATTCGCGCGTTTGACGGCAACACCAAACGACGCCAGTATGAGAAGCAGAAAGGTATCTGTCCTATTTGCGGCAAGCATTTTGAGATTGAGCAGATGGAAGCCGATCATATTACGCCTTGGTCGCAAGGTGGTCATACTACACCGGATAACTGTCAAATGCTATGCAGGGATTGTAACCGGCGTAAAAGCAGCAAGTAACTCGCCTGCTTACTTTAGAGGCAAATCTTAATAATCGTACATCCATTTTTGGCAAAAGAGTCCGAGTTGACCCTTACTTGCCTCTTGCTTTACTCTTGGATTACCTTTACTTGCCTCCGATAAGTATATTGTAAATGGTTGGAAATAAGAGATATAGATGTTTATTGCGCTTCGAGTGCATTTTTAACCAATCTTAAAAATAGGAAATCACCACTAACCCCTTACCCCCCTCCCCTCACCGCTCTCCCCCTCTGAGAGGGGGCTGGGGGGTGTCCCTCATCAGTCTTTTGTAAGACTTCGAGTGGGTGATTAGTGGGTGATTAGTGGGTCGTTAGTGGGTTGCTAAGCTAACGTCACCGTAACGAAAAAGGAAGAAAAAGGGACTTGCCGCATCCGCCAAGATTGGCGGATCTATGATTTTCTCAAATCCGATGCAAAGATACAAAAAAAGTTTGACATATGCAAATAATTAGGTGTCGGTGCTCTCGAAGTACTCAAACTTTTTTTTCAATTATCCAAATTTCTCACCTCAAAAAAGTTATAATTTATCAGAAAAATGCGCGCGCGCTTGCATATGTCAGAAATTTTCACTACCTTTGTCGCCCGAAAGGATATAAACCGTACATCGTAAATGACTAAATCGTAAATATCTTTATGTATTTAAGACGCGTTTTTTATACTATCGCACTACTCTTTGCGGTCGGGGTGTCGGCGTTTGCGGAGGATAAGTTTGCGTACATGACCCGTCACAACGAGGTGCGAATCGGTTGGGGTGACCAGCTCTTCGAGAGTCTGGTTTGGCACAACCCGACCTCCATCACGACGACCATGCCGGCGACCGCCACGTACGAATACAAGGAGCGTTACCGCCACAACCAGCATATATGGGCGGAGTACCAGTACCGGTTCAACCACTGGTTCTCGCTAGGTGGTATGCTGGACATCAGCGAGGTCGGTTGGGATCGCGTGACGCGTAACGGTCAGGGAGTAGAGCTCGCCAGAAACAAGAACAACTATTTCTACAACCTCGTGATCATGCCTACCGTCCGGTTCACGTATTTCCACCACGAGTATGTCAATATCTACTCGGGTCTGGGTCTGGGCGTGGACATCAACGGCGGTACCGAGCTGGACGGCAACGGCAAAAACACAGCCGTGGGCGCAGCGGTGAACCTCACGCTCGTCGGCGTGAGCGCTAACTACGACAGATGGTTCTGCGCATTCGATTTCGGAGGCATGTACGCCCTCAAAAACGCCAATGCCATCTATATGCTCAAATCGAGAATGTTGAACTTTAGTATAGGAGCACGATTCTAATGAAGAAATACATTTACATAGTATTAGCCGTTATGTTAGCGGGATGCCAGTTCAGGCAGGACGAGTATGTTGATTTCAGAAATATCGAAGCCGCGAAGGGACTGAAGTTCCGCGTCATCGGTCAGCACGAGACCGACCTGTCGGGCGGTCTGCCCAACAACTGCTACCTGCCCGACGGTACGCCGGTGAATGAGTATTCAACCGTCAGCGATCAGCCATCAGACGAGGCGGAAGGTGCGAACGAGGGTCGATCCGTACGCAAGACCACCGGCACTACGGGCGCAGGATTTCTGCAAGAACTGCTCAAATGGAGCAACCAGAACAAGATCATCGAGGTGGTAGGCACCTACCCCAGCATAGACATCGACGGCAACCCGATCACCCTTTCGGGCAAAGTGATGCTCCCCAAAAACGGAGCCCCAAAACGGATGATCCTCGTGAGCCACTACACCGTTTGCTCCAACGCCGAAGCGCCGAGCAACTGTTTCTCGTTAGAGGGCGTGCTGGTCAACTCGGGGTACGGCCTTATCATCCCTGACTATCTCGGTTACGGCGTCACGGCAAAGGAGGTACACCCGTACTTAGTGATGACCGTAACGGCGCATAACGTAGTGGATATGTATCTGGCGGTCAAACCGTGGCTGGAGGCTATCGGCAGGAGTGCGGAAGACCCCAGTCTGGATCTGATGGGCTACAGTCAGGGCGGCGCGACCACAATGGAGGTGCAGTACCTGATAGAGACCGATTACAGCGACGAGGATGACATCAATCATATTACGCTCCACCGCGTTTTTGCGGGCGGCGGGCCGTACGATGTGCAAGCGACCTACGAGCGGTTCGTTAACACCGACACTGCCGGTTATCCGGTCGCCGTACCGTTGGTTCTGCAAGGCATGATCAAAGGCGACAAACTGGACATAGAGATCTCGGACATGATGCAACCATGGCTCTGCGAGCACTTGGACGAATGGATCAACAGCAAGCGTTTCACCTCCGCACAAATCAACAAAATGATCGGTACCAAAGTGACGCACGAACTGCTGACCACCGAGGCGATGGAGCAGACGTCTGAAAAAGTGGCGGAACTGTACAAAGCCATGACCCTGAACTCCATCATCGCCTACGACTGGGAGCCCAAAGCACCGGTCTATATGATGCACTCGATGGACGATGAGACGGTGCCATACACCAACGCCACACGTGCCCGGTCGCACTGGAAAGACGCCAACATCACCTATAATTTCGGGCACTACGGCGGACACGTGCTGACCTGCCTGCGATTTATATATACCGTACAAGAACTGTTAGCCAATGAAGAGGCAGAAAGGAAGAAATATGAAGACTAAAAACTATAAATGGACTCGACTAATTCTATTAGTCCTTATTCCTTACTCCTTATTCCTGGCTCCTTCCTGCAATACGGAGGCGAACTACGAGACGAAGGATGTAGAGGTGAAGATGAATATCAAGAATGTGTCCTCGGGCTTCATCGAGTGCGAGTTCGAGACCAACAAGGACGCTTATTACTTCATTGATATCTGTGAGCCGTGGGTGGATTTCATTCCTGCCGCCAACCAAAAGCAGTTTATGCTGTTAACACTTGACAGCGCGTACGCAGAGTACTTGCTCTGGCGAAATGATCTGCTGCGCAAAAAGGAATTCAACGTGGCTCCCTTTGCCAGCCACTCGCTCCAATACGGCAAAACCACCCGTTTCTTTACGGGTTTGATACCCAACAAGGACTATTGGGTGTATGCGTTCCCCGTTGATCCGGAAACAATGACACCCGCAGGCAAACTGGTTTTGGAGAATGTCAAGACCGCGTTTGCCAGCACCGTAGAGATTCGTTTTGAGTACCGCGTGAGGGGCATGTGGGACTATATCTACCCTGTGGATACACTCGGACGCATCAACTCCGGCTATCCATACACCGTCCTCACCGTAGATAGTGTCGATATTGCCTCAAGCATCGCTCTTAATGATTCACCCGTCCCCTTCTTCACTGATTGGGAAATAGAGTTGTTCGACTATCCCGAACTCGCTGATATTTTTTACGGTGTGAAAGCGACCGAGAATGACGGCACCCAACCGCACTCGTCCTGCGTGTTTGAGGAAGGGCACACCTACTATACCGGCATCACCGGCTTTGACGGGCTTTTCAAACACATGGCAATCTATAAGTTCACGTGGCACAAAGACTGCGTTTACTATTTCCATGACACCGATACCACAAACTTATATAGAAAAGACATGGATAAACTGTTAGAAGCGGAGCCATGAAAATTACCCTTCTTGTAATCGGGAAAACGGCGGACGCACGCCTGGTCTCCCTCATAGAGGACTACCGGCAACGTCTCACGCACTACGTGCCGTTCGAGTTGGTCGTCATACCGGACATCAAAAACGCCAAAGCGCTGACCCAAGACCAGCTCAAGACTGCCGAAGGTGAAGCGATCTTGCGTTTTGTCACGCCTGCAATGGATGTGCTGCTGTTCGACGAACACGGGCGCGAGTTCCGCTCAATCGGGTACGCCGATTTCCTGCAAAAGAAAATGAGTTCGGGCAAAGACTTGGTTCTCGTAATCGGCGGCGCGTACGGTTTCAGCGAAGCCGTCTATGCCCGCGCCAACGGCAAGATCAGCCTCTCGCAGATGACTTTCTCACACCAGATGATACGATTAATGGCCATTGAGCAGATTTACCGCGCAATGACCATTCTTCGGGGAGAACCGTACCACCATGAATAAAGCGGCCCTTGTACGGGTCGCTTTATTCTATTTACCATTTGTTCATTTACGATTTGGTCATTTATTGGGTCATTGAATCATTTAGCAAAATGGCTAAATAGCCCAATGGTACATAAATGGTACATGGTACATGACCAAATGGTAAATTACCTCACTCTGATTTTTTGACCTATCTGCAGGATCTTGGTCTCTTTTATCTTAT
>DFEE01000023.1:0-30007 GCA_002368645.1 Bacteroidales bacterium UBA3810
AAGAACCGGCCGTTTTACAGAGCATAGCAGTTTCGGGCACGCCAACTAAAAAATCTTATGAAGCAGGAGAGGCGTTTAATCCGGCTGGTTTGGTTGTAACTGGCACATATGATAAAGGAGACCCTCAAACAATTTCAGAGGGTATTACATGGACTGCATGTAAGACGGAGGATGGTGAATATGTGGCTCTTGATGAAAATGCCGTTGCTCTTGTTGCTAACGAGACCAGCATATATGTAAAAGCAACAACTGGCGTAAAAACAAGTCAGGCCTTCCTTGTAACAGATTTGACCGTAACAGCACCTCTGCCAACGATTACGATCACACAGAGTCAAGTTACAAGTTTTACAAATACATATGCTGAATATTCATGGACGGCAGATGGTGTCTCCGGTAAGATGTATGCCTATAAAAACAGCGGCATGCAGTTCAATTCTGACAAAACAGGTTATTATGTATATAATATAGATCCTATCCCCGGTGTTATTCGGAAAATTACTATGACCAAGGCTTCCGGTACAGATCGTAATTGGACTCCCTATGTTTCCACTACGGCCTTGACATCAACTACAGGTGGTACATCATTA
Organism: Bacteroidales bacterium UBA3810; assembly: GCA_002368645.1. Taxonomy (GTDB): domain Bacteria; phylum Bacteroidota; class Bacteroidia; order Bacteroidales; family Paludibacteraceae; genus Colicola. Next base: position 588 of record DFEE01000023.1, read on the forward strand.
ACCGCAAAATCAGTTGGAACTGCTGGGACCAGTTGGGATGTTACAGGTTCTAATAGTTATTTCTATTTGACGGTAAGTGGAGGTTCAACTGTAATCAGTTCTATCGTCATTACCTACGAGGAAGTAAAGAATGCGGTGACTGTTGCTTCTCCAGCAACGGGTACTGGTACACTATCTGTCACCGGAGCGGCTGATTTGTCAGAAGTACTTTTGGGTAAGGAACTGACAGTAACAGCAACTCCTACTGCTGCTACCCACCATGGAGGAACGGTGAAAGTGATTAAGACAGGTGTTACGCCAGAAGTAGATGTGACATCTACTGTATATAATGCAGGAACCGGTAAACTGACTATGCCAGACTATCCGATTACCGTTTCTGCAACGTTCGTTGCTGATGCAGCAATCTCTGTTGCTGTAGCAACCGGTCAAAGCAGTTGGGGAGGCGTAAAATTGTACAATAGCACACCAGCTGAAGTTAGCAGTGGCACCACTTTCAAGCCCAATGCTGGGTTTAAAATTGAAGCGACTCCTGCCAGCGACGATTACGAGTTCGTAAGTTGGGCTAAGAGTGATGGTTCAGACATTACATTATCGGTTGCTGATGCAGCAAAGAGCAATCCTACCTTAACTGCAGGCGAGGTTAGTACGACCTTTACTGCTACGTTCCGTGAGGCAGCCAAACCGTATTTGACTGTAGATCCAGAATTGTTGTCGTTTGGTCCTATTGCCGTAAACGGATCTCAAAATAAGACGTTCAAATTAACAGGCCAAAACCTGACAGAAGACGCTTCGTTAGCTATCAGCGGTACTGGAGCAGTAATGTTCTCCGTAGCGGCTTCAGTTGCTAAAGACGGAGATGGTGCTATTGATGAAGATGTAACGGTAACATACAATCCGACAGCAGCCGGAACTCATACTGCTACATTGACTATTTCAAGCACAGGTGCAACCCCGGTAGAGGTTACATTGTCCGGAGAGGCAAAAGTGCAGCGTGCTGTTAAATGGTACTCAAGCAATAGCACGGAGATAACAGGCGATGATTTAGGCGAAGCTACTACAAGTGTGCTGGATGGCGGTAAAGTAACAACGTTGCCTGATGATCCAGAATCTTGCGATGAAAGTATTTCTTTCCAAGGTTGGACTAACGCTACCTATGCAAAGAGCGATGATGCTCCAACAGTATTGTTTAACGATGCGGAACATGCTCCTGCAGTTAGCGGTGGTAACGCAAGTTACTATGCCGTTTGGGCAAATGGAGGTCTGAAATCTGATGTGTTGACTCGCGAAACAACTGGAGTGACGAATGGAGCTACAAACTATTCTAGTTGGAATAATAAGACAGTAACTTCCACTGCTGTTTATGCAGGTCAAAGCGCAGGTGGAAATGATGCTATCCAATTACGTTCAAACAATAACAATTCCGGTGTTGTTACTACCGCTTCAGGAGGTAAGGCGACAAAAGTGAGTGTAGTATGGCAAAGTGATACTCAAACTGATCGTACTTTGAATGTTTATGGAAAGAATTCTGCATATTCTGCCGCTTCGGATTTGTATGGAGAGGCTACGCAAGGAACGCTTCTAGGAACGATTGTTAAGGGTTCGAGTACTGAACTGACTATTACTGGCGATTATGCGTATATTGGTGTTCACTCTGCGAGCGGAGCAATGTACATGACATCCTTGACAGTTCAATGGAGCAAAGTATCCGACTATTCTACAACCTGTTCTGCTCCCGTAGTGATTGCAGATCCAACGTTTAGTCTTGAAGGCGGTACGTACAACGACGATCAGGAATTGACGATTAGCAAAACCGCTCCGGCAACGACTATCTATTATACCGACGATAACAGCGACCCGAAGAACTCTGCTACCAAGAAGACCTATTCTTCGGCTCTGACTATCAACCAAGATGTAACGATAAAGGCGATTGCAACCGATGGAAACGGCAACTGGAGTGAGGTGGTAAGCAAGACTTATGTTATTAACTATAGTACCTCTATTGCTGCATTCATTGAGAAGGCGCAAGCTTCCGCTCGTGCTTTGAAACTCAATGCTGCACAGAACTGTATCATTACAGGTATCCGCAAGTATGTATCGAGCAATACGACCAAGTACGACATCTACATCCAAGATGCAAGCAACAAGGGTATTATTGTTTATGGTCTGACCACTCTGCCGGAAGGCGCAGCAGAAGGCAAACGTATTGAGGGTGCTATCAGCGGTACTTATGCTTTAGCAAACGGTCAATACCGTATTACCGGAGCAAACTTTACGAATGCTACCTTTAATGCTGCTGAGGCTTTAACACCTGCGGATATCACGGCTGTTGATGCCGATGCTTATGCTGCTCATCCAATTATGTTGGTTAAGCTGAGTGGTGTATATTACAATACCGGTTCATATTACTTTACCTCTGAAGCAGAAGGTGAAGGCACGAGCAACTATGTATATGACTCTTTCAAGAAGTTTGACGGCAAAACGATGCCGGCTAATACGGTTGCTTGCGACATTACGGGTATATTGATTAACTACAATGGTTCTACACCTGAGTTGTTGCCTCTATCGCTGACCACTTCTGCTACAGCGGTTCTGCCGGCAATTAGTCCTGTTGGTGGTGCAGATGCGGAGAATGCAGTTGAGGTAACTTACATGAGCACCATTAGTGTGCCGATGGTGGAGAATGAAGAGGTATATATCTCTGTTAACGATGCAGAACCGGCTCTGTTAGCGGAAGCGGCTTCTGTACAGATTGAGGGCGATGTGAAACTGGTTGTTACTGCAAAACGTGACTTCTATGCCGACAACACCGCAACATATTACTACAAGTCGAGTGCTTATCCGAAGCAGATTGCAGTTACTTCGGAGCACGGTGATGTAACCGTCAAAGTGGGTGACAATACCGTTTCAACCGCTTTGCCCGGATCAAATGTTACATTCACGGTTGCTGAGGCTGCGCATTTCCATATTGCTACTGTGGTAGTCAACTACGAGGGAGGTTCGTTAAATCCTGTGCTGAGCGAAGGTAAGTATTCCTTCACCATGCCGGATAAGGACGTGACGATTGATCTTACGTACACCGAAGATACTCGTTACACCATCACTTATGCTGCTGGTGGCGCAACTTCCGGTAGTGCACCGGATGGCGCTCTTGCATGGCAGTACGCAGGTGAGGATGTTGAGTTGTTGGCTAATGCCTATGTATGGGACGAAGATCATAACTTCACAGTCTGGAAAGTGACCTATGGTGAGACTGAATTGGACAAGGCTGTTGGACAATCGTTTGAGATGCCTGCTGCAAACGTAACCATTACTGCTCAATGGGTTGAGAAACAATATTGCGCATTGACCCTCAAAGTGAACGGAGAAGATTATCTGGTTAAAAATATTGAGCAAACAATTGAGCAAACGATTAGCGATTTGGCAGGATATGAAAATCCGGCAAACCAGAACGGCTACGAGTTCGTCGGTTGGGCAACAAGCCAAGAGCTTAACGATGTTACAGAAACCATTGAAACTATCGAGAGTTATACTCCGGGAGCAGACGAAGCGAACAAGACTTTGTACGCTGTGTTCAAACGCGTAGATGAAGGTGCTCCAAAGACCGATGTGCTGACTGCGGCGGATTTGACGGCAACGAGTACAGGTTATGTAGAGTTCACTGGTGTAAGCAAAACCTCCAATGCCGTATATGCAGGCAATTCGGCAAAGAATGATGCAGATGCTATCCAATTGCGCAGTAAGGAGAGTAACTCTGGAATTGTTTCTACCACTACTGGTGGTGTACTACAATCGGTAAAGATTAATGTGGCAAGTGGTTCGAACACTATAGATGTATATGGTTCAAATACCGCCTATAGTGCAGCAAGTGATTTGTATGCCACAGGAAACAATGCTAATCAGGGAACTAAAATCGGTTCTACGTCTTCGACGAATACTATAAATGCAGTAGCAGATTACAAGTATGTTGGAATTCGTTCCAATAGTGGTGCAATTTACTTGAGTAGCGTAGAAATTACCTGGCAGCCGAAGACAACTTATTACACCACAGCTCCGTCTGCAGTTTATGCAGTAAGCTATGTATTAGGTGAAGGCGGTGCTTGGGCTGAAAACGAAGGTTGTGACGGCGCGAACGTGAAGGCCGGCCAGACCTTCGACATCTGCGAGAGCGTGCCTGTACGCGATCATTATAAGTTTAATGGATGGACTGTTGGTGGCAATGCTGTAAGCGGCACTATCACTATCAACGGAGCAACTGCCATTACTGCAAACTGGATTGCTAAGGTTGAGAGTAACATCACCTATAAAGCAGGTACAGGAACCGGCTATGATGCAGTAGATGAAAATAACGAAGAAGGCGCAGAGATCGTTCTGCCGAGTGCAGCAGACAAGAGTTTCAGCAAGGACGGTTACGATTTCGTGGGCTGGCTGTATAACGGCGAGCTGTACAAGGCCGGTGCTACATTTGAGATGCCGGCAAGTGCAGTAACCTTCGTGGCTCAATGGAAGAAAGAGAACATCACCAAGATGGCGCTTGTAACCAACGCAAGTCAGTTAGTAGATGGCAGCAAGGTGGTATTGGCTAATCAAACAGCAAGTACTGTTGCTGGCGAATCGGCGAAAGAAAGTGACACTTACTTAGCAAAAGTAGCTGGAACTTTCAACGAAGATAAGTCAATACTGACTAACCTTGGCGACGGAATAGAATTGACCTTAGTTCAAGTAACCGGTGGATGGGCTTTAGAGTACAACGGAAAATATCTAAAACCCTATAGTACCAACAAAGTTGCTTGGGATGCAGCTCAAACAGTTTGGACAATCACTATTAGTAGCAATAACGCAATTATTGAGACCCCGGGTAACTCAGGAAGCGCGCTGAGGTATAATAACAATTCTGGTACTGAGAGATTCTCGGCATATAGTTCAAAAACATCCTGTGAGCCCATCCAACTATACGCAAGCATGACAGCTATCACAGACAATGCTGATATTTCCGACCTTGGTTATGTAGAGGGTGATGTGATTATAGTCAATGAAAATAAAACATTGACAATGGATGTGGCTTCCGCTCCGGCAAGCATTACCGTTAAGAATGGTGCTACGGTGGCAGTCAATGCCGAAACGGAGACCAACAACCTGACCGTTGAGGCTGGCGGTACGGTTGATGTGGATGAGACACTGAATGTCGCCGATCTCTATATCCAAAGCAATCAGGGCGGTACGATTAGCAGTAGCCAAATCATCAATGTGGCGAACCTCAACCTAAACGGCGATGCATATTTCGACATCTCATTCGATAATGACGCAGTCTCTGCCGGTTGGTATGCCTTTGCAGTTCCGTTCCAAGTAGATGTGCAAAACGGTATCTATAACGCCAAGAACGGTGCCAAACTGACCAACGAATCGGATTACGCGGTGATGACCTATCAAGGCGATGTTCGTGCCAATGGTGAATATGGCTGGATTAAGGTACACAAGAAAGGCGGTAAACTCGTTCCGGGACAACTCTATATCATTGCTTTCGGTGATACCGAGTACAACAAGATTCGCTTCAAGAAAGATGCAGGTGCTACCCTCAATACCTCTGACTATGTTACAATAAATGCATATACTTCGACATCCGGTGATAATGCAGATGGAGGCTGGAATGGCATTGGTAACTCAACCTTACATTATGCAAAAGTTTCTATGGAAGGAATTGCTCGTGTACAGTATCTAAAGCACGATGATAATGCCTTTGATGTTCTCGACAACAATATCTCAATTGAAGGATATGTAGTAGGCTCAGCATTCTTTGTACAGGCTTCAGGAGATGGAATAATGACCTTTAATAACAATTACACCGGTGGTACATTGTATGCTCCTGCCCGCAATGAGGTTGCAGATGAGTTCATGTTGACGATTAGTAAGGAAGGTAAGTTCCAAGACCGCTTGTTCGTAAGTGCGTCTGAGACCGCTTCCAACGATTATGAGATTGGTCATGACCTCGTTAAGTTAGGTGCTATCAGCGGTGCTGCTAAGGTGGCGCAAATTGCAGTCAACGGGTATGATGACATCAACCTCTGCGATGCAGAGTTCCCGTTGGTGAACAACCAAGCAATCTTCCCGCTTGTCTTAACTGCTCCTGCAACCGGAACCTATACCATTGCCGTTGAGCGTTACGCCGATGCTGACCTTTATCTGACCTATCAAGGTACGGTTATCTGGAACCTCACTGAGTCACCTTATGACCTCAGTTTGATGAAGGGACGCACCGATGAGTACGGATTGCTCCTCAATGCAACCGGTCGTGGTGTTTCTACCGGTGTAGAGCAGCAGATAGAGAAGAATGGTGTCGAGAAGTTCATTATGAATGATCAACTCTATATTCTCCACAATGGCGTGCTCTATAATGCTAATGGTCAAAAAGTAAAATAAATAGTGGAAGGAGATAAAATTATGAAGACTATGTATATTGAACCTAAGACGAATGAAGTAAGCCTCAATGCTCTTGATGCAGTGATGGGCCCGATTCCTATTCCCGGAAGCCCTGAAGGGCCCTCCGTGGGCGGCGGTGCTCCTCTCCGTCGACCGAACTGGTAAAAGGCGGTGAAGTAAAGAGTGCGTAAAACCAACCCTGTCAGAAATGGCAGGGTTGGTGTGTATTACTATATAGAAAAATCGGCGCAAAAACGGAAAAATAATGCAAAAACAAAAATAATTGCAATTTTTTCGCAAAAAATTTGGATTGTAACTAAAAAATAGTTACCTTTGCACAAAATTAGTAATATGAGTACAAAAGATAAACTGGTTGAGCGGTTTTTGACGTTTCCTTCAGATTTCACTTTCGATGAGTTGGAACGATTGCTTGCAATGTATGGCTATACTAAATCCAACAAAGGAAAAACCTCCGGGTCGAGAGTTATTTTCAAAGATAAAGAGGGGCACCCGATAATGCTACATAAACCGCATCCCGGTAACATCGTTAAGGTTTATGCCTTGCGGCAAGTATGTGAAGAATTACAGTCAAAAGGATATTTAAAATAGGAGGGCATTATGAATACAATCACTTACAAAGGCTATCTCGGAACCGTGAATTTCTCCGAGAAAGATGAATGCTTCTATGGAAAGATAGAAGGTATTGACGGCTTGGTAAATTTTGAAGGCGATAGCGTAAGTACGTTGACAAAAGCCTTTCATGACGCCGTAGATGATTATGTGGCTTATTGTATAGAAGCAGGCATTGAACCGCATAAAAGTTATTCAGGACAACTGAATATACGTATTAAACCTGAGACACATAGCCGTATAGCAGCATTAGCAAAACAGGCAGGAGAGTCTATCAATGCCTATATAAACGAGACTCTTGAACAACGAGTGGCTTTTGCTTAAAGCAGCAATAGAATATGGATCCATAACGGATCTATAAAGGTGGTCGCGGCATGGTCCCGTGACAAATAAAATCCCCTGCCTGACGGAAGTCGGGCAGGGGATTGTTAAATCATTCTGTATTTTGCCAATTATGCTGTATTAGGCTCATTAATTATTACATTTCGCCTTAGGTCAACACTATTCCATAGGATAAATATGTTGTTCCGGCGCATGTTTGGCAAATAGAGTCACTTACTCGGCGTCATGTTGCTCGCGGCGTTCAGTGCGCTCAGGACGCTCGCGGCGTTCGGGACGCGGACCACGGCGTTCAGGTCTCGGACCTCTCTCGGGACGAGCAGGACGCTCGGGCTCTACATAGCCTTCGGGCTTCTCTTTGAGTGCCTTGGCAGAGAGACGGAACTTGCCGGTCTTGTCATCTACTTCAAGGAGTTTAATCATCAGTTTGTCACCCTCCTTGATGCCGGTCTCGTCCATGGTTTCATAGCGTTTCCAGTCAATCTCAGAGATGTGCAAGAGACCTTCTTTGCCCGGCATGAACTCTACAAAGCAACCATAAGGCATGATGCTCTTAACGGTAGCCTCGTAACTCTCACCCACCTCGGGCAGGGCAACAATCGCCTTAATCTTAGCCATAGCGGCTGCCATAGCTTCGCCGTTATTGGACGCGATTTCTACCTTACCGCCTCTGTCATCTTCATCAATAGAAACGACAGCACCGGTTTCTGCCTGAATACCTTGGATAATCTTACCGCCGGGGCCGATAACAGCACCAATCATATCTTTCGGGATATAGAAAGTGGTGATACGCGGTGCATGCGGCTTGAGGTCAGCGCGCGGAGCAGGCATGCAGTCGGTAATCTTACCTAATATATACATACGCGCGTCGTGTGCCTGCGCGAGAGCGTTCTCCAAAATCTCGTAGGAGAGTCCGTCCACCTTAATATCCATTTGGCATGCAGTCAAACCGTCCTTAGTACCGGTGGTCTTGAAGTCCATATCGCCAAGGTGGTCTTCGTCACCCAAGATATCGCTTAAGATAGCATAGTTCTTACCCATGTTCTCGGAGATAAGTCCCATTGCGATACCGGAAACGGGTTTCTTGATAGGTACACCGGCGTCCATGAGTGCCAATGTTCCTGCGCAAACGGTAGCCATCGAGCTTGAGCCGTTAGACTCCAGGATATCACTCACTACGCGAACGGTGTAGGGGAAATCTTCGGGAATCATGTTCTTCAGTGCGCGGCAAGCGAGGTTACCATGTCCGATTTCGCGACGTCCTACGCCACGAGCGGCTTTGGCTTCGCCGGTAGCGAAGGGCGGGAAGTTATAGTGCAGTAAGAAACGGTCGGTACCTTGAATAAGCGCCTCGTCAACAATCTTCTCATCGCGGCTGGTGCCGAGAGTAACGGTAGAGAGGGATTGGGTCTCACCACGGGTGAAGATAGAACTACCGTGAGGGCCGGGGAGATAACCAACTTCGCACCAGATAGGACGAATATCGGTAGTCTTACGACCATCCAGACGTTTACCTTCATCGAGTACAGCGCGGCGCATTGCTTCTTTCTCTACATCGTGGTAGTAGCGGTCCACCATAGCGGCTACATCGTCCAATTCAATCTCCAGACGAGCGGCTACTTCAGCCATATAGTCGGCTTTCTCCGTTTTGAAGTCCTCGCAAATCTGTGAGAACATGGCTTCGCGGTGATGCTTATCGGTATCGGCAGAAGTGGCTTGTGCATAAGCGCGTGCGTAACTGAAGTCGTGAACGGCTTGTTTGAGCTCGTCGTCATTGACCTCGTGGCAATACTCGCGTTTAACCTCTTTGCCATATTCTTTCATCATTTCGAGCTGGGCACGGCACTGGGGTTTGATAGCCTCGTGAGCAGCCTTGATAGCATCGAGCATAACGGATTCCGGCACTTCTTTCATCTCGCCCTCTACCATCATGATATTGTCCTCGGTAGCGGCAACGACCAGTTCCAGGTCAGCGTGCTTGCATTGTTCAAAAGTGGGGTTGATGACCATCTCGCCATTAACGCGCGCTACGCGCACTTCGGAGATAGGTCCTTCAAAGGGAATATCTGAGCATGCCAAGGCTGCAGAAGCAGCCAAACCGGCAATAGACTCCGGCATATCAATGCCATCGGCACTATACATTGTCACGTTGACAAACGTCTCAGCGTGATAATTAGCAGGGAAAAGGGGACGTAAAGCACGGTCAATCAGACGTGCAATAAGGATCTCATAATCGGAAGCTTTACCCTCGCGGCGTGTGAACCCTCCGGGGAAGCGTCCTGCAGACGCAAATTTCTCTTTGTACTCAACTGTCAGCGGCATAAAATCTGTACCGGGAACGGCATCTTTCGCCGAACACACGGTAGCTAAAATCATCGTGTTACCCAGGGTTGCCATGACAGCACCGTCAGCTTGTTTCGCCAACTTGCCGGTCTCCAGGGTGATGACTCTTCCATCAGGTAATGGAATGTGTTTCGTTACAATGTTCATCTTAAATCGTTAATATAAATTTTATTTAGCCCAAAAAATCATGCAAAAATATAAAAAAATTTGCACATATCCAAAAAAAAGTGTATTTTTGCGTGAATTTTCGAAATTATCGCTGCGATATGACGATCCAAGAACGAATAGAAGCATTGTCTCAGCAGGTTGAGGGCTTAAAGGCCGGTTCTGCTGAGGAGTTAGAGAAACTGCGGATTCAGTACCTTTCCAAGAAAGGTGAGATAGCCCGGTTGTATGATGAGTTTAAGTTGATTCCTAAGGACGAGAAGGCTGTAATCGGTGCTCCGCTGAATAAGTTGAAGCAGGCCTATGAGGCTCGGTTTGCAGAAATGAAGGAACTTCTGTCGGCTGCTATAGCTGCGGCTCAGCCGAAGGAGGATTTAACCCGCACACCTGATCCATTGACCTTAGGGACGCGGCATCCGCTCAGTTTGGTGCGTGAGGAGATTATCGATATCTTCAGCCGTATCGGTTTCACCGTGGCGGATGGTCCGGAAATAGAGGATGACAAGCACGTGTTCAGCCTATTGAACTTCGCGCCGGAGCACCCTGCTCGCGATATGCAGGATACCTTTTTTATTGAAAAGGAGCCGGAAGAGCAGAAACCGACCGATATTTTACTGCGGACACACACTTCATCGGTGCAGACGAGGGTGATGTTGTCGCAGCAGCCGCCAATCCGTGTACTTTGCCCGGGTAGGGTATATCGTAACGAGGCTATTTCGGCGCGCGCGCACTGTTTCTTCCACCAAGTAGAGGGTTTGTATGTCGATAAGAATGTGAGTTTCGCAGACCTGAGGGAAGTGTTGCTCTATTTTGCGAAGGAGATGTTCGGCGCCGAGACTAAGATTCGGCTGAGGCCGTCTTATTTCCCGTTTACGGAGCCGAGTGCGGAGATGGATATCAGTTGCGATATCTGCGGCGGCAAAGGTTGCTCTTTCTGTAAAGGAACGGGCTGGGTAGAGATATTGGGTTGCGGAATGGTGCACCCCAATGTGTTGGATGCCTGCGGTATAGACAGCAAAGTCTATACGGGTTATGCTTTCGGAATGGGGGTAGAGCGCATCGCTAACCTTAAGTATAAAGTGAAAGATTTGAGGTTATTCTCCGAAAACGATGTTCGGTTCTTGAACCAGTTTGCGAGTTGCTAATGCTCAAAAATGACAAAAAAGTAAAAAAAAGTAAGATTTTTTTGCGTATGTCAGAAAAAAGCAGTACTTTTGCACGCTTTTTGGAACCCGACCGCCTTGAGATGGGTGTTCATAAGTACGATTACGAGCTTGATAGCGCGTGGTTTGAGGCTGTGGAAAAGAGTGAAATCCAGGGAGGTAAGGTCCAATGTCATGCCATTTTGGCGGTGAATAGTGAGGGATATTCCCTTTCAATCAGCTGCCGTGGGACGGTACAAGTGATTTGTGATCGTTGTTTGGACTTGATGGACGTGGACGTTGATGTTCAAGAGGATGAAGTGGAGTCGGAGGACACCAAGCGCTTAGACCTCGAATGGCTGGCATATGAAATAATCGCCACATCTCTCCCGATGGTGCATAGGCACCCGGAGGGAGGTTGTGATCCGAATGTAACAAAATTTATTAACTAATTTATATTTATTCGCGTTGAGAAAACGCAACAGAAACTATGGCACATCCTAAAAGAAGACAATCGCACACCAGACAAGCGAAACGCCGTACGCATGACGTAGCTAAGATGCCCGCATTGGCAATTTGCCCGAACTGCGGAGCACACTACATTTATCACACTGTATGCCCGAGTTGTGGCTACTATCGTGGTAAGTTGGCTGTGGAGCAGGCTGCAGAAGCGTAAATTAAACCTGCGAGACCGAAGGCTCTAAGCCCTCGGTCTCTTTTAAATGAGTCGTGAGATTCGTAAACCTATTTTTATTTATGACAGAATTCAATTCTTCCGCTCCCCGTGAGGGTGGAGCTCCGCGTCGTAGGACGCGTATTACTCGCTCGAAAACAACGTATGAGCATGTCGGCGAAAGACCTCGCTTTAACGCCGAAAATTCAGAAAGACCCCGCTTCAACGTTTCTCATTCGGAACGTCCCCGTTATGAAGGCTCCCGTCCCCGCTTCAATCGTGAAGAGGGTGTAGGTACTCGTAGTCACCATGAGTCGGAGCACGGACGTAAGAACGCATTTCGCGCCCCGCAGGGTGAACAGGGACAGCGTCAGAAGTTTACTCGTAATAGCGCAACATACAGCCAGAAAAAACGCTTTGAGTACAAAGAAAAATACGAAGACCCGACGAAGCCCATTCGCTTGAATAAATATTTGGCTAATGCCGGTATTTGTTCTCGTCGCGAGGCTGATGATTTTATCCAAGCGGGTGTAATCACGGTCAATGGTGAAGTAATCGATAACTTAGGCGCTAAGGTACTGCCGACAGATAAGGTTATGTTCCATAACCAGCCGGTACACCGCGAGCACAAGGTATATATCTTGCTCAATAAACCCAAGAACTGTGTGACTACGACGGATGACCCCGAGGAGAGGCAGACGGTTATGGACATTGTGAAGAACGCTTGTCCCGAGCGGATTTATCCGGTAGGTCGTTTAGACCGCAATACGACCGGTGTATTGTTGCTGACGAATGACGGCGACTTGGCGGCTAAATTGACGCACCCTAAGTTCGGTAAGAAGAAGATTTATGCAGCGACACTGGATCGTGCGCTGGAGCCTGTTGACGAGGCTGTTATCCGTAACGGAATTGAGTTAGACGGTGAGAAGATAGTGCCGGATGCACTGGAGTTCCCTAAAGAAGAGGACCGTACGCAGATAGGATTAGAGATTCACTCGGGTCAAAACCGTGTGGTACGTCGTATCTTTGAGAAAGTGGGTTATCGGGTAGTTAAATTGGATCGCGTGTCCTTTGCCGGTCTTACCAAGAAAAATGTTCCGAGAGGAAAATTCAGATTCTTAACTCCTAAAGAAGTATCTATGTTGCAAATGGGGGCGTTTGAATAACCCCCTCTTGCCGGACTTAATAATTCGAAAACCTATGAGGAGATTCATCTATATGGCCTTATTAGCATTGGGTGTAAGCGCCTGTTCGCCCAAACAAGACATTCCGGAGAAAGCCCCTATCACCAAACCTCAGATAACGCTAAGCGGTGACCGTTTCACGGCGGAGGCACTATGGTCAATGGGGCGTATCGGCTCTGTGAAGAGCGATATTGAAACCGGTCTTATTGCTTATACCGTGAGTTACTATTCCATAGAGGAAAACCGTTCCACGACATGGATTCGTATCTGCAATCCCTTTGAGAATATGCAGGTAGTGGATGAGTTTGTGGGAAACGAACCTGCGTGGTTTGGTAATAGTGGTTGTCTCGCCTATCTCAAAGACGGCAGACTCTTTCTGCGCCGTGACGGCGAGGAGGTAGAGGTAAAGGAGTCGAATGCTAATATGAATGGTGAAATAGAGGGATTCTTGCTGTCGCCGATGCGGGACAAAGTCATACTGATTAAGCAAGTTAAGACCATTGCCTCTACAGTTGACCGATACCCGGACTTGCCATTAGCGACGGGTAGAGTGGTGGACGATATGATGTACAAACATTGGGACGAGTGGGTCGAAACCGCTCCCCAGCCCTTTGTCTGCGAATTGAAGATTGCGTATTACGGTGAGGGCGAGCGTATTAAATCCGCCCAACTCGGTGAATGCGTCAATATTCTTGAAGGTACGGCTTTCGAGTGCCCGATGAAGCCCTTCGGCGGCGTGGAGCAATTAGCATGGAATCCTAACAATGAGGAGATTGCTTACACTTGTCGCAAGAAGACGGGTTTAGATTATGCCATATCCACCAATAGCGATATCTATTTATATGACTTGCGTACGCGCGAGCACAAAAATATCACAGAAGAGAACGGCGGTTATGACACCAATCCCAGTTATTCCAAGAACGGCGAGTGGCTGGCTTGGCAGTCCATGGAGCATGACGGTTACGAGAGCGACGAGAACCGGCTGATGGTGATGAACCTCAAGACCGGCGAGAAACGGTTCCTGAGTCGCACGATAGACACGAATGTGGATGAGTATCAGTGGTACGACGATTCGACGCTGCTCTTCACTGCCTGCTGGCACGCAACCGTGCAGCTCTATCATGTAAACTTGCACGGCTATGTCAGCCGTCTGACGGAAGGACAGTTCGATCTGGGCTTAGGCGATGTGAGCGATCACTACGCGTTTATATTGGGTCACTCGATGCGGCAGGCGAATGAAATCTACCGAATGGATGTTGGCGAGTGGTTGCGCAAAGACAACGGCGATTACGCCCACACCGAAATATGGTACGACCAGCCCTTTGACACTTATAACAACCTGTTAGACAAGCTGACGAGCGAGAACGACAATATCTATTCGCAGATTGAGCGATCTACCGTAGAGCCGCGCTGGCAGAAGACGACGGATGGCAAAGATATGCTGACATGGATAATCTATCCGCCGCATTTTGACCCTAATAAGAAATACCCGACGCTTTTGTACTGCGAAGGCGGACCGCAAAGTCCAGTAAGCCAGTTCTGGAGTTTCCGCTGGAACTTTATGATGATGGCTGCCAATGACTATATCGTTGTAGCACCTAACAGACGAGGCTTGCCCGGGTTTGGAAAGGCTTGGAATGAGGCTATCAGCGGCGATTACGGCGGTCAGTGCATGCGCGATTATCTCAGTGCCATCGATGAAGCGGCTGCGAACTTGCCGTATGTTGATAAGGAGCATATGGGTGCCGTCGGTGCTTCTTTCGGCGGATATAGTGTATATTGGCTTGCGGGACATCATGATAAGCGTTTTAAGGCGTTTATAGCCCATGATGGCATATTCAATTTCGAGATGCAGTATCTTGAGACGGAGGAGTTATGGTTCACGAACTGGGATTTAGGCGGTCCTAACGATGGTAAGCAGGCTGATTGGGGAGCTTATTGGAACAAGGCGAATAAAGTGGCGCAGAAGACCTATGCCAATAGTCCTCATCTCTTTGTCGATAAGTGGGATACACCCATCCTGTGCATACACGGTGAGAAAGACTACCGTATATTGGCGAACCAGGCGATGGCGGCTTACGATGCTGCCAAGTTAAGGGGCATTGATGCCGAGCTGCTGATTTTCCCTGATGAGAACCACTGGGTGCTGAAGCCCCAAAACGGTATTTTGTGGCAAAGGACGTTCTATCAATGGCTGGACAAGTACCTGAAATAGTTATCTTTGACCTTGATGGAACTCTCCTAAACACGATAGAGGATTTGGGTCATGCGTGTAACTACGCTTTGAGGCAAGTCGGATTGCCGGAAATTGAGATTGAGGTCTATCCGCGTTTGGTAGGTAATGGCGTCAATAAGTTGATAGAGCGTGCGATACGATTTGTTTCGCCGCAATCAGGAATGACGGTAGAAACGGTTCGTCCACACTTTATCGACTACTATAATCACCATAATACGGATTGTACAAAGCCTTATGCGGGCGTGACCGAAATGCTTGAGGTGCTGCGGGCACATGGTTATCGTTTGGCGGTAGCCTCCAATAAGTACCAAGAGGGTGTAGAGCGGATAGTGCCGTATTATTTCCCGGGTGTTTTTGAGCAAATGTTAGGTGAACATGCGGGTTGTCCCCGTAAGCCGGAGCCACAAATAATTCAGGAGATCGCTAAAGAGCATAAGGCTATCATGGTAGGGGATTCAGTAGTCGATATCGAAACCGCCAAGAGAGCCGGAATAGAAGTAATAGCTTGTACTTGGGGTTTTGAAACGCGTGAGAAGATCATAGCGGCGAATCCGGATTATATAGCGGATACGCCGGAAGAGGTGGTAGAACGCTTAATAGTCGATAGTCGAAAGTCAAAAATCGAAAGTTGAAAGCTAAAAGAAACCGTTACTAATAAGGAAAACACGATATGAAGATTCTTTTTGTCATTGACACGTACGACACGTCCAATAATGGGACGAGTATATCAGCGCAGCGGTTTGCTGCGGAGTTACGCAATCGCGGTCATGAGGTAAATATCCTTACCATCGGGGACGAAAACACGACCAGTCCTCATCGGTTCTCGGTGAGCAAGATGACTGTTCCAGTTTTTCAAGGATTAATGGACAAGCACGATTTCAGTTTTGCTCAGCCATGGGGTTCTGAGACGACACGAGTCATACATGAGGCAGTTGAATGGGCAGATGTGGTGCACTGTTTTATGCCGTTTATGCTTGACCAGAAAGCCCAACAATATGCCAAGAAGATAGGCAAACCCTGCACGGGTGCTTTCCATATACAGCCGCAGAACATTACCTCTTCTGCCGGATTAGGCAAGGCTGAGATGGTGAATGAGAGGATGTATGATCTTTTTAGGGATTCGTTCTATAACGATTTTACGCATATCCATGTGCCATCCAAGTTCATGGGAGATATGATAGCCCAACGCGGCTATACCGCTAAGATTCATGTTATTTCCAACGGAATTCAGGATGCCTTTATTGAGGCGGGTGAGCGGTTTAGTCAACAAGGCAGACCGGCTAAACGCGCCGAGTGGCAAGGCAAATTGGTGGTGACGATGGTCGGCCGTCTCGCGCAGGAGAAGCGGCAGGATGTGATTATCAACGCGGTGCCGTTCTCGCAATACGCTGATAAGATTCAACTCGTCTTTGCGGGCCGTGGTCCGGAATTGGATAAGTACAAGGCATTGGCAGACAAACTGCAATTAGCGAATCAACCTGAGTTCTTGTATTGCAATCGCGACGAGCTGATTGAGGTTTTGGGTGAGACGGATTTATACATCCATGCCTCGGATATGGAGTCAGAGGCCATCAGTTGCATTGAAGCCTTTGCGACAGGACTTGTGCCGGTCATTGCCAACTCGTTGGAATCCGCTACACCCCAGTTCGCTTTAGATGGGCGTAGTCTCTTCTTGCCCGGTGTGCCGAAGGATTTGGCTCGCGCCATGGACTATTGGTTCAATCACCCGCACGAGAAAGAATATATCTCTGCACTCTATCGACAGGAAGCCCGGCAATATAGTTTGGCGAGTTCAGTGACTAAGTTTGAGGAAATGTTGCACGAAGCAATTGCTGAGAATAACGCTCAATGAAACGGCTTTTGACGCTCATAACCGTCCTGTTCGCAGCCCTCAATATATGGGCGCAAATCCCTTATTTTGCAGAGACTATCGGGGATGGGAGAGTTTATGCCTACACCTCCATCAAATTCCGACCGGGTAATAACGGTATTGAGAATTACACCAATTTCGCGTACGGAATCGGGAAACACATTCAAGTAGGATTGGATTTATATGCCTCATCCATACCCGCCGCTACGGTGGAGTGGGGTTATACCTTTCGGTTCAATGCCTTTTCTTCGAATTATTTCTCAATAGGCGGTCAGGAGACGGCTTTCTTTAATCTCTTGGACTCTCATCGCTTCAGTAAGAACCAGTTCATGTTAATTATGTCCGGCTCGTTTCTGCCGAATGGTCGTTTCATGTGGTCCTCCAATACCTTTTGGAACTGGGCTCGGTCGGGGCAACATGATTTTGAGCAAAACTGGAATATCGGCTATAATTTCGCGCTTGGTGAAAAAGCCGGCAGTCTAATGCCGATGATAGGTTGTTCCCATTCGTGGCGGTTTGAGGAAGCTCCGGTTCCCGCAGCGGGCATAGTCTATAGTTACAAATGGTTGTCGGCTTACTTATGGTGTGACCGTTGGCT
Source organism: Bacteroidales bacterium UBA3810 (assembly GCA_002368645.1). Classification (GTDB taxonomy): domain Bacteria; phylum Bacteroidota; class Bacteroidia; order Bacteroidales; family Paludibacteraceae; genus Colicola. The sequence continues at coordinate 18,182 of DFEE01000023.1, forward strand.
TAATACCGACCCGCGAGTGGTGTGCAGTTTAGAGGTCACTATTCCTACACGTTAAGCAACATCGGTGTAGATTTCGTCCACAGGTAAATTAATGACATTATTGCGCTTGAGGCATAACTGCTGATAGCGCTCCCAAAAGTCGGTCATCACCGGCGAAGCGTCTTGTAGGAAAGATTCTATGCCCTGCTTATCAATACGGTCAGTAACCATGCCAACGGTAATGCGGTGCGTATCCAATGCCGGCTGAAAAGTCCTTTCCTGCTCATTCTCAACATATACTTCTCGTAGTAAACCGACATCCTCTAAACGTGTTAATAGATTGGTAACAAGGCGCATAGGTAGCTTATACTCTTCCGCCAATTTGCGTGCCGTATAAGGGGCCTCATCGGCTTCAAAGCGAAGCGCAATGCGATTAAGGAGGAAGAGGGTTACGAAGTCTTTGTAGCGGCGGGACATAAGCTCTATATCATTGGCGTAATCAAAATCCTCGTTGTTTTGAATAGCATAGGTCATGGTGGTGCCGATTAGGAGCAGCATGCTTGTCCATTGAAGCAACATATACAGAATCATGAAACCGCCGAAGGCTCCATACACGATACTTGTCCGTCCCAGTAGCAACATGATATAGACTGAGAACATCTGTAAGAGTTGAAACAGTGTACCCATAAGAATAGCCGGAATAATGGCAGCACTAAAGCGTACTTTGGTGTTGGGAACGGTGACAAAAATCCAGAGGAACAAACCCCAGACAATCATAAACTGAATGAGCCTTATCAGCCATTTCCGTATATCGACAAAAATGGAGAAACTGCCTAATGTACTTTGTATAATAACATCCACGCCGGAGCTGACAATGATTAGAATGGGAATTGCCAAAAGGATAGACAGGTAGTTGACTGTCTGCTTCAAGAGCGAGCGACTTTTGCGTACATCCCAGATGTCGTTAAAGGCTTTCTCGACATTCATAAACAGCTGGTAAATAGCCCATATCATAATGATAATTCCGATTCCTACAAATAGCCCGTCTTGGGCAGTGTCCAGGTATCGGTTTACCATAGCCATGATGGATGGGACGATGCCGGTCTCGGCGAGGAAAGAGGCGTTGAGTTGGTGCTCAATGACATCGGAGAATCCAAATCCTTTCGCCACCGCAAGTGTCATAGCTAACATCGGTACGATGGCAAATACGAGGTATGATGTCAGGCCTGCCGCAGTGAGGTTCAACTGTTTGGAACTAAAGCCGCGAATGACTATAATCAGGGTGCGTAAGGCATTATACCATACTCGGTGAATAAAGCCTCTTTCGCGGCGTACAGAGGAGGTCTGACGCCATATATCGGTCTTTAAGTACTGCCCTATTTGTTTAAAAATATCCATATAAAGCATATTTGACTGCAAAAGTACTAAAAAATTTTGATATATAAAAATATTTCCTTATTTTTGTACCCTCAAAGTATCAAAACCATGATTACATTATCCAGTTCATTGCATCACGAGGAGTTACATCTCCCATTTCAATTGCCCGCTTCGTGGCTTGCGACGCACCAAGTTTTGGCTATCCTGACGGGTGGCACGGAGTCGCTTTTTCTTGAGGAGTTAAAAAGAGGTACTATTTCCATAGAAAAACCTATCTATCTTATTGTTTCAGGGCAATCGAACTCCTTAGCGGCGTCGCTTGAAATACTCACATACATTCAATCCCAAGGCGGTGAGGGTCATTTGCTCCGTAGCGTTGAGGATATACAAGAAGAGGTTGGAGGTGATGAGTTAGAGGTGAAGGGTGAATCTCTTCGTTTAGGGGTTATCGGCGAGCCTTCATCGTGGTTGATTGCGAGCTATGTTGATTATGAGCAAGTTCGGCGTAAGATGGGTGTTGAACTTATCAATATCCCGATAGAGGAAGTGACCTCATTAGGTGAGGTAGATGGCGGTTTAGACGGTGCCGATAAAATCTATGTTCGGCTCAAGGAGATAGTGCACCAATATCGCTTGGATGGCTTGACTTTGCGCTGTTTTGATCTCCTGTCGACCGTTAAGAATACGGGATGTATCGCCTTGTCCAAGCTCAATGACGAGGGTATCTCGGCGGCTTGTGAGGGAGATATTCCTTTGCTGTTAACAATGATGGTAGCGCGCCGCAAATACGGTCAACCGGGGTTTCAGGTCAATCCTGCTCGAATCCAAGCAGATGGCCGCATGCTTTGGGCGCACTGCACCGTACCGCTCACCATGACGACAAGTCATGTACTCACCACCCATTTTGAGTCGGGTATCGGTGTCGGTATTCATGGTGAATTGCCGTTGGGGCAGTATCGGCTGATGAAACTCAGTGCTGACCTTAAAACGCTCTTGGACGAGCCGGTAGAGTTGGTGGCTAATCAGTATGAAGACGGCTTATGCCGCACACAAGTCTGGCTGCAAGGTACCCCCGAATTGGCGGAGAGGCTACTTACTCATCCATTAGCCAATCACCATTTGCTTGTTAAAGTTCCGTAAATCTATCGCCGTACATACTCGCAGAATGAGTAGTCATACGGATTATTTTCATCGGCAGCGTGTCGTTCCTCATTCACAAGACGCCACGTTGTCTCTTTTATCTCAGGGAAAAACGTGTCGGCATCCTCAAATCGGTGATGAATATGGGTGATATACAGTTTGTCAGCCTTCTCCATCATCTGCCGATATACCATACCTCCCCCAATCACGAAAACTTCCTCCTCACAAGCTATAGCTTTCACAGCTTCGTCAAGTGAATATACAGCTTCTGCGCCTTCAAATTGCTTACCCGCCACATCGGTCAAAACAATATTGCGGCGATTGGGTAACGGATGCTTGGGTAACGAATAAAAAGTTCTCTCACCCATTAGCACCGTGTGTCCTGAAGTGATCTGTTTGAAGTGTTTAAGGTCTTCCGGCAGGTGACATAGCAGGTCACCTTTGCGGCCTATGGCATACTGCTCTGCAACCGCTACAATGATACTAATCATACTGCGACGACACCCGCTATATGGGGATGCGGGTCATATCCCTCTAAGGTAAAGTCTTCGTACTGAAAATCGAAGATGGATTGTCTCTCCGGGTTAATCTTCATAACGGGCAGTGGTCGTGGGGTGCGAGTGAGTTGGAGTTCGACCTGCTCGATATGGTTTACGTAGATATGTGCGTCTCCCAAGGTGTGTATAAACTCTCCGGGCTGTAGGCCGGTTACCTGCGCCATCATTTGTAGCAGTAGAGCGTAAGATGCTATATTGAAAGGTACTCCGAGGAAGATATCTGCGGAGCGTTGGTACAATTGTAGGGAGAGTTTATTATCGGCGACATAAAATTGGAAGAGGGTATGGCATGGCGGCAGTGCCATTTGGTTGACCTCAGCGACATTCCATGCCGAGACGATGAGCCGTCTGGAGTCCGGGGTTTTGCGTATTTGTTCGACGACTTGACTTATTTGGTCAATTGTACCGCCTTGATAATCGGGCCATGAGCGCCATTGGTGTCCATAGACGGGTCCGAGTTCACCATCAGGATCTGCCCATTCGTTCCAGATTCTGACACCATGTTCCTGGAGATAATGGACATTGGTGTTGCCTTGCAGGAACCAGAGCAGTTCATAGATGATGGATTTGAGGTGCAGTTTCTTGGTGGTCAGTAGCGGAAAACCGTCCGCCAGATTGAACCTCATTTGATACCCGAATATCGAACGTGTGCCGGTGCCGGTCCGATCGGTTTTGACGGCGCCTTCGTTAAGAACCTTGCGGCATAAATCCAAGTATTGTCTCATAATCAATTAATTTAGTTGCACAGCCTCTTAGCTGCGCAGATGCCGGAACTGCAGACACTGCGGCTAATATAGTTTGTAGGTCGTTTTGAGGACCTTAAACTCTGTACGTCTGTTTATTTGGTTGCATATCTCCTGCTGATTAGGCGGCAGGGTTCCGATAAAGGTCTCGTCTAAATCCTGCCCTATAGGTAAGAAGGGATGGCGTGTATGTAGCGCCTTATCGATGCGTACAGGTTTCGTCTCACCATAGCCTACGGGCGTGAGTCGGTCAGCTTCTATGCCGTTCTTAATCAGATAATTGACTACCGATTGAGCACGTTTTTCGGACAGGAGCTGATTGTCCCGATCGTTGCCGACCATATCGGTATGAGCGGAGAGTTCAATCGTGATATGTGGATTGTCTTGTAAGAGTTTAAGGAGGCTCTTGAGTCCCTGCTCGGAATCCGGAGAGAGTTCCCATTTGCCAAACTCGTAGAAGATATTGTCCATCGTTATAGGCTTGCTGATTGGGGCTAAACTGAAGTCCTGTTTGTAGGTCTTGGAGTCCTTGAGGTTATGGGTGTTGAGTTCTTGTTTCTGATTGAGATATCCCCGTGCTGTGCCCAGCATGACATAACGTGCGTCTTTGTTCAATTTGATACGATATGTACCATCGCGGTGTGCCTGCACTTTGGTGTTCGTACCATCGTCTCCGACCAATCGCAGGGACGCGTCAGTGATTGGCTCGCCGGCATGGTCTTGGACGATACCCTCAACGGCAAAGACCATTTCGGGCAGGGTGAAGGCATAAATCATGTCGTAGGTCTTGGCGGATGTGCTGCCGCGGTTGGTAGAGAAATAACCGTCTTGTGATTTGCCTTCGAAGGTAATGCCGAAGTCGTCGAAGTTGGAGTTGAAGGGCGTGCCCATATTAAAGAGGTGATAGTCGCCGAGTGTATCTCGGACGGCTTTGAAGAGGTCAAGTCCTCCGTATCCCGGGTGTCCGTTGGATGCAAAATAGAGGGTCCCGTCGGGGTGTATGGTAGGGAACATTTCATCTCCTGCGGTATTGATGAGGGGACCCATATTTTGGGGCGTAACCCATTGTCCTTCGGCGTATTCGGCAAACCAGATATCTTTGCCACCGAATCCTCCGGGTGCATCGGATACGAAGTAGAGTGTGTCTGCTTGTGGTGATAGTGCCGGATGTCCGACGGTGATGGAAGAGTCTTGGAAAAGTTTGACTTCGTGCGGTTCAGCCCATTCTCCGGCAGCTCGTGAGGTAGTATATATTTTGGCACCGAGGTCTTGTCCATTGATGGGTTTCATGTATGTGAAATACATGGTTTTACCATCCTGCGAAAAGCAGCAGACTCCTATCTCGGCTGTTCCGGCGGCTTTGCCTCCGGTTGAGTCGTTTTCGGCATCATTCTCTTCACCGTAAAGTCCGTCGGGCATGTCAATGTCAATCCATTTGCCGGCAGCATCCTTTCGTGCGGTCCAGAGTTGAAATCGTTGTGCTCCGGTGACAGAGGAGGTGCGAGTCATCTTCTTAGACGACGAGTTCTGTTGACGATTGGAAGTGAACATGATGGCATCAGCAGATAGCCCGATAAAAGCGGGTGCAAAGTTAGAAGAACGTTTGGCGTTAAACTCTTTGGCGGGTTTGATTTTGTATCGGGTAGGCTCTTTTTTCCAATCGCTTATTTGGGCGCAGGCGTAATGTCCTGCCTGTGCGACATAATCATCAGGCTTGGATTGGAGATAGAGTTGGTAATTTTTATCGGCTTCGCCGTACTGCCCTTGATAGTGAGCTACTTGGGCATAGCGCAGATAGACGATGGAGTCCGGATAGCGATAGCGTATGGCGTTTTTATAGCACTGTAGTGCGCGTTTTTGGTTAAGGATACGAAGACATTCGCCCTGATTGAAGGCTACATGTGCTTTGAGGGGTTTGTCTTTTTTAGGGCTAATTCGTCCGTAGCACTGCTTATAGAGGTTCGCTGCCTCGTAGTACTCGCCGATAGCGAATCGTTTATCGGCTCGCTTGACACGCGTTTTGACAGAGCAGGACATGAGCCCGACGCTGCATACCAATACTATGTAAACTAACTTATGCCAGTTCATGTATAATCAGACCGGAGCGGAGCTTAGGTTCGAACCAAGTTGTTTTAGGCGGCATGATATTGCCGGAGTCAGCGATGTCAATAATCTGCTGCATCGTGACCGGATAGAGTGCTAACGCCATTTTCATTTCACCGGAATCGACACGTTTTTCCAGTTCGCCGAGTCCGCGAATACCACCCACGAAATCGATCCTCTTGTCGCTTCGCAAGTCTTTTATCCCCAAAATCTTATCCAATATGAGTTTGGACGAAATGGTGACATCGAGAACTCCGATAGGGTCATTATCGTCGTATCGTCCGAGTTTGGCGGTCAGGCGGTACCAATGCCCGCTCAGGTATAGCGCGAACTCATGTAAGGCTCTCGGTTTGGGATTTTCGTCCTCGCCGCATGGAGTGAGGATAAAATCCTCTTGTAGTGCCTTTAGAAACTCCTCTTCGGTAAGTCCGTTGAGGTCTTTGACCAGACGGTTATAGTCGATGATGGTGAGTTGGTTGTCAGGAAAACAAACCGCCAAGAAAAATTCTCCTACGGCAGCGGCAGCAGCGGAACGGTGGTGTCCGTCAGCGATGTACATGGCGGGGATTGACTGAAATATGGCGGTTATCCGGGCTATGGTATCGGTATCGCTGATTATCCAGAATTGGTGCCGAATGCCGTCAGCGGGGGTAAAATCATATTCAGGCGTGTCTTGAACAACTGTTGCGATAATACCGTCCATGTCCTCGCGGTGAGGGTAGGCAAAGAATACGGGCTCCAGGTTAGCATTGAGAACGCGTACATGCTTCGTCCGGTCTTCCTCCTTATCCTTGCGGGTGAGTTCATGTTTCTTTATACGACCTTGTTTATAGTCCTCGCACGAGGCGGCGACAACCAAGCCGTATTGCGTTTTGCCATTCATGGTTTGGGCATAGACATAATAGTGCTCCTCTTGGTCTTGGCAAAGCCAGCCTTTTTCGCGGAAGAGGTCAAACTGTCGTCGTGCTTCGGGATAGACCTTAGGGTCATGTTCATCGGTGCCGGGCGCAAAATTGATTTCAGGTTTGATGATGTGGTAGAGCGACATGGGGTTGTCTTTCGCCTCTAAACGTGCTTCATCGGAAGAGAGCACATCATAAGGACGCGAATTGACCATTTCGACCAATTCTCTTGGAGGGCGAATGCCCTTGAAGGGTTTGATTAGCATGTTATTATTGATTTCTACTTTTTTACCGTTTCTTCTTTTTTGCCCATGGAGCAGGAGCCGTTGAAGATGGCATTGGGTTCTACAATTAATGTTTGCGTAGCGACTTCTCCTTTTATATTAGCGGAAGCGCGGAGTGTGAGTGTCTGTTTAACGTCAATCTTGCCGTCCACCTTACCATAAATATCTGCGAATTGGCATACAATAGTGCCTTTGAGTTTGCCTTGTTCGCCGATGACTAATTTGCCGCTGCATTGCAAATCACCTTCCACCGTACCGTCTATGCGGATATCGGAGTCGGCGACAATTGTACCGATAATTTTGCTGCCGGAGGTCAACGCGTTATAGACCGTGCCGGCTTGTTGTGAGTTACCCATTTCTATATCTATTTAGTGATTTTTCTGTAAAAAGCGTGCAAATTTAATATTTTTCTTGCACATATGCAAAAAAAGTTGTACTTTTGCGACGAAAATGAAGATTTTGGTCGTTATAGGGCTGCTATTATTCGCGATTTTCTTATTGAGCGTCGGGGTCATCTTTCGTGCTGACCACCGTTTTCATTCGGAGGATATCGCGCAGTCGAAAGCCATGCGTGAGCGCAATATCCATTGCGCCAAGGCTTTTGACAAGGAGGCGGCCGAGCAAGCAAAAAAGAAACTTAATTTAAAGAATTTATGAATAAGATCCATTTCATCATTGAAGGCGTCCTCGCCGTTTGTGTATTAACCTTGTTTATTTTACTTTTTACCCTACGTCCCACTAATGGCGGCATAGCCGCTGGGTCTGCAGCCTCTGCGACTCTCGGCTGCACAGACGCTGGGGCTGCCGCCACGGCAGTGCCGATTGCGTATGTCAATATAGACTCTGTTTTAGTGCAATACAGTTTTGCGCAGGAAGCCAATGACAAACTCATGACCAAGCAAGAGGATGCCCGTTTGAAACTCAACACGAAGGCTCGCACCTTGCAGAACGAGATGGCGGATTTCCAGCGTAAGTTGGAGAATAATGCTTTCCTGAGCCGCGAAAGAGCCGAGCAGGAGCAGCAACGCCTCATTAAGAAACAGCAGGATTTAGAGAGTTTGGAGGCGCAACTTACACAGGACCTCTATACCGAGACGCAGAAGCTCAATCTGCAATTGGCGGATAGCCTAATGGCGTTCCTCAATATCTATAACGCCGACGGACGCTACCAACTCATTCTCTCTAACAACGCCAAGGACAATGTCCTCATGGCTGAAGAACAGTACGATATCACACCCGCTGTTGTAGAGGGGCTCAATGCACGCTATAAGAAGTAAATATTATCTTCTCTTACTGCTACTCGCCGCCACGATAGCACCGTTAAGCGGTAAAACCGCATCACTATCAATCACTAACTATTCCGGTAGCTCAGCCCCCCAGATGCTTGAGTACACGGAGATTTATGATTTCTTGGACGAGTTGGCGACGGATGGGGTGATTGATATCACCGAGGCGGTTAAGCCCTATCGACGCGGGCAGATTGCCGCATGGCTCATTGAGGCGGAAAATAAGGACTCTCTTCTCAATAAGCGCCAACGGGAAGACCTGGCTTTTTATTTGCAGGACTATGCTTTGGAACTCGACACAATGCCCGATTATAAACTTTGGGGGCATAGGAATGTGTGCCAATGGACTTCTCGCAACAAGACGGCTCCTAAGTTGCAATGGAACTTAGCGCTCGTGGATCCCTCGCTGCACCTGATGACCAATAACAAGCTTTTTAAGTTCCGACTAAGGCCAATCTTGGGCATGGACATTTACGCATCGGCGAAAGGAGCAGTCTTTCATCGTTGGTACGGTGCAGACATTCAGATGGATATAGCGCGTCACCTGTCTATATGGGGCTCTATTCGCGACAACTCCTGGTCTCGCGGGTGGGGTAATCTAACGCCGGATAATGCGCGCCTTACTAAGCCGCAGTACCTCAATGACCTCCCGGGCGTGCAATATAAAGAAGCGTCCTACGGCGGGGATTTCTCGGACTCAAGAGGCGGTATCTCCCTCTATGCTTGGTGGGGAAGTATAGGCTTGCTGCGCGAAAGACTCCAATGGGGAGATGCGCAGCATGCATCCAATATTCTCTCTGCGCACAATCCTGCCGTACCGATGTTGACGCTCCAACTGACCCCCTGTAAGTGGTTCCAGTTTGACTACTTCCATGCATGGCTCGTAAGCAATGTTATTGACTCAACTTACTATTATACAGAGAACTATGCTAATGGGGTTACCAAGATTCATTACCGACCTATGAACAAATTCATGGCGGCGAATATGTTCACCTTTAAGCCCATCAAATATATCCATTTCAGTTTCGGTAACTCCATTGTCTATGCGGAGCGAACGGTGCAAGCGGCTTATTTTATCCCCATTGCTTTCTTCAAATCCCTTGACCATTTGCTTTCCAAAGGGCTTGGGGTCGAAAACCAAAATAGCCAGGTCTTTGCATCCATTACCGTTAGACCCACTGACCACTTGAAACTATACGGTTCCTTCTTCTTGGACGAGTTTAAGTTTGCGCGACTGTCGCCGTCCAATCCTCAGAAGAATCCTATATCTTATCTCGTTGGCTTTCAATGGTCCGGTTGGCCTGTACGCGGACTGAGTCTCAAAGGGGAGTTTATGCGTGCATATATAGCCTGTTACACACACTCCATTGGCGTCTTGGCTTATACCTCTAACTCGTACAGAATGGGGCATTATATGGGCGATAACTCCCAATCCGTCTTCGCCGAGTTGGCATACCGACCGGTATCAAGGCTCTCTCTTAAGTTCTCTGCCCTTTGGGATACCAAGTACGATGTGTACGACTATATCCGACGCAATATTGTACAGGTCATCTCAGAGAAACCCTTTAATAATGTGGTTTGGACGAACTTGCAGTTCGAGTTGAAGGCGAATTATGAAATCTTCAACAACTGCTATGCGCATGTTAACTTGATTTACAATAAAGCTTCGTCTCCGATTACCGGTTCGGAGAGTTCGACGGTAGCAAGGCATTTTGACTCCCCGCAAGAAGTGCTTGACTTGTTCTCACCTTACTTTTATCAAGGTGCTAACTTCTCTGCCGTCTTCGGCTTGTCATTTGGTTTTTAAAATAATTAAATACCCCGGAATACTCCGTTGGGCGTGGTAACCTGGTAATCCGGTCTCCTGATATATCCCGATAACCTGGTATCCTGGTATCCTGGTATCCTGGCATCCTGAAAAAATAACTAAATATTAATATATGGAAAACAATCAAATCACCACCAACACGCAGTCACCAACACGCAGTTACCAACACGCAGTTGCTAACGCGCAGTCATCAACCGGCAACGCTACTGCGGCGCTGCGCCTGGAAACCGACCTGCTCGGCGAGTTGGAAGTCCCTGCTAATGCCTATTATGGCGTCCAAACGCAGCGAGGTATCAACAACTACAAAATCAGTAACCTCAAGATGTCCGATTTCCCCGAGTACATCATTGCTTTGGCATATATCAAATGGGCTGCTGTTGAGGCTAATCACGACTTAGGTGTTATCAATGACACTATCTACGCGGCCATCAAACAGGCGTGCCAAGAGATTATTGACGGCAAAATGCATGACCAGTTTCCCACCGATATGGTGCAGGGTGGAGCCGGTACGACCGTCAATATGAACATGAACGAGGTTATCGCCAATCGCGCGCTCGAAATTATGGGACACCAACGCGGAGAGTACCAATTCTGCTCGCCCAATGACCATGTCAACTGCGCACAATCCACCAACGACGCTTACCCGTCTGCCTTCCGATATGCTTTTATTCGCATGAATAAAGGACTGGTCGCCGAACTCCAAAACCTCATCGCTTCCCTCAGACGCAAGGCGGATGAGTTTGCTGACTCTATCAAAATGGGACGAACACAACTACAAGACGCCGTACCCATGACTTCCGGACAGGAGTTTCAGGCATTCGCTAATAACCTCGAAGAGGAAATAGCTAACCTTAACCGCAATGCGCATCTCCTCTACGAAATCAATATGGGAGGCACCGCCATCGGCACAGGACTTAATGCCGTAGCCGGATATGCAGAACTCTGTACTGCCAAACTTTGTGAACTCACTGGCGAACCCTTTGTCAAAGCCTCTGACCTCGTCGAAGCTACACCCGATACTGGAGCTTATGTCAGCTTCTCTGCGGCACTCAAACGACTCGCAGTCAAACTGAGCAAAATCTGCAACGACCTGCGACTTATGGCCTCCGGACCACGATGCGGCTTGCACGAAATCAATCTCCCGCCCATGGCACCCGGCTCATCTATTATGCCCGGAAAAGTCAATCCTGTCATTCCGGAAGTTACCAACCAGGTATGCTTCAAAGTCATCGGCAACGACACGGCCGTCTGCTTTGCTGCCGAAGCAGGACAACTCCAACTCAATGTCATGGAGCCCATCATCACCGAGTGCATCTTTGAGTCTATCACATGGCTGACCAATGTCATGAAGATTCTGCGCGAGAAATGTATTGATGGCATTACACTTAATCGTGAACATAATGCTGAGACTGTCAAACACTCTATCGGTATTGTGACTGCCCTTAACCCTGTCATTGGTTATAAAGCGTCCACTAAAATAGCTAAAGAAGCACTTGAAACCGGCAAATCCGTCTATGACCTCGTCCTTGAGCACCAATTGCTCACACGCGAACAATTGGACAAACTCCTTGATCCCGCCAATATGCTTGCTTCGCACTAACTACACCGCACAATAACCGCACAATAA
>DFEE01000023.1:30081-86310 GCA_002368645.1 Bacteroidales bacterium UBA3810
ATAACCGCACAATAACCGCACAATTTAGCATACTCGGGTTATAGATTAAGCAAGGAAAACCTTGCACACACATCACAATCCAATGGGAAACACATTACTCATACTGTTGATGTTGACGCTTCAGTTACCGTTCACGCGGATAACGATGGACTCGTTGCTCACCAACGCTCCGGCAGCGCAGCGGCCTACCATTTATACCTATGGAGATATCAGAATTGCCGAGTCGCGGAATGGACGGTATGTGAGTTTCATTGAGCGCGAATATACCGAGCGGCAGCGTATTGAGTTGGCGGAGAAAAGCCGCTATATCCAGTCCCAGTTACAAAATCTCTATGTCTGGAACTATGTCCTGACGGAGCGTCATAGTCGGGGGTTGCGTATTGACCTTAGAGACTTGAAATATACCTACGGTTTAGACATCATTGTCTATGACTTAGACGGCAACTTATTGGCTGAAGAAACATCGGATCCGCCTGACAATGTGCGAACAAACTTGACAGCCTATACGGAGTTTCTGAACGGTGGTGATGTCAGAATTGGCTTTATTGTCATACCGCTGAACATTACCGAGGCGGAGGTGCAGGCTGAGAACCGGAGATATTTCAGCCATATATTGCCTCCGCTGCTGATACTGCTGTTGGTGACATTAGTGATAGGTTTTTTTGGAGGAAGGCATTTACTGCGGGTTCGTCAGCGTCGGGCTAAGCAGCAATACGACGAGAGAGTGGATGCGTTGCGGCTGGAAGCTGCACAGCAAGCTGGGACTGCCGCCACGGCGGCCTGGCGTACTATGGCGCAGCAAGTGGCGCATGAGATTAATAATCCTTTAACCCCGATGAAATTGACCTTGCAGCAGTTGCAACGCATACGGGGCACTGAGCGATTTGATCCGGCTTTTGATAAAGCGGCACCGATGTTGATTGAGGAAATAGATAACCTCAGCCGCATTGCTACATCATTCTCGACTTTCGCTAAAATACCGGAAGTACGTGTCTCCGAAGTGCCGATTGCCGAAAAACTCACGGCTTCCATTGATCTCTTCCGCCATAACGAAGCCGGAATACCGATACGCTATGTCGGACCCGACAATGGAGTTGTTGTTATGGCTGACGCAGAGCAGATAGGACAGGTCTTTACAAACATCCTGCGTAATGCCGTGCAGGCGTTGGAGAATGTCAAAGATGGAGATATAATCGTCATGCTCAAAACCGCCTCTACGCCCAACCAAGTCGAGATATCTATTTCGGATAACGGTCCCGGCATACCGTCGGAGATACAAGACAAGGTCTTTAAACCAAATTTCACGACCAAATCCTCAGGCTCGGGCTTAGGGCTCGCTATATCAAAGAACATCGTTGAGGGCTCTGGAGGACATATTACGTTTAAGACTTCAAATAAAGGAACCACATTTTATATTTACTTAACTAAATTACAAGTATCATGAAAACACAAGAGATTATGGCCCGCTTAGCCGCAAAACATCCGGGCGAGGCTGAGTACTTACAAGCCGTTCAAGAAGTTTTAGAATCTATCGAAGAGGTGTATAACCAACACCCGGAGTTTGAAGAAGCGCAAATAGTAGAGCGGATGGTGGAGCCGGACCGCATCTTCACATTCCGTGTAACATGGATTGATGATGAGGGACAGGTGCAGACGAACTTAGGCTACCGTGTGCAGTTCAACTCCGCTATCGGCCCCTATAAAGGAGGACTGCGTTTCCATAAAGCCGTTAACCCGTCTATGCTCAAGTTCCTCGGCTTTGAACAAACCTTTAAAAACGCCTTAACGACACTGCCGATGGGCGGCGGAAAAGGCGGCTCGGATTTTGACCCTGTAGGCAAATCCGATGCGGAGATTATGCGTTTCTGCCAAGCTTTTATGCTGGAACTCTGGCGCTGCATCGGTCCCGACCAGGATATTCCGGCTGGCGATGTGGGCGTAGGTGGACGCGAAATCGGTTTCCTCAATGGTATGTACCAGAAATTGGCGCGGCAATACCATACCGGCGTTCTGACCGGCAAAGGTATGACTTGGGGTGGCTCAATCCTGCGCCCTGAGGCAACCGGATTTGGTGCACTGTATTTTGTGCAACACATGCTCCATAAGGCGGGAAAAGACATACAGGGAATGCGCGTGGCGCTTTCAGGATTCGGAAATGTAGCTTGGGGTGCTGCTACCAAAGCCGTACAGTTAGGCGCGAAAGTGGTAGCTATATCTGGGCCTGACGGCGTTTGCGAAATCCCGGCTGGCATTACTAAAGAGATGATAGATTACATGTTGGTTATGCGTGCCTCCAACCGCAATAAGGTAGAGGACATGGTGGTTAAGTTCCCGCAACTTTGTCACTTTACACCGGGCAAGAAATCTTGGTCAGTGGCTTGCGATATAGCTATGCCATCTGCGTTCCAAAACGAACTCAGTCTTGAGGATGCGCAAGAGTTAGAGCGCAACGGCTGTAAGATTTGTGCTGAAATATCCAATATGGGCTGTCAGGCGGAAGCAATCCACTATATGCAGAAACAGGGCTTCCTCTTTGCACCCGGAAAAGCCGTTAACGCCGGAGGCGTAGCCACATCGGGACTCGAAATGACCCAAAACGCCGAGCATCTCTCCTGGACAGCAGACGAAGTGGACGAACGATTGCACCATATCATGGCGTCTATCCACGAACAATGTGTCGCACACGGAACAAGACCGGACGGAACTATTGACTATGTCAAAGGTGCCAATATTGCCGGCTTTATGAAGGTTGCACAAGCAATGCTTGAACAGGGCATCATATAAATAGAAATCCTGAGAGTCCAAGAAAACTTAGGCAACCCGGCAACCTTGTAACCTGGAATCCTGGTCACCTGGTAACCCGAAAAAAGCAAAAACAACTATGTACGAACAATTTCAGAAACACCTGCAGAGCACATTAGATGAGATTCGTGCCGCAGGACTTTATAAGAACGAGCGGGTCATCATCACCCCACAATCCTCAGGGATTAAAGTGGCAGGTGGTAAGGATGTCGTTAATTTCTGTGCCAATAACTACCTTGGCCTTGCCGATAACAAAGAACTGATAGAGGCTGCCAAAGCGCGAATGGATACGCGTGGTTACGGCATGGCATCCGTTCGCTTCATCTGCGGAACACAAGATACTCATAAAGAGTTAGAGAAAGCCATTTCGGACTTCTTTGGCACGGAAGATACTATTCTCTACGCTGCATGTTTTGATGCCAATGGGGGGCTCTTTGAACCCCTGTTGACCGAGCAAGATGCGATTATCTCTGACGCCCTCAATCATGCCTCTATTATTGACGGCGTAAGGCTGTGCAAGGCGGTTCGCTACCGCTATAAGAATGGCGATATGGAGGACTTGGAGGCACAACTCAAGCAAGCCCAAGCACAGCGTTTCCGCATCATTGCCACCGATGGCGTTTTCTCCATGGACGGCAACGTCTGCCCCTTAGACAAAATCTACGAGTTGGCTCAGAAGTATAACGCCCTCGTGATGGTGGACGAGAGCCACTCTGCCGGCGTTGTAGGGCGAACAGGACATGGTGTCACCGAACTCTATAACCTCCCTGGCAAGATTGAGATTATCACCGGCACGCTCGGAAAGGCCTTTGGTGGTGCGGTAGGCGGTTTTACAACTGGGAGAAAAGAAATTATAGACCTGTTGCGCCAGCGCTCAAGACCTTATCTATTCTCCAATTCCTTACCGCCGATGATTGCCGCGGCAGGCATCAAAACCTTGGAAATTCTGACACGTGATAACACGCTGCAAGATCGATTACACAGCAATACTGAGTATTTCATAACCAAGATGAAGGATGCTGGCTTTGATATCAAACCCACTCAGTCTGCTATCTGCGCTGTGATGCTCTATGACGCTAAACTCAGTCAGGTCTTTGCTGCTGAATTACAGCAAGAAGGTATTTATGTGACGGGATTCTACTATCCCGTGGTTCCACAAGGTCAAGCGCGCATTCGTGTGCAGGTGTCCGCAGCGCATACACGTGAGCAATTGGATAAAGGTGTCGAGGCGTTCATTAAGGTCGGTCATAAATTGGGGGTACTAAAATAGCCTGCAGTGACAGAGTAAGGCCTCTTCTCTTCTCTCATATGGGGTGGAGCGGAAGGTGTTGGAGATTAAATAGTAAATGATTATGACGATTACTGAATATATTGAGGCGAACATGCCCCGTTTCTTAGAGGAGTGGGGTAGCCTCATTGCCATTCCGTCAGTATCCTGCCAACCGGAACACCATGGCGACATGTTGCGTTGTGCTGCTCGGTGGCGCGAGTTGTTGTTAGAAGCGGGCTGCCAAAAAGCGGAGATTATGCCCTCTCATGGCAATCCTTTTGTCTATGGCGAGTATACTCCTGCCCAACCGGACAAAACAGTCTTGGTCTATGGACACTACGATGTGATGCCCGTTGAACCATTAGAGTTGTGGCACTCCGATCCATGGAAACATGATATCCGCAATGGCAGGCTCTATGCTCGCGGCGCAGATGATGATAAGGGGCAAAGTCTTATCCAAGTCAAAGCATTTGAGTACCTCGTCCGCCATAATCTGCTCAAACACCAAGTTAAGTTCATTTTAGAGGGCGAAGAGGAAATAGGCTCGCCCTCGTTGATGGACTTTATTGAAGCGCATAAGGACTTGCTGCAATGCGATATTATCTTGGTAAGTGATACCTCAATGATAGGCAAAGAAACGCCCTCGATCACCACCGGTCTTCGAGGACTGGCTTATTGGGAAATAGAGGTTGATGGTCCCAATAGGGACTTACATTCAGGACACTTTGGCGGAGCAGTTAAGAATCCTATAAATGCCTTGACTGAAATGCTTGCTCAGGTTGTGGACGATAAAGGACGGATCACCATTCCGCATTTTTACGATGATGTACTACCTATCCCCGAGGAAGAGCGCAAGATGATAGCCGCCATACCTTTCTCGCAAGAAGAGTACAATAAGGCGATTGATGTCAATGATGTCTTTGGAGAAGAGGGCTATAGTACGTTGGAGCGCAATAGTTGCCGACCGTCCTTCGATATCTGCGGTATTTGGGGTGGCTATACCGGTGAAGGTGCTAAAACAGTTTTACCTGCCCGAGCCTTCGCTAAAGTCTCTTGCCGTTTGGTAGCTAATCAAAACTATGAGACAATCAGTCAAGCTTTTGTTGACTACATGCTCTCTATTGCTCCCCAAGGAGTAAGGGTACATATAAAGCCGCTCCATGGCGGGAGCGGCTATGTCTGCCCCATTGACCTTCCTGCCTATAAGGCGGCGGAAAAAGGCTTTGAACTGGCTTTTGGCAAGAAACCTCTTGCTGCACGACGCGGCGGTTCGATACCCATTATTGCGGACTTTGAACGCATCTTAGGGGTTAAGACCATTTTGATGGGCTTTGGGCTGGAAGCGAATGCCATCCACAGCCCCAATGAGTCTATGGACTTGGATGTTTGGCGCAAAGGTATAATCGCGGTCACCGGGTTCTACCAAACACTATAACGGTGAATCTGTAAATAGTTGTCTCGTCTAAATAGGGAGATAAAGTGCATATTTCTCGGCAAACCACTCGTCCTCATATAGAGGGGCGAGTGGCGTTACTTCAATTAGTTTTTGAAATGGCCGTATCTCCTCTTTAAGGTCGCCGCCTTTTAGCACAATAATACCATTAGGTAGGGCATTACGGTGCTTCTTGGAGATATTCTTACGAATAATCTTGACGAGGTCGGGTAGGGGCATTACGGCGCGGCTCACCACAAAATCATATAACCCTTTCTCTTCCTCTGCACGTTCTTGTATGCAAGTGACATTGCTGAGCCCGACTCGCTTGGCTATATCCTCAGCAACGCGAATCTTCTTACCGATAGAATCAATCAGCGTAAAGTGGCACTCCGGAAATAGTATAGCCAAGGGTATCCCGGGAAAACCTCCGCCGGTACCGACATCCAATATCGTTGTTCCTTTCGCGAAATGCAGTACATGACCGATAGCTAAGGAATGGTCTATATGGTGCAACCGAAGGTTGTCAATATCCTTGCGGCTTACCAAGTTGATTTTCTCGTTCCACTCCCTATAGAGCGGCTCAAGCGCAGCCAATTGCTGCGCCTGAGTGTCTGTTAATTTAAGAGAGGATAGCATCAGTCGGCAATATTGGTGAACACGTTCTGTACATCCTCGTCTTCCTCGATCTTGTCGATGAGTTTCTGCACCGACTCGCGTTGCTCGTCGGTGAGTTCTTTTGTGCTATTCGGTATCCGAACGAACTCGCAACTCTGAATCTCAAAGCCGTGGTCCTCCAAGTACTTCTGCATGTCGTTATAGAGGTTGAAATCGGAGTAAATGACGATGGTGTTTTCTTCCTCATCAATAGCCAACTCTTCTACGCCAAAATCGATGAGCTCTAACTCTAACTCGTCCAAATCCACACCATCTTTCATCGTAATGGTGAAGCAGGCTTTTCTATCGAAGAGGAACTCTAACGAGCCTTGTGTGCCTAATGACCCGCCATGCTTAGTGAAGTACGACCGGATATTCGCTACGGTACGCATGTGGTTGTCTGTAGCCGTTTCTACAAAGATGGCAACGCCGTGCGGACCATAACCTTCGTAGTTGATCTCTTTATAGCCTTCGGACGACTTATCTGTCGCTTTCTTGATAGCGCGGTCGATATTCTCCTTGGGCATATTCTCGCGCTTGCACTGCTGAATAAGCATTCTCAAACGAGGGTTGCCATCGGGATCAGCACCGCCCTCACGAGCAGCGATAGTGATTTCTTTACCTAACTTTGTGAACGTGCGAGCCATATGGCCCCAACGTTTTAATTTTGTCGCTTTGCGATATTCAAAAGCTCTTCCCATAATCTATAGTTTTTAATCTTTATTAGTCGTCGTGGTAGTATCCAGTTCAATGGCTTGGATGCTGTCTAAGTGTTGTTGGTATAAGGTAGAGTCAACATGCTCCAAGACCGTCTCATAGTGCACTTCTTCGAAGGTAATGTTGAACTCAACGCGTCTGTTGAGAGCACGACCGGCTGAGGTGCTGTTATCAGCAATCGGACGGGTTGGACCATAGCCGTTGGCGCTCATACGCTCCGCCGGTACACCCGCGTTGATGAGGTAATCCTTCACCGCGTTAGCACGTTTGTCGGACAACTTCATGTTGTAATCTTCTTTACCGACATTATCCGTGTGACCTTGAACCTCAATGATGTAAGACGGATTATCGATGAAGATTACCGCAATCTGGTTCAAGAGGGCAAAGGAGTTTGGTTTAATCTTGGCCTTGCCGGTCTCGAACTGAATACCTTGCATCGCCTTTTGCAGCAGGTTACGGACTTCTTTCTTAACCTCCGGACAACCCTTGTTGTACTTAGGACCGGGGGCTAACGGGCACTCGTCTTCCCAGTCTGCAAGACCGTCACCGTCTGTATCTAACTCGCAGCCGAACTCGTCCAAGTGACCAAAGGCCTCCTTAGGTGTGTTGGGGCAACGGTCTTTCCAATCGGGCACACCGTCACCGTCGCTGTCTAAGTCGCAACCATATTCGTCAATATGACCATAGGCTTCTGGTACTGTGTTGTTGCAGCTATCGCGCCAATCGGGCACGCTGTCACCATCGCTGTCTAACTCGCAGCCGAACTCGTCTATATAGGCTATTGCCTCTTGCGGTGTGTGGGGGCAGCGATCCAGATAGTCGGGTACACCGTCCTTGTCCTCATCCATTGCGCAACCGGTGCTATCTACTAAACCATAAGCTGCCTCTGGCGTGTTGGGACAATTGTCCAAGTAATCGGGTACACCGTCACCATCGCTGTCTATCGGGCAGCCTAACTCGTCTACCATCACATTTGGTAAGGTATTAGGACAAACATCTAGGAGGTTGAACACCCCATCCATATCATCGTCCTTGTCTTTCTTCTTGTTGGTGCCCCAAACAATGGAGAAGCCTAAGGCTACATTAACACCCTTTGCCATGTAGGGGACAGGGATATTATTATTGACTTTGATATAGCTGGTCGGAATAAAGTCTAATGCGAGTGTCATGTTCACTCCGTCATAGGGCATAAAGCTCAGACCGGCACCGATATTGGAGTATTTACCATTATTGAGTAAGGAGTAACTGACTGCTAAGTTGAACCAGTTACAGGGTCTTAAGGCTGCGCCGAAGGTCACTTCCTCGTATATCCTGTTATTGAATAAACGGGTTTTGCTCACGATACCGACACCGACGCGATTCTGCCAGAAATTAGCATCCAAGCCTACTACCAACTTGGCGCTGGTCATACGGGCGAAGCCACCGCCTTGTTTATTCGCGTTAATCATGTTCGCCAGCGTCTCCAATTGCGCGAAGACGGTATCCATCAATTGTTGGGTCTTGATATTGCCTTGTTCGTCTTGGTAGTCGCTGTATTTGAGATTGTTAATTCCGGTAAATACCGTATCGACCGTAGTGTGATACTGCATCGCGTTATTCCAGTATATGAAACCTAAGTCATTGATTGCAGCACTAATCTGCAACTGTTCAATAGGCTTATAGGTGAAACCGAGATCAAATGCAGCACCGTAACCGGAGGGGGTGAGGTATTGTGTCCACTGTTGCGGCAGCAGTTGGCGTAAAGTGTCCTGCATCCCCTGAGAGCTACCGCTGGTCATATTCTTGATATATTGATAGTTAATCTGGTTAGGCAACATTTGCCAATTCAGCGGACCGGCTATAACCAATGACCCTTGACCTTTCATAACCCATTGTGCACCGGAGGCATCTAAGGTCAATGACCGGTTCGAGAAATCAGCATAGGCAGTACCTAATAGGAACTTAGCTTTACCACCGACAGTCCAGTGCTCATTGATCTTATGACTATAGCCACCGCTAATCTCAGTATAAACGCTGCTTTTAGCACTGGTAGAGGAAAAATCGAAGTGGTCGCTTCCTATGCCGTTCACTGCATTTGTCATACCGCCGCCCAAGAGTAGGTCAAAGTATGACCTTGGAAGCGCAAAACCGCCATCGGCGCGAAGCATGATGCCGATATTGACATAGCCGGCAGGTTTATTCTTAAGCCTGAAACCGAAGGAGAGCAGGTCAAAAGAAGCGTCTAAATCCATTAAGGTATTCGGGCGTATGGCACGCAGCAAAGCCTCTGAACCGCCGACTCCCGGGTAGAGCGCGGTGACCGTCTTCCCTTGATAATTGTAGATAACATCGCTTACAGTCAGACTATTATTGCCTATCCAGAACGAACTATATCCTAACGGCGTGAAGTTGACATAACCTTCACTCACCGGCTGGAAAGCGGGGTTAACCAGGTGCCTCATCGGCGCATTCTCTAAGAAATACAAGGTGCTGACTTGCTGAGCTTGAACACCTAAAGCCATACATAGTGCGATGGCTACAACGAATAATTTAGAGCGTCTCATTGGGCACCTCCTTTCTGCTTATTGAAGTTTACAATGGCTTCTACATCTGCGCCGACACCCAACTGCACTTTTAAGCTGGTGGCAGTGTCTAAATAACATTTCATCGGATTATTGCCTAAGAAAGCATCTAACTGCAGGTACTTAACCTCTTTCAGACGATTAAACTCAGCACTATCTACATCTATGGTGAAGAGCGTCTCGCTGGGTTTGGAAACATAGCCGTATGAATCGGCAGGTCCTCGCATCTCCGGTGCCGCAAAATGCACGTAGTTGGAATCATTGTCTTGAATGAACTTCATGTCCATTTCCATGCTGTCTTTGTCCAGAAAATGGAACTTACCGAATATCTCAAACGGAATGCTGTTATAGACCGTGATAAATGCCAAGGCGCGTTTAACGGCTAACGAGTCTATGTAATCATTCTTTGTAGCGATTGAGTCAAAGTTGATGTTTTGCCAATTTGTCTCTAAAGTCGTGACATACTCCGCTTCTGATTGGGTATTGAATTTAAACGGAATATCAAAGATTCCATAGCCTGGCACTTGACGGTCTTTGGTGAGACGCAATTGGCGGTAAGGATAGGCGGCTGTGCCTAATTTGTTCTTATCTACTTCCAAGTGGAAACTATAGATGAAACTATCCGGACGTATATCAAATATGCGGTCGAAGTGACCATTAGCGGGTTGGTGATCGAATACGGCGAAATACTCCTTCTCTGCCTCTAAGGGGTCTGTGGGGTAAATAAAATCGGTGAAATAAATAGTCTTAGAATTGGAGGACACTCCTGCGTCTGTCCATTCGGCTTGCGCCACACCACCGGCAGCGTTGACCGCACGTACATAATCTATTACCATCATGAGAGGTGCTGCAACATGGTGCCTCATGTAGATTGATACTTTCGGCTCTGTGAAACGCATTCGCAGTTTCTTCACATCTTTCCAACCACTCCAGATGTCATCCATCGACATACGGTCCTCGTCGCTCATCTCCGTGCTCGGCTCAAAATAGCCCCAAAGCGCGGCGTAATCAAGCAGCTCTACATTAAGATCATAGAAGAATTTACTATTGTCTGAAATCGTCACGGAGTGTCCTGCATCAAGGCAGAGGTTAAAGCGAAGTTGGAAATCAATTTTATTCACTACGGCTCCCGGGTTATCGCGGTCTGCCATTAAGCAGAGGTTGAAATCAGCAATGTTAATGGGGATTTCTTGGGAGAAGTTTTTTCCGCTGATAGGAATCTCAATTTCTTTGCCGGCGGTACGGGTGAACTGGTCCCCGAGGATGAGTGTTGCACTCTTAATCTCGCTCCATTTCAAGTCATCCATACCCTCCATGCCGATTTTTGAGACAAATCGTGCATTGGTGATGATCATACTATCCAACCGCTCGTTAGTCATATCCGTGTTGATTCCCGTCAGATTCAACTGAAGGGGGAAGGTCATGGACATCGTGGTTGTACCATCGCCCACGATGGTGCCTGTAGGCACTTGGTCAGCGACACGGAAAGAGAGTTGGGTCGCGTTCTTGACGATGTACTGGTTTAAGTCAATCTTGTGGTACTCTTTCGTCGCAATCTGAAAGGTATCAATGGCGTGAAAAATGCCATTTTCATCCACTTTGATGATTGGCACTTGACCATTGCCTAAGAAATCTCCCATCGTCACAGTGACATTTCCGACAGGGATGGCTAATGCCGTGTTCAACTGCATCTTGGTGTCGATGTTGTTGAGGTCAATGTCATTCCGGCAACTTGTTAGCCCCATAGCGAAGACTAACGCCGGCAAAACGTACTTAAGTTTTTTCATTATGTATTTATATTTTAGATAACTTCGTGTTAACAGCCGCAGGCTTGCCAACATTTACTACTAACAGCGGCGCTAATAAACAGCGTCAGTTCATTCCGGCTGCAAAAATATAAAAAAAAATGCAATAAAGCAAATAATTCTTATTTTTTTTTACAAAATGATAGTTTCCGCTGTTTTAAGCTTCGCTTTAGGGCTCTGCCCCTAACAGATAAATCTTTTCGGTCGCACGGGTGATAGCGGTATAGAGCCAGCGAAGGTCGTCTTGGTTGAGAGGGTTTTTGTCGTGTAGCGCTCCGGGATCAATATAGACATGTGACCATTGTCCTCCTTGTGCTTTGTGGCAGGTAACGGCATAGGCGTAGCGGATTTGCAGGGCATTGTAATAAGGCGACTCGAAAACTTTGTCGCGAAGTTTTTTGCGAGAGCGTATTTCCGGATAATCGGCAGCGATCTTGTAATATAAATCCCGTTGCATGGCGTAGCTGTCTTCCGGTGTGTCTGTCATTAGTGTATCTAACCACAAGATAACGGTCATTTCCTCCCTCTTATTACCGAACCTCACTCGCGCATCGGTAAAGTGGTAACCGTATAGCTCACGTTCATTGCGGATGGCGAGTAGCTCTAAAGTCTCTCCATTCGCTAAAAATGTCTCGTAGAAATAGTTATTGCGTGAGACCATAATGCGCTCTGATGGGGTAAGTTGTTCTTCTTTCCACAGAATACGCGCCCGAATGGCTCGGTTGTATAGATTTGTCCGCTTATTGGACCGTGTGACCACCAGCGTTTCATCAATGCCGACCTCATGGTAGGAATGTTCTAAACGGTCTTGTACCTCCGTAGGCTTAAGGACTGTCACATCCGGATGGGGGGCAATCTGTTTGTAGCTAAATGGTTGTGAGAGGCTTTCTGTTAAGGCGAACCTTAGTCGGGTTGCTTCGGTCAAAATTCCGGATGTCAAAGCCTGACGAATGACTTTTCGTAAGGTGTATTGTTGAACAGCTAAACCATAACCCATCAGGTAATTACTGTCCAAGGCGGGGCTTGTCGCCTGACCTACCGGCGGTAACTGGGCATCGTCGCCCACAAAGAGTAGGGTACAGTGCTCACCTTGATAAACATAGTTAATGAGGTCTTCCAATACATTGCCGGTACCAAAACCGCCTGTGCCATCGCTTAAGTTTGATACCATAGAGGCTTCATCAACGATGAAGAGTGTGTCTTTGGCTTTGTTATAGCCGAGGGAGAAATATGCCTCGGTGTCTTTGACTTTCGATTGACGGTAAATGGCGCGGTGAATAGTAGAAGCTTCGTAGCCGGAATAGCGACTCAGCACTTTAGCTGCTCGCCCGGTTGGTGCCAGCAAGACTACTTTGTCGGTCTTTCCGACCTTATTTAGTCCCCTTACAAGGGCTGCTAGAACAGAGGTTTTTCCGGTGCCGGCATAGCCGCGAAGCACAAAACAGCGTCTCTCATCGCCGCTTAGAACAAAGAATGCTAATTGGCGAATTAACTCGTCTTGTTCTTCTGTCGGATCAAATGGCAGTTGCGACTTGATGGAACTATATAGGAAATCGGAGAGCATTTCTTCTCGCTTTTAACTTTCAACTTATAATGGTGTCCTGGCCACCTGGTCTCCCGGAAAAAAACACCCTGTAACGGCGCCCCGGTCACCTGGTCTCCCGGAAAAAAAACACCCTGTAACGGCGCCCCGGTCACCTGGTATCCTGGATAAACATAAAAAAGGTGAGCTCACTCTATCTCAGCGCTACAACCTCTTACCCTTGCTGCGGTCAAGCCCTGGGGGAATTGGGAGGGAGCTGCTAGTAAAGCACTCACCTATGTCTTGTTGACGGCTTTCTGTTTAACAATTTATCAGCTTAACTTTAAGACTCTAAACACGAACTAAGCGGTATCGCCAACACTGGTGTTACACCAGCGGCTGCAAAAGTATATAAAAAAATTGATATAACCAAAAAAACTTTCGATTTTTTTTCATTTTGCACCAATTTGAAACTTAATTGAGTCGAAAGTCGAAAGCAAAAAGTCTTTGCAACCCCTTAATATAATGAATTACGAATGTCAACTTACAAATTACGAATGGCATTCGGGTTCTACTCTGTCTATCGCTTGCTATCTCAGTTTTCGGGTCATCCTTTTTTAGGTTTAATCTGCCCTTACAGTAACGCGACCACAACGCGACCACAACGGGACCACAACGGGACCACACCGCACAATAACCGCACAATAACCGGACTATAACCGGACAATAACCGCACAATTTAGCATAGATTCCAGACTCATCAAGCACTCATCATGCTGTAGTGTACCCCGCGTTCTGGACATGTGCAATGGCGAGATCTCGGCTATGTCGTGTCCCGCAATCAAAAATTCTTCACTTTTATTTGCATATGTCAGAAAAAAGCATTATCTTTGCACGCAATTCAATTTCCTGCTATCTGGGAACCGCCCGCATAGTAGCATTTACGCGCAGGACAAACTCATCACGGAAACAGGGCGAATTTGCGTAATGTTAAAATATAAGAGAAAAGATTATCGTCCCGGACGATTTGGAGAGGATAGCATTATGACATCTATGACAACCGAACTTCTGATAGATAACCGGCCGTGCATGGTCTATGCCATGCCGGAGCCCCGATGCCTTGTGCTGACTACGCTCGGCGCACACGAGCGCAAGGATTTTGAGACGCTGGCGCAGATGATAACCCAACAGACCTCCGTGCCTTTTGTCCTTGCTGCCTTCACCGTCAACGACTGGGAAGCCGAACTCGCGCCGTGGGCTGATCCGGCTTTGTCCCAACGCCAGGAGGTAGGCACGCAGGCAGGCGCAACGCTGGAGTTTGTGGCAAACGCGCTTCTGCCCGAACTGCAAGGTCTGTACGGTTCGCTGCCTGTCATTCTCGGCGGTTATTCGCTGGCGGGGCTGTTCGCACTCTGGGCGGCGTACCAACAGCCACTCTTTGCTGCCGTGGCTGCCGCCTCTCCTTCGGTGTGGATACGCGGCTGGATGCCATTCGTACAGAGCCGCACGCTCCTCACGCCGAAGGTCTATCTCAGTCTGGGCATCAAAGAGGAGAAGACCCACAACAGAGTTCTCGCACAGGTGGGCGACAACATCCGTGCGTACCATGACCTCCTGACGCACTCGCTCGGCGAAGAACACACGGCGCTCGTCTGGCACAACGGCGGTCATTTCACCGACTGCACCCTCCGCCTCGCCCAAGCTATAACTTGGTGCATCAACCGTATCACAACCCTATAAAATGAACATAAATCACCAAATCCGCGCAAAAGAAAGCAAATTGAGTATGGGAAACAAACTGACAATGACTTTTGACGAGATTTACCGACAGATGCAGTGGACGCGTGAGCCCGCAAAAGTAGAGGAAAAAGACGGCGTGATTGCCGTCACCACCAAACCGCATACCGACCTCTGGCAGCGGACGTACTACCACTTCAGGAATGACAATGCGCCTGTTCTGCAGATGAAGACGAACGAGCGGTTCTTTTCGTTCATCGCCAAGACCGATTTCTCGGAGAGCCATCATCGGTTTGACCAGTGCGGTATTGTGATGTACCTTGACAGCGAGAACTGGCTCAAAGCGTCCGTGGAGTACGAGAACGGGCAGTACCAACACCTCGGTTCGGTGGTCACCAACGGCGGCTATTCGGACTGGGCAACAACGGCTATCCCGACGGACGTAAAAACGATGTGGTACCGCTTCTCGCGGCGGGAGGACGATTATTGCATCGAGAGTTCGGCGGACGGCGTACATTTCAGCCAGATGCGTATATGCCACATGTGCGCCGGAAATGGAGAGATACGTTTCGGTATCTATGCTTGTTCGCCGGAGAACTCGTCTTTTACTGCGCTGTTTTCGGATATGAAGATAACCGAATGTGCATGGCAAACTCATGACGGACAGCAACCTGATTAAATAATGATTCAGAAGGTATTGAAACGAATACATGATCAGGGGATAATTTGGTTATGACCTACGAAGACTACATAGCCCAAGAGCAACAGGCGATGGATGAGGAGTCGCGGGGATGACAGTTGCTTTCTGGAGTACCAGCCCGAAGGGCAGTTTGTCCGCGGACACTAACGATATACGCATGCAGCATAATCTGGAGAAGCATGCTATGAGAAAAGGAATGAAATGATAACTATTATAATGGATAAGTTAGAAGAACAGATACATAGTGACTTGCAGCAGTATTTGCTGAGCGTGGACGAGATTGACGAGCGGCTGCCGGAATGTCCGGATGTAGAGGATAGATGGGAGGCTATCGCTAATGCGTATATCCCTGACGGAGTGCGTGAGTTTCAGAACTATCCTCTTGCCTCTCTCGGGTGGATGATGTATATTGGTATGGCGTTGGCGAAGATGTGGGATGACGATTGGCAGTACTACTCAGCCATAGAAGACTTGTATGTTTATCTGCGTGACAAACGGGGTTATGACGCGATGGACGAGTATGTCCGCAGGGATATGCTCAAACTCCAAGGCAAGAACTTTGCTGCGACGGAAGAACTCGTCAGCGAGTGTGCATCGCGTGTGCATAATGCTTTGATGCATCAGGAAATCGAACCGGGAACCAAAGAGGCGTTTCTTGGCTACGTCGCTTGTTTGCATCAGTTATATCTCTTTGGCATCGCTGTGCAACTCAAACGCATGGGCTATCATATGACGAAGATATAACCATGAACCATTCCGCAGATTGACTTACATGGGAACCCATAGAATAGATATCGCAGCTCAACTTTTCGCCTTGCAGGACAAAACATATGCCGGTTTTCAGAGTAAGCTGATACCGACTATTCCGCGTGAGACGATTATCGGAGTGCGGACACCTGAATTGCGCAAAATGGCAAAACAAGTCAGCAAGACTCCTACTGCGCAAGAATTTATGCTGACCTTGCCGCACCGCTATTTTGACGAAAACCAACTGCATGCGTTTATCCTCTCGGAGGAGAAAGATTTTGATGCCTGTATCGCGGAGCTGAAGCGTTTCTTGCCGTATGTGGATAATTGGGCAACGTGCGACCAGTTGTCGCCTAAATGTTTTAAGAAACACACGCAGAAACTAATACCGTACATCCGTCGTTGGATGGCATCAAAGCGCACTTATACTATTCGTTTCGGCATGGGCATGTTAATGCGCTACTACTTGGATGAGGCGTTCAAACCGGAATACTTGGAATGGGTGGCTGCTATCCAAAGCGAAGAGTATTGCATCCGTATGATGCAGGCTTGGTTCTTCGCCACCGCCCTCGCCAAACAATGGGATGCCGCATTCCCTTATATCGGGCAACGCCGTTTGCATCCTTGGACGCACAACAAAGCAATCCAAAAGGCGATAGAGAGTTATCGTATTACAGACGAACAGAAAAGTATCATTGCAAAACAAAGATTATTATGACAATAGACCAATTCCGTGAACGCATGGCGACGGGCGAGCCGATAGTAGGCGGCTCGGACTTGCACATGCAGTTCCACAAGTACTCGCAGGAGGCCCTGCGTATCACTGCCGAGATCAACGGCGCGTACCATACCCTCGAAGAACTGCGGCGGCTGTTAAGCGAACTGTGGGCGATCGATGTGCCGGAGAGTTTCGGTATGTTTCCGCCTTTCTACACCGACTGCGGCAAGAACACCCATATCGGCGAACGCGTCTTTATCAATATGGGCTGCAAGTTCCAGGACCAGGGCGGTATCTTCATTGACGACGATGCCCTCATCGGGCATAACGCCACGCTCTGCACGCTCAATCATATCCCCGACCCGGCGCAGCGTGCCGGCATGATTGCCAAACCGATACATATAGGCAAGAGAGTGTGGCTTGGCGCGAACGTGACCGTCCTGCAAGGCGTTACCATCGGCGATAACGCCATCGTTGCCGCCGGTGCCGTAGTAACCAAGGATGTGCCCGCCAACGCTATCGTCGGCGGTGTCCCAGCCAAACTGATTAAGATGATAGACTAAACACATGAAACGTATTCTCTTTTTTCTTGCGGCAGCGTGCTTATCCGCTGCAGCGCATAGCAAGACCCTGGTGGCGTATAATACGGAAAATACTATGCAAATCAATGTTATTGTAGGCGCCAAGACCTTTACTGCTACTTTGGCAGACAGCGAGACAGGCAGAGCGTTTGCCCAACTGCTGCCGCTGACCCTTCCGATGACCGAACTGAACGGCAATGAGAAATACCACTATCTGGACTCTTCGCTGCCGACGGACAGTTATCAGCCCGGTATGATTCATGCTGGCGACCTGATGCTGTACGGCAACAACTGCGTGGTGCTGTTCTATGAGACCTTCAGCAGTTCCTATTCCTACACCCGCATCGGCAGTATTGATGATCCTTCGGGCCTCGCCGCTGCCCTCGGCTCCGGCAATGTGAGTGTCCGCTTCGAGAAGGCAGGAACAACAGAAAACCTCACTCCGACTGTCCCAAGTGACCAAGCACCAAGTTCCAAGTTCATCGAAAACGGCGTCCTCTATATCAAGCACAACGCCCAAACGTACGATATCAGGGGAACCCGTTTATAGCCCCCATATAAACCATCCACAGAAAGCGTCCTTCAGGACGTTTTTTTGTATTGTTACGCTCCGCCATGTATACATCCCATTTCTCCGCCCATTTCTCCGCCTCCCGACCGAGCGATGACCGAGACAAGAAAAATCGAGTAAATCGCATAAAATCCTTGCACATGTCAAAAAAACAGTAACTTCGGACTCCGCCTTACTTTGTAATTCCCCCGAAGTTACGGTCGCAAAATCCTGCAAATGGCAAAATAAAATGAATTTTATTTGCACATTCGGATTTTTTGTTGTAACTTTGCAGCCAAAAGTTGCAAAGACGATGAACGAGAGCCTGAAAGATATATTTGATAGTATCCGCGATAGCGGTTTCTCGGCTCATACACTCCAACTGATAGACAACTATACCAACGATATACTTTATGGAAGAGCAAACATTCATCGATTTAATCTACAAGAGCATGCAGGACTCTGCACAGCAGGTGCGCCGCTCATTGGGGCGTACACCGTCTGTTGCTACGCGCGAGCAAGCTTTGAACCAAGTCGCTTTTCTTCTGAAGGCCAAACAGGCAGCCCAAGTAACTGGGAAATAGATGCCAAGCAAGAGGAAGTGCTGCAACAATGGGCGGAAGCCCAAAAGTTGTGGATTCCTGAATCCGAACAATGGATAATTTCTACATTCGGACCTAAGATAGCGCAAGGCGCAGAGGCAAAAGTCTATTACAAAGAAGGGGATATTTCTGTAGTAAAAGAGCGCACCTCTATTTACGCTACTCTCGGCAAAGCTCTCGAAGCGATTGTGCTGCATAACACCTTGTTCCCGGAAACGCCAATGAGTGTAATTGGTTTCACGCGCGACACAGATGGCCTATTTCGCATCATTCTAACGCAACCTTATGTAAACTGCAAGCGACTTGCAACCAAGAGAGAGATTGATGATATGGTTGCCGCAAAAGGCTTTCGGGATAACAAGGAAGGCGAAGGTGTGAATTATATCGGAGATCGTCTATATTTGGAAGACATGCACCCTGCAAATGTCTTTATTGATGCTCTGACCGATCGACCGATTTGTATTGATTGCATCGTTAAATTTATTAAGAAAGAATAAATCGTCCCTCTCCGAGCGGTGCTTCCAAGCACTCCGGAAAAGGAGAAAAACAAACATAGTAACAAAAAAATCCGCCTATGGCATAAAACAACAGACAAACAACATACATAAATAATAAAGCATTCAGCTAAGAGCTTGGGATTTCGAAATCTCGACAGTTTCATAAATCTCACCAAGAACAAGGCTTTTGAGTGCTCATGCGCAAGCGTGAGCCTTGTTCAGTAGATATTTGGTGAGATTAAGGTAGTCGAGAACCGCGAAATCCCAGATTGAAGCTAACAAGCCTCACGTTTTTCGTGTATTTATATCAATTCTTAAACGGAGTTAGCCGAAAATCCGATAAAGAGTAGGCAGAATTAAAATCACTATACAATTATGCAATTCTCAGGAAAAGAAATGGCTGCTATTTTAAAGGCGGCAAAAATGATGGCATTAGCGGATGGCATAATGACATCAGAGGAAAAAGATGTTATTAAACGAGATTTAAAGAGTTTCGGTATTCAAATTGATACAATAGAATCTATAGCCATAGAGCATAAGGCTGATAGTATGGAAGGAAGTGAAGTAATAGCTATTCTATCAAATATGACAATAGCCCAAAAGAAATATGCATGTGGTTATTTAGCTGCAGTTATGGTTGCAGATGGTGAAGTTGATGAAAAAGAGCAAAAACTATGGTCCTTAATGTCTATGTTCGCAGACTTCCCTACAATGACAATACGTGAAGCTATAGCATTTTGGACAAACAACTAATACAAATATAAAGAATCTCTGATGAATACTGCATTTTTCCAAGCTATTGCCAATGGCAGTAATACTCCTCCTTATGGGAGTTGTATATTTGATTCTTCTGATCATATCCGATTTCAAAATGGGATAGATGTGTCTGGACATAATTATAATTGCCATAGACGTTTTCTAATAGAAAAGAATATATCTAATGATGAAGGCTATACAATATCAATGTATAATCTTGATGGGCGACACCCCATATGGAAGAATAATATTCAAATGGCTCCTAAACGGATGAGAATTGTATCAACAAAAAATAATTTGATAGAATTTAGGGGATATGGGTATGATGAAGATGCCGTTGAAATGGGTGTACCTAAAGAATTAGCTTCATTTGCAAACTACGGCATAATACTCAAAATAAATAACTTAGACATAGAGCAATTGATACTGAATATGTATCATAAAAATGTAAGTATAGTTTATCTAAAATAATTTAGCATTATGAATCCACGAACACATCAAAGCATTACCGCTATTTTAGAAGAAAATGGTTATATACAAGCAGGAGATATCTTGGCAACTTCTCTCTTAATCCCTAAATTACAAATTATAGGGTTTATTCCTGAGCAACAAGACCTAAAACCGCTTGAAACCTATAGAAATTCAAAGTCAGAACTATCTTTGAAGAATGATGAGTTGGAATTAATGTTCAATTTCAATTCTAATATTATCGTTAATTCATATCGTATCCGTATAGAAGGGGCAAAAAGAACACATGCTGTTATGACAAATATTGAAAAATTGCCACAAGGGGAATACACAATGGATAATGATTCCATAAATGTGATTAATGTTTCTTCTCCTATTAAAATAATAGGAAAAAGTTTTAGTACGGTTGTACTTAGTCATAATTTGATTAAAGAAGAAGAGGCTGAGAAAAACATTGTTAAGTATAAAGCAGATGGATCTTTGTATCAGTTTTCACGCGAAATTGGTAAATATAAGATCATTGCCTCATCATTTATTTGCCTATGCCGTTATATAAATAGTGTTACAGGATTACCGAGCTATATTTTATTGTCACCACAAGAGGTTTATAAGATAAGAGAACCCGAAAACAATGAATAAATACATTTTTGATTCACTAGAAGATATTTTTCTCTTTGGAAAATATAAAGAAATCATGATAGGTGATGTCTTGGCTATAGATATGTCATATGTTTATTGGTGTCAAGGCAATATACCAGAATTTTATATTACAGATGCTCTATTAAATCAAATAGTAGAGTTGTTTCCTGAATTTCTATTATCAGATTGAGTTAAAGAATCGTGGATTATTTTGTCAAGTTAATTAATTCCGCCAACGAAAGGTTTGATTCTGTTGATATAGAACGATTGCTCTCGTCTATTCCGGATCCGCCTTCATTGCAAAGTGAGCTTTTTAAAGTGGATGACAACCTAATAGCAGAAATCTACAATGTAGTAGAAAAGATTTTGCGTAACCCACCTTTATATGCTTGGTTTGATTCTAACTATCGTACTGCGGAGCGAACCTTTACTATTCAAGTGGTAGATGACATCGCTTATGTCGATGTTATTGCAGATTGTACTATGGCTGTTAATCGGTATAAAATTAAAGATTACGTTAGTTACTCAATTACCAACAGGCAGGTGGGAACCTGATTTAGAAGCAATTAAAAATATCAAAATTTATTATGATGTATTTTCGTAAACTTATATTCGTATTGGCAATCATCCTTTTTGCATCTGCTTGCACGAAACAATCACGAAACGATGTGCCGGAGAAGGTAGATTCAGAGGCGCAGTGGGTACAGGAACTTGCAGAAAAGAATCCGCTTAAAGATAGTGCCAACTACACCAGTGTGTATTTTCGTTACGATACTATCATCAATGATTTTGAGGTAAATGGTATCTTTTATCCGTCTTACTTCCCAGAATATGGTTGGGACGCTCACGAAAATGGTGTGTATCTCTACTTTCACTCCCTTAATACAGGCAAAGAATATTGTTATACAACTTGGGATAATACATGTGGATGTTTTTCATCGCATTTTATGAGTATAAATATTACCAATATTGTATGTGACAAGCCTTTTGATGGATTTAAAAATGGAGATGCATACATTTTCCTCTACAATACAACAATTGATACTACTTCAGATAATTCACTGTTGCCTTACGCAGAATACCAATTCTATGATGCCGATTTTGACGGAGAAGATGAACTGATTATTGGTTCATATGTAGGAGGTCCTCATGGTAGCCCTTGCTATGAGATTTACGACATGACGGATTCGAGACTTGTTCAAAAAAGAGCAGATGACGGATTCAGCTCTTTCTGGCTTGATTCAGATTCTGAATTTGATTTTGGAAATATGCAGATTAGAAATACCATTTATGATGGCGCATATGCGTGGGGTGAATATATTTACAATGTTAATGAAGAAGGACAGTATCATCTGTTGTGCCACATGTATTTCGTAAGTGACTTTGACCATAATATCCAACATTCCGATACTACTTTTTACAAA
Organism: Bacteroidales bacterium UBA3810; assembly: GCA_002368645.1. Lineage (GTDB taxonomy): Bacteria > Bacteroidota > Bacteroidia > Bacteroidales > Paludibacteraceae > Colicola. Next base: position 52,267 of record DFEE01000023.1, read on the forward strand.
TAAAGCCTTTAATATGGCAAAAAATTGCAAAAGAGGTGATAGATTTCATCTCTTTTTTGCCTATATATAGGGGGTGTGGAAATTGGAAGGTAAGGTAAGATGGAACAAGTAAACGCGAATCTTAATAATCGTCACTTTTAGCACTTACCTGCCACACATGACACGTTGACGGGACGCTGACGAGACGATAGACCAACAGGATACCGACGAGATACCGCACTAAAATCTTAATAATCGGCAATCGAAAGTGGCAAGACAAACTTTTCCGCAAAATTTATATCATTTGCAGCATTTTGTGTTTGCATATTTCGGAAAAAAGCAGTAATTTTGCAGACAATTTCTGAAATTATGAAAAAAGTAGTCGTTTTATCCACCTCGCTGCGGGCGGGGTCGAACAGCCACGCGATGGCGGAGCAGTTCGCCGAGGGCGCAAAAGCCGCAGGGCATGAAGTCGAACTGATCTCGCTTCGCGGCAAAGAAATCAAGTTCTGTATCGGTTGTCTCAAATGTCAGGAGACAGGCGCGTGTGTCTTCAAAGACGACGTGCCGGCAATCATGGAGTCGGTGCTCAACGCCGACGTCGTTTGCTGGGCAACACCGATTTATTATTACGAGATGTCGGGCCAGATGAAGACCCTCATCGACCGCATGAACGCCATGTATCCGAAGGACTACCGGTTCCGCGACATCTACCTGCTGACCACGGCGGCAGAGGACGAACCGTTTGTGCCCGAACGCGCCGAAAGCGGTCTGCAAGGCTGGATTGATTGCTATGAGAAATGCACCCTCAAGGGACATCTGTTCTGCGGCGGCGTGAACGACCCGCGTGAGATAGCGGGCCACGCCAAACTGCAAGAAGCATACGAAATGGGCAAGAATGTATGAGAAAGCTTTTCTACTTCTTTGCTGCACTTATGCTCATCGGTTGCGCTAATTCAAATGAGGAAATGAGTAAATGCGAAAATGCCTTGGTTGATTACCATGCGCACGCCATTCCCGATTCGTACCGCGAGTTGGTGGCGAAACATGGTATGTCGCTTGACGAAGGCTTTCCCTTGCCGCAGTGGTCGGCGGAGGCGCATATGCAGATGATGGCGGAAGCCGGTATTGACCGAGCCATCCTGACGCTCCCTGCGCCGCATCCGTATTTCGGAGACCAGACAGAGTGTACCGCCGCGTGCAGACAGTTGAATGAAGAGTTGGCGAATTTAGTCAAAAGTCAAAACGGGACAGAGCCTGTCGAAAGCCCGTTTGCTTTTGCCGCCACGCTCCCTCTGCCGGACGTACAAGCCGCTATCGCGGAAGCCCGATACGCGCTGGACACACTCGGCGCGGTGGGGGTCAAGTTAGCGACGAACGTCTATGGTCAGTACCTTGGCGACAGTGTGTTGGACCCGTTGATGCAGTTCCTATCCGACCGCCACGCGCTGGTCATCCTCCATCCGCACAAGCCTTCGCCGGTTAACGGAAAAGTCATGTCCCAGACGCCACTTGCCATGCAGGAGTACCTCTCCGAGACCACGCGGACGGTCTGCAACATGATCAGCCGTAATATCTTTGCACGCTATCCGGGAATGTGCGTCGTTGTGCCGCATGCAGGGGCATACCTGCCGATAGCGATACCGCGGATGCGGTCGCTCTATCCCGTCATGCGTAAGAACGGTCTGGTGGGCGAGATAGACTTCGACGCGAACCTCAAATGCCTCTATTTCGATTTGGCAGGTTCGCCGTCCGACGAGACCGTTCAGGCACTTCTCACCCTCACCACACCCGACCACCTGCTTTACGGCACCGACTACCCGTATGTCGCTCTGCATGTCATCCAAACAAACATCGAACGAATGAAAAAACATCTGTCAGTCGCTCAAAGCGACGGTCTGTCAGCCAACGGCGGTCTGTCTTCTGTCAGTCCGCAGGACGGTCTAATAACCCGCATCGCGGAGATAGAGGTGAATGATGGTTGTCTTGAGCCTTACCTCGCTGCCGCGCATAATGTTGGCACTAAATCTGTAGAGACCGAGCCGGGTGTCATCTGCATCTTCCCGATGCAGGTGAAGGAGCAGCCGAACACCATCCGCATCGTGGAGATCTATCGCGACCAAGAGGCGTACCAATTACACCTTCAAACCCCGCATTTCCTCGAATACAAGCAAGGCACGCTCCACATGGTCAAGTCGCTTCGGCTGGTGGACACCAACCCCTTAGCCCCCGAAGCCATGCCGCTTATCTTCCAGAAATATTAACATCAAAAACATTAAGTATATGAATATCTTAATTCTTCAGGGCTCGCCGAGAGCCAAGGGCAACACCGCTTGGATGGCGGAAGAGTACAAGAACGCAGCAGAGGCTGCAGGTCACAAAGTAACCATTGTCAATGTGGGACACAAGCACATCGCCGGCTGTCTGGCATGCGAATACTGCCACGGCAAGGGCAACGGTGCCTGTATTCAGAAAGACGACATGCAGGAGCTCTATCCGCTTATGGCGGAGGCGGAAGTACTGGTACTCGCCGCGCCGATCTATTATTTCACGCTCTGCGCGCAGATCCAGGCTGCCATCCAGCGTATGTATTGCGTCAATGCGCCGGCTAAGGTAAAGAAGATGGCGCTTCTCGTTTCGTCTTATTCGCCGGGCGTGTATGACGGTGCTACGGCTGAGTTCCGCGACATCTGCAACTACTGGCACGCCGAGAACACGGGTGTCGTAACTGCCAAGATTGACGAGCAGAAGACCGATGCAACGAAGCAAAAAATAGTAGAGTTGGTGGCGAAACTATGAGAACAATCATGACACTTGTTGTGGCCGCATTGTTGGTAGCATGCGCACCAAGACAAAAAACAGAAACCAAAAATATGAATGAACTTTCGTTTAGTACAGAGCAGGCGGCGTGGATGAGTGCCATCGCTTGCAACGAGGCCAAAGGTGACCTCGTGGCTCTTGAGTCAGCCATTCATAACGGACTGGAAGCCGGACTGACGGTCAGCCAAATCAAAGAAGCTCTCTCACAACTCTACGCCTACACGGGTTTTCCGCGCAGTCTCAATGCTTTAGGCACTTTGCAGCGCGTTATCGGTGACCGTCAGGCGAAAGGTGCCAAAGTGCTGATGGGCGAGGACGCTGGTCCGCAGAGCGATGATTACGACGCCTTAAAAGAAGGTACGCGCGTACAGACCCAACTGACAGGCAAACCTTTCAATTATGAGTTTGCACCCGCGACGGATTACTACCTCAAGGCACACCTCTTCGGAGATATCTTCGCCCGCGATAACCTGACGTACGCCGACCGTGAGTTGGTGACCGTCTCCGCCCTCAGCGGCTTGCAGGGCGTGGAACCGCAACTCAAAGCCCACATCGCCGGTGCGCGTAATATGGGCGTGACAGAAGAGCAGTTGCAAGGCATCGTTGTCGCCCTCGCTGCAAATGGTCTGCAGAACGAAGCAGGGCGCTTAGCGAAAGCTTATGATGAGTTATCTAACAGCGATAGCGGTCTAACAGTGGAACGGTCTAACAGCGCAAGCGGTCCAACAACGAAGTGGTCAGTTGGCTCGCCCAACTCCGCTTATGCGCAGTATTTCGTAGGGCAGAGTTTCTTGCAGCCGTACTACGGCGGCGTGGCGAACGTGACCTTCGAGCCCCGTTGCCGCAATAACTGGCATATCCACCACGGCGCAGTGCAGATTCTCGTCTGCGTGAGCGGCAAGGGCTGGTATCAGGAGTGGAGCAGACCTGCTGTGCCTCTTACCCCCGGCACGGTGATTGCTATTCCCGAAGGCGTCAAACACTGGCATGGAGCTGCAGCGGACTCGTGGATGCAGCACCTCGCTATCCATACGCAAGAGCAGCCCGGCGCCACCAACGAATGGCTCGAACCCGTTTCGGACGAGCAGTACTTAACGGCCTTTTGAGTTAGAAAAAAGAATTATAAACTCAAGTGGATTCGAAAACGGAGCGACCATAGAGGAGTGGTAAGGTCGCTCCGATGGGTGAGTCTCCAAACGGAGTAAAGTTCTCCTACGCGGAGGATATTGCCAATACCGCAACCGATTTCGACATAGGGTATTGTAAGTCCGTCTCCATATGCAAGTTTGAAAATCGCCAATTCCCTAAGATGTAGATATCGAATACCGGGAATGTGGTTAAAGAGTATACCTTGACCATTCCAATTAAGGTGGAGCGTCATATACCGTTGTGAGGTATATTGTAAGTTGTTCATCAGCGTAAAACGGTAAGGATCAAAGGTGTAGCCTTGGTTCCCCTGAAAATTGTAACTCTGTTGTGGCGGGAGTGTTCCCATCATGATACCGGCACCGAAAGCATAGTCTAACTCTCCTGCCATGCCGAGGGATAGGTTTTGTTTTAGGAGTAGATTGAACTTGCCATAGAGTGCAAAACGAGTATCGTCTGGCTCATTCCAAGCTCCACCCTCAATACCGATGAAAAGGGTAGGGTATTTGCCGCCTCGGTGAATACGCCTAAACCACCCGTCTATACGTCTCTCTTGCCAACCTAAACGAAAAAGTGCACCGATAGTTGAGTAACTGTAGAATGGCATTTGATGATATCCTACCAGTGGGGAACCATAACCTTGTGTACCTGCTTTGAGATAGATGGTTGTCTCTAATATATCGTTCCAATCTGCTTCCCATCGGAAGGAGCCTTGACGTTGACGCACGGCGGAATTGGCGTGGTTTTGGTTGGCATATAGTGCCTCAAAAGCATATGCGGTAAAATCCATACCGAGTTGTCCTACAGCGTTTTCTCGAAGGGAATAAGTCATCTCGTCAACCTCTGAATAGACATATTGGTCATGATACTCTACTTGGAGTACATGTCTACGCGGCGTGGGCAGATTAAATGACGCACGCCCCATTCCCTTCCATGCACGGTCGCGGACACCATAGCCGATAGAAGCCTCTAAGCGAATATTCTTCATTAACTTGGGTGATGTGGCAAGAGGTAAACCTACATGAACGGTTTCGTGCTCATTGACTTGCAAGATTTGGGCGATATGTCCGAAATCCACGTAACTTCCGGTGGGAATATAACCGGTGGTTCCGACACGAGCAAAAAAAGTTGCTACTTTAAGTATGGGAATATTTACGAGAGAGTCCATCCATGCTGATTTGCTAAGGCTATCCGCCACAGGCTGTTTGGTTAAAACTTCAGATTGGACAGCTTGTAATTCATGCTGTATTTCAATTGTCGGAAACTGTCGAGTACTATCACGAATAACAGTCAGATAATCAATTGTTGCATGCATCTGCTCCATGAGGAGCGTATGGTCAGTGGCTAATGTTTGGCTTACGCGTAAAGCGGCTAAACCATTGATATTGGTATGGGGAGGAACATGCGCCTCAATAGCGCAAAGTGCATAGGTCGCTGAATCAATGTACATGCTACCATTGAAGGCGGGGTCAAAACTATTTTTAGCTCTAAAATGAATGACATACTGCTTGGCTCCGTCAACTACAACGGAATCAGCTAAATAGTAGCGGTAGTAGAGGGTGGAGGATTTAGCGAGAGGAGATATGAAAGAGTGTCCTAAAAGATAGACATTGGGTTGATAAAAATTGAGATTTCCATTACGGTGAATGAGTGCTGAATAGTCGGTCTCCGATAGTACTATAGCATGTTGTTCGGGTGCGCTAATATCTTTGGTCTTTGCCGCTTCCAATGCCACTGTTTTCTGCTCCCGATAAAGAGGCAGAAATGCTGCTGAATCACCCAAATGGCGTGCCGCAAACCGAGAAGGTAAATGGCTAATGGAGAGAAAAGTCTTTTCAGTCGCAATAGTGCTTGTTGAGTGCAGAAATCGATCATTATCCTCTCGTCTCTCCTTAACCTTTCGGATTAGCATTTTGACTTCATCATCGGAAGGCACGATTGTTACTTGTCCTAATAGGTCGGCTTTTTCCTGCATGGCAACCTCAATACCGGCGGAGGTTTCAGGTTCTATCTTATAACGTTGCGTCTTATAACCAATGGCAGAGATAACCAAGGTTGCTTGTTTGCTCATCTCATCTTGCAATATAAAAGAACCTTGTGCGTCCGATGCCGTACCGATATTGGTGCCTTGATAGTAGATATTGGCTCCCTCAATGGGCTCACCGCTTTCAGCATGAAAAACGGTGCCGACAATGATGCTCGCTATAATTGCTATTGGTAGCATAGGTTTCTATCACTCCTCTTGATTAGCAGGATGGTAACGGAGAACGGCTTGGCGAAGATCTTGAATATCAATATGCGTGTATATCTCAGTAGTTGAAATGGATTCGTGACCGAGAAGTTGCTGAATAACCCTTAGATCGGCCCCGTTTTGCAATAAATGGGTGGCAAAAGAATGTCGCAGCGTGTGAGGCGAGATGGTTTTATGTATACCGGCATCTTCAGCCAAACGGCGAATGATTGTAAAAATCATTGCTCGAGTCAATTGTCGACCATAATGATTGAGAAAAGCATAATCAACGGCTTCTTGCTTGATGTCTAATCGGCTGCGGTCCTCTAACCAATAACTGAACCATTCATCGGCTACCGGAGATATAGGCACCAAACGCTGCTTTGAACCTTTGCCTGTAATAACCATATACCCTTCCTTACGGTACATATCGGAGAGCTTTAGATTGACTAATTCCGAAACACGCAGGCCGGAACCGTAAAGCATTTCTATGATTGCTCTATTGCGATGCCCTTCGGGCTTGGAGAGGTCTATGGCTCTCTCCATGGCATCTATCTCTTCTATAGTAAGTACTTCTGGCAAATGGGCTTCCTTCTTAGGTGTCTCTAATAACTCAGAAGGATCTTGTTCTATATAATTATGGTAGAGCAAAAAACGATAAAAGGAATGAATACCGCTCAATATGCGCGATTGGGTAGAAGCTTTCGTTTCTGAGTCAAACGTCTGACGGATAAAATCTTGCAGATCATCATAGGACAATCTGACAATATCCAATTGCCTTTCCTTGCAATATTGTTCCAATTTTGCGAGGTCTAACAGGTAGGATTCCACCGTGTTTGGAGAGAACCCTTTCTCCAATCTAAGGTATGTCTTATACTCCTTCAACATGAATCTTATGGCTCGGAATCCAAGACATGAAAGCACTTAATCCCATTACAGAGATCAGTACATAGAGGATGTCTAAAAATTGTACCTGAACAGGGTAGGATGAGATAACATAATCAGCGCCGTTCCCTAATTTGATTAGACCAAATTCCTGCTGTAAAAGGCATAGAACCAATCCTATAACGATGCCGATAATAGCTCCTAACATGCTAACGAACCAGCCCTCTAAAAGAAAGATTTGCCTTATATCCGCTATTGAAGCTCCTATGTGGGACAAAGTCCTGATGTCTTCCTTCTTCTCAATAATGAGCATTGACAAGGAACCTATTGTATTGAATCCGGCAATCAGCAGAATAAAGAGCATCAAAAGCATTGTGATACCTTTCTCGGCTTTTGCAATGCGGAAAAAATCAGCATGCTGTTCCTCCTTTGTTAAAATCGTATAGTTTTCGCCTAATCGTCTTTGCAGTTGGCGAGCGACAGATTTGACGTTAACACCATTATCTATAGCAATATTAAAGGCTGTTACGATAGTGGAGTCGCAGTCGAAGAGGTGTTGCGCCATATTGAGAGAAACCAGCATAACTTGGTCATCATACTCAGTTTGATTGACGGCAAAAGTTCCGGCTATAAAAGCAAGTCCTTCGTTGAGCACATCCTCGGTATTTAAAGCAGCCCTTGCAAGGATCGTTGCCGAATAATGTCGCGTGCGCTGAGGTGCATAAATATGTATGCCGCCTACGAAATGGGCATTCATACCCAATTCTGAGGCAAGACCACGACCCATTACTGCTCGTTCAAAAGCTCCGTCATAGAGGCAGAAATACCCATCGGAGATGATACTATCTATGTGGGTGATTTCTTCAAAAAGCGAGTCCACGCCCATGATGGTTGCTGGCATGCGGTGATCCTTGTATTGGATGAGCGCAGTCTCACGAATTTCACGGCTTACAACTGCAACACCCTCCGTCTCAGATAAAACAAAGTAAAGCGAATCGGCATCTGTGATGAATTTCCCTTCCACAGGAACAACCTTAAGGGTTGGATCGAACTCGGAAAAAAAAGAAGCTACAATCTTGCTAAAACCATTCATCACGGATAATACACAAATCATAGCCGCTGTAACGATTGCAATTCCGGCAGTGGAAACCCCGCTAACAACATGAATAGCTCCTTGCCGTCTTTTGGCAAAGAGATATCGATAAGCTATGCGTGCTGTCCAGCGCATTAGCCCCTAAGGAGCTCATCAATATGTTCCATCCTGCTGATTGTGTCGTCCAGATGGAATAGGAGCTCCGGAATAATCCGTAACTGATGTCTTTCAAGAGTACCTAACTGACCACGTATCATCCCCTTATCCTCTTCAATGTGCTTCATCATAAGAGTAGCCTTATCGTCTGGGAAAATAGAGAGGTAGATATGTGCAATGGCCAAATCAGGCGAGATACGGACTTCACTGACAGAAATAAGAACACCCCCCATGCCGCTTCCGCCTTCTCTATTGAGAAGTGAATGCGGATACTTCAAAAAAATCTCTGCAAGATCCTTCTGAATCAGGCGGGCTATCTTATTTTGTCGAGTGGATTCCATTGCTTAGAACTTATGACGGCCTTCGTCGGCTACCGTCAATTTCTTACGACCATGAGCGCGGCGGGATGCCAATACACGGCGACCATTGGCGGTTGCCATTCTCTCACGGAAACCATGTTTGTTGCGTCTTTTACGTTGAGAAGGTTGAAATGTACGTTTCATTTTTATTGTAATTTATGTTACTCTCACGAGTAACGAGTTAATATTTCGCGAAAAAGCGTGCAAAATTATACAATTTTTTTGGATTATGCAAGAAAATCTGAAAAAAAATTGCTTTTTTCACGAAAAAGCAGTATTTTTGCATTCCAAATGCAAGGAATAGTTCTTCATATTGTACATAAAACGGATAAAACGACCTTATTATATGCCTACACGCGCGAGAGAGGACGACAGGTCTTTGCGGTCTATGGTGCCGGCGGTCGTAAAAAGCGTCTGGCGGATTTAGCACCGATGTCTATTGTTGAACTTACTGTTCAGCCATCGGCTCGTGATATCCCGGTGCTTCAAGAAGTAAGGTTAATCTATGTCCCTACACGCATTCCCTTTGAGGTTAGACGTCAAGTCATTGCGATGTATATCGCGGAAGTGCTTTCTAAAACGCTCAAGTATGAAATGACCGATGAACCTCTTTATCATTTTTTGCTTTCTGTGGCACAAGATATCGACCAAACTGACGATTTAACTTCTTTTGCCGGAGAGTTTATGACGAATTTATCAATTTTGCTGGGCTACGGAGGGCAACCCATTGAAGAACTTAAGGAACTTCGCTCTAACGAGTTATTATCTCTTTTGTAATTTTCTCCTCTTCATTATGGCGAATTATGCACACTTCATCCAGTAGGACTCCGGACTCTAATTCGTAGGTTTGGAGGAGAAGCGTATTACCGCTGATAGTTAATACTTCATAGCAGCGTTTGCCTGTCTCACGTACCTCAAACTTAGACGAGGAATTGGCTGGATAATACTTTGTGGCGGCATTGGTGTTGATAAAGGGTAATCGGCGAGCATAGCCATGATCATGTCCGGCAAAAACAAGGTCTGCCTTCTTAAGAGCACCATGGAAAAATAGTTTGATTAATATATTTTGTCTCCCTTTTGCGCAAGAAATAACCGGATGGTGCATCATAACAACCACAAAACGCTCTCCCGCAGATGACATACAGCTTTTGAGCCACGTTAGAGTACGGGTGTAATCGCTGATATGCGTTAATCCTTTGGTATCAATCGCGATAAACCGTAACTTGGGGAAATCAACATAATAGGTGGTACCTAAGAATTTCGATGGACCATTATAGGGATTATGAAAAGTAGCCAACCATGAATACTTAATTGTTCTCGGAAAAGTCTTGCTGTATTCATGATTGCCGGGGGTGGCCATTAGCGGAATATCCGCAAAGGCAGATGATGCAATCTCGTTGATGAGTGCTTGACGATAGTAGAAATAGTTGCGCTCCATAAAATCCCCCAATTGAGCATAGGCATCAATCGGTTCAAGTCGCGCTGCTACCGAATCCAAAAGGGCTGCCGTCAAGCTATTGTGCACATCGCCGAATAGTACAATCCGCAGTTCTAAAGAGTCTTTAGTATCTTGCCAACCCGTGTAGGTCGCACGGAAATGTGGCACCTCTTCGTCCCCGAAACCATGGAACGTATAGTTAATCGTATCTTGCTCCCAAATAGGCTCAGATGGTTCTCCAAACCATGCCTGCCAACGGAGGGCGCATAATACTGCGCCCCCCGCAAACAAGATGATTAGTACTATAATCTTACTTAAACGCTTCATTTAGAAAGGAAGATCGGTACCTTCATCCGTGGCATCGAATTTTTCAACATTAGCTGCCGATGCGCTCATCGGAGCTGCTACAGGAGTAGCAGGTGCTGCTGCTATAGGCTGAGACACCTCCGTGGACACAACACCTTGTTGAATGCGCCATGCGCGTACGCGAGTGAACCAACGGCCGTTGTACTCATGACTCTCAATATCGAAACTGACAGTAACGACATCCCCGAGCGCACACTTATTGCTATTGATGCGATCTTCGCCGAAAATCTCAAAGCAAATCTTCTTGGGATATTGCTCTTGAGTCTCCAGTACGTATGACTGAATCTTCCACGGATTACCGGTGGACTTGGCTACACCTTCTTGAAGGGGAAGGACTTGGATAATTTTACCTACGATATCCATAGATTATTCTCCTTTAATAGCCGCTACGCCCGGCAATACTTTTCCTTCAATTGCTTCAAGCAAAGCACCACCGCCGGTGGAGATATAACTTACGCGGTCTTCTAATCCGAATTTGTGTACGCAAGCTACGCTATCACCGCCACCAATCAAAGAATAGGCTCCATTATCGGTGGCTTCGGCAACGGCTTCTGCCACTGCGCGAGAACCGGCAGCGAAGTTGTCAAACTCAAACACACCTGCAGGTCCGTTCCAAAGAATGGTCTTTGCGCCCTTGATGGCCTCGGCAAATGCTTTACGGCTCTCAGGTCCGGCATCAAGACCTTCCCAACCCTCGGGGATCTCACCGCTCTCGCAGACAATCTGTTGTGCGTCATTAGCAAACTTGTCGCCGCATACAGAGTCATGACCGATAACAAGGTTAACACCTTTCTCTTTGGCTTCTTTGATGATGTCTAAAGCTAATTGGAGTTTATCGTCCTCGCAGATAGAATTACCTACGTGACCACCCTGAGCCTTTGCAAAAGTATAGGTCATGCCGCCGCAGAGAATCAGATTATCTACTTTATTCATGAGGTTCTCTATGATACCAATCTTGGTGGATACTTTAGAACCACCCATGATAGCGGTGAAGGGACGCTTGATGTTATTGAGAATATTTTCAACGGCGTTTACCTCTTTCTCCATGAGATAACCGAGCATCTTGTGGTCGGCATCGAAATAGTCTGCAATCACAGCGGTGGAAGCATGACGACGGTGAGCGGTGCCGAAAGCATCGTTGACGTAGCAGTCTGCATAAGACGCCAATGTTTGTGCAAAGCCCTTCTGACGAGCCTTCATCTCTTTCTTGGCTGCCTCATAAGCGGGGTCTTCCTTGTCAATACCTACGGGTTTGCCTTCCTCTTCGGGATAGAAACGCAAGTTCTCCAGCATCAGTACTTGACCCGGTTTGAGCAGAGCTACTTCCTTCTCGGCATTGGCGCAGTCAGGAGCAAAACTTACCTCTACTCCTAAAGCCTCCGAAACAGGTTTAACAATCTGTTTCAAACTCATCTTGGCGTTAACTTTGCCCTTCGGTTTGCCCATATGGGACATGATTATCAGAGCACCGCCCTTGTCCAAAATGTGTTTAAGCGTAGGAAGAGCACCACGGATACGGGTGTCGTCTGTGATGTTCCCATTCTCATCGAGAGGTACATTGAAATCTACTCGAACAATTGCCTTCTTACCGGCAAAATCAAATTGATCAATTGTCATAATCGTGTATATTTAATTGTGTTAGTTAGTTCCAATCTGCGCTTGCTACTTTGCCCCGATAGGCATCATCGAATGTGGTTGACTCATTATAGCCGCCTTGGAGAATAATATAATTACCCTCCACAAAGGCTTTCATTCCTTTTCTTGGAGTAATCGTTTCAGGCAATCGGTTATGCTTGGAGTCCGGAATTGACCATGTAAGTCCTTCGTTCTTGGACTCATACATAATGGGCTCAAAATATGTCCCGTCTTCTTTAATACCCCCGAAACGATAGAGCTTGTCGTCATAAGCCACAACGGCTACTCCCGCCATGGGTTCCATATCATGTCTACTATCCGCATAGTCAATGACGCGGATGTTACTTGGGGTTTCAATGGCGGGAGAGTACTCAAAATTGAGGCGGCTATTACTCATCTTGCCTTCGCGGTCGTAACCGCCTATGAGCATGGCACGCTCGCGCAAAGAAGCGGCATGAAACTTTACAGTTCCAAAGCCTCTGACTGCACTATTGGCAGGAATAGGGACATAAGTGTCTTGCCATTCGTCACCTTCATAGGCAACAATAAAGAGTGAATCGCCTTTGCCGACCATAGCCCAGTTCTGATTGCCTAAACGGAATAACTTCTCATAGACTGTAAAACCGCTTGGTTCTGCAGAGGGTAGAGCAGGCAAAGTATCTTCTGGAATAATAGGCGAAATACTTTCCCAAGTGAATAAATCGGGATCTATTTGGTGAACGGAAACTCGTATCTCATAGGTCTTCGTCACTTTCTGATCTTGCGAAATAATGGTGAAATAAATCGGCGATTTGGTGAGATTAACCGTATCAGTATAAACATACTTAATCGTCGTGTCGCCTAATTGTAGGGTGGCAGAAGATGGAGGCGCAGCATAGGTTACTTTTAATAACACGGAGTCCAACTTCATGCCATAGGCAATACTGTCTTTGTTGTAGATAAGGCCGGTGTCTATCCTCTCCTCTATAGCGAAAGAAGCTTGTGCTAATTGTGGATAAGCGTTATTGCTCAGCGAAAAGGCCTTTACTTGGGCAATAGAGGATAGGGTGGTCGTGGTCTGTGAAGAATTACCGCAACTCACTAAACAACACGCCGCTATGCCTGCTAATATGGATAAATAAAACCCGCTCTTACTCATAATATATAAAAATCGCACAAAAATACAAAATAATTTGCACATCTCCAAATTTTTTTATACTTTTGCACAAAATTCGATAAAATCGTTGTATGAAGATTGATTTATTTGCCACACAGATTGAATGGTTGAAGAGCTTGATGCCGTGGAATCAATTAGAGCAGGAGAAAAAAGCACTTCGGGGGATTATGGAGCAGCGCCGTCGCATCATTCCTCCTGAACAAGTACATGAGTTTTCCGAAACAATAGTGAACCGCATAGAACAAATGCGCCACTTTCAGGAAGCTGAGGTAATCGTGCTATACTATCCGATTCATAATGAGGTGGATGTCAAACCGCTCATCGAGAAATACTGGCAGACGAAAACTATACTCTTACCTGTCGCGCATCGGCATCGTAAAATTGAACTGAGACCCTATCGTGGCGAAGAACTTATGCGTCGTGGCAAATATAATATCCCCGTGCCGTTAACTGAAAACTATTCCGGTAAGATTGACCTTATCATTGTGCCCGGAGTCGCTTTTGACGAGCATTGTAATCGTCTTGGCAGAGGGGGCGGATATTACGATAAGTTCTTGAGAAGGCATCATTCTGTTTATACACTGGGCGTTTGTTATGACTGCCAGATTCGTAAACACCAAGACGTTCCGCACTCCGACCTTGATAAACCGGTCGCTGCGGTCGTTACACCCACTCAGGTTTATAGAGAAGCGTAATAGGTATATTTAGAATTGCAAAGCCGTCTGGGCTTCTCTGGCCTTGCGCATTATTTCGTCCGTTTCGGTAGAATAATGCTGCTCGTTGGGCCTGTAATAATAGACTATGCCGTAATCCTTGCAATGTTGCATCTTATCATACGGGAGTAAGTCTTTATAGTGCTCTTCCACGGTATTCCAGATATCCACGATAATTCTGTCGGCTTCTGCGCGCATATTATCTACGGAGGTGTACATGCGATCCGTATTATTCTCATGGAACGTGTGGGACTGTTGGTGAGATTTGAACATGTTGTAGAATACCTGCACTTTGTTGATGGTCGGGTTATAGATGGGGGATCCTCCCTCGGAGATTCGTTTTTGCTCACCTTCTATAATCCGCTTTCCCCAAACCAAAATATCCTCATCTCCCGAAAGGTCAGGAACTACATGGATATTAGGGTCTAAACCATACAATTCTTTTTGTTGTTTCTTAATCTCACCGCGTACTACCGCTAAATTGAGTACTTGAATGAAGTGGGAAATATACATCCTCGCTTTTTCTTTCTCGTGGCGGTATTGCTTGTTCGCATTCACGCGCGTCTCGTGGGTGTCGTTCTTCTGCGACACAGTTGTCTTAAACTGAGCGTAAAAACGCTGAGCTTCACTGAGTATCTTGTATGGAATAAATTGGTCGTTGAAACTTGCGACCGAGGCCTTTTCCAATGCTTTCTGCAATGCTCTTAGCCGCGCTAAATCCGTGTTGGGTAAACGTCTATATGGCATAGTTCTAAGATTTGCTACCTTTTTGAACCGCAAAATTACAAAAAGTTATTGATATGTGCAAATATTTTTGATTTTTTTATGAAAAATGCTATTTTATTTGCTTGGATAAAAAAAAAGTCGTATATTTGCGCCCGTTTTTGGACAAATAAGTTGATTTGGTTTAAAAATAATAATGAAATATAGACACGCGATTGTACATGTTATATTATTTGCTGTGACATTGGCCTTTGCCATCGTCTGCTTTTTGCTTATTCCGCAGGTGAATGTTAATAGCGACATGACTAAATACCTGCCGGACAATAGTCCTATGCGAAAAGGGGTGGATATTGTCAATGCCGAATTTGCCACAAACATGGTTTCATCGGCGGATGTGCATGTCATGGAGCATGCGCGCTTTGATTCAACGCTGTATGCGCAACTAAATAACTTGGAACATGTCCAGTCAATCGCCTATCGCATCAGTCGTGATAGTGCCTATACTGTCTATGACTTGGTGGTGGCTAAATCCGTGGACCAAAAGGCGTTGGGGCAAAAGATTGTCGCGCAATACCCCGAGAAAGAACTATTGGTCGAAACCAGTCAGGATGGCGCAACGCCTCCGCTGAGTGCGCTCTTGATAGCCGGAATTATTATTCTGCTTATTCTGCTCATAATGACCGAGAGCTGGTTAGACCCGCTGATATGCTTGGTCGTTACTGGTATTGCTATCGTTATCAATATCGGAACCAACGCCTGGCTGCCATCTGTCTCTATCACAACCAACTATATTGTAGCCATCTTGCAACTGGTGCTTAGTTTGGATTACAGCATCATTTTTATGAACCGTTGGCGTCAGGAACGCGAGACGGCAGGCACAGAGGTGCTGGCGGTTAATAGAGCCTTGCGTAAGGCATGGAAACCTATATTATCCAGCGCTTTAACGACTATTGTCGGACTCTTGATGTTGGGCTTTATGAGGCTTAAAATTGGTTTGGACTTAGGCTTTGTCTTGGCGAAAGGAGTTGTTTGCTCTTTAGTCTGCACCATTACCATACTTCCGACGCTTATCTTACTCTGCTATCGCGCCATACTTGCTACGCGTAAGCCCGCTCCGCTTATTCCGACTGACGGCATAGGACGCTTTGCGACCAACCATAAAGTTTCTATGGCAATTTTTGCTATTGGGATGGCGCTTGGCTCATACTACTTGGCACAAAAGACTGAGATAAGCTTCTCTACCAAAGGTGAAAGCCAAATAGAAAAAGTCTTCCCGGCTACCAATCCTATTGTGCTCGTTTACCCCACTGCGGAGGAACAAAAAGTATTACTCTTTGCCGATACATTGGATGAGGAGTTCCATGTCTATGCCAATCAGTGGGTTATTTTTAGTTACCCGACGATTTTGTTGCCGCAACTCACCGCTACGGAACTCTATAACTATATTAAATATACGGCCAATTTAGTGCCTAATATGTCTGCCGCTCCTAACGAGTCTTCTTTTGAGGTCATGGAGAATAAAATGTACGACCCGCAAATGATGCGAATGCTCTATTACATGCATAGTGGACAAGCGGATACGTTGCATATAGGCTTTATGGAACTTATCAACTTCGTTCGATTTGGGCTTATCAATGACCCCACATTTGCTGACCTTATTGATGACGATGTCAGAGTACAAATAGAACTGCTCAACGAGGCAATAGAAGCTGTCCTGACACAGGACAATGAAATAGTGCGCCCGGATACAACGCCGATACCGAGGGTGGAAATCCCTCTCGCTGCTGCACAGCCTATTGATGCTGCCCATGCATTGGCTGCTGCGACACCTAAAGTGGTTGAAAGACCCGTCACTGAAGAGCCTAAGGAAGTGAAACAGAAGCGTCGCGATAAGGAGCAAATTCCTGTTCCGACTCCTCCACAACCTATGCAACAGGATACTCCGAAAACAATTACCCGAACTATTACGGTTATAGAGAAGGTCGATACGGAACATATTCCTGTCATTGGCTTCACGGCACTTCTTAACAAAACCTTTAAGACACCGGAAACTCAGTATCTTGTCAATATCTTAGATACGGCTGTCTTGGAGCGGGAACTGCCCGCTGAGGAAATGGGAAAACTGATTGGCTCATCCAAATCACAAACGAAGATGATTTACTCCATGTCCTCTTCCGGCAAATCCATGACACCCATCGGATATGTACATTTCCTGACGGACGATTTATTCAAACGCCCTGCATTACAGTCGTTTGTTAAACCTGCCGAAAAAGCGCAACTCACTGCCCGCAAGGACTTGATGGATATTGCACTGCAAAGGGGTACAATATCCCCCGAACAACTGTCCGAGAAATTAGCGCTTTGCCAAATCGACTTGGCTCCCCTTGATATACGTACACTATGGGCTTCTACTGCCAAAGTTTATACCCGGGAAATTACGGAAACAATTGAGCCTGATGCCGCGACTGCCTCTCAACCCGTTGTCGTAGAATCCGATGAAAATAAGCAGGTTATAGAGGCGGTAAAACCCGTGGTTGCCTACAAACCGGTTGTCTCCAAACCCAAACAACGCCGCAAGTCACAAGAGGAACAACGTTTGGAACTCTTTGAAACTCTAATCCACTCGCAGAAATCCTATTCGGCGGCTGAAATGTTGAAAATCTTGAATAAGTTGGGACAAAATATTGACTCTTCACAAGTACAATTGCTCTATGTCGCCTACGGCTCAAGTCAGGGCTATGGAGACTCGCTCACAATGAGTCCTGCTGAGGTGCTGACATATGTCTCCGATACGGTTCTTAAAAATGAAGGAATCGCGCCTTTCTTGGATAGCACTGTAGTTCACTATATTGATTCTGTCAGCCAAATCTTACAGGACGGCCTCAAGCAGATACGCCATGAACAGTATTCCATCATGGCTATCCTGACTAACCTGCCGGACGAGTCTCCCGAGACATATCGTTTTGTCCAACGCATGGAGGAACTCTCGGCTGAGATTTTCTCGGAGCCTGCTTACCTCGTTGGAGAGTCTGTTATGTATGACGAAATGAAGGAAGGCTTTGATAAAGAGTTACACCTCGTTACCATCCTTACTATTTTGGCCATCTTCCTAATTGTGGCGATAACCTTTAAGTCGCTTGTCGTACCGATTATATTGGTACTTACCGTAATGACTGCGGTCTATACTTACGCTACTTTTGCCGGACTTGTGCATGGTCACATGCTTTATTTGGCGTATTTGGTTACGCAGTCTATCCTTATGGGCGCTACCATTGATTACGGCATACTATATGCCAACTATTATAAGGAGTTACGCCGCATGTATGATAAGTACGAAGCGGCGCGAGAAGCTTACAAAGGCTCTATCAGGACTATTCTCACCAGCGGCTCTATTATGGTTGCCGGACCGGGAGCCATGGCATTCTTGGTGGACGATGTGACCATCTCCGCCATTGTGAGTGGCATTAGTATTGGTGCGTTTATTAGCATTTTGCTAATCCTGTTTGCTTTACCGGCTATTTTGGTAGCCTTTGACCGTTTTGTTGTTGATAATAAGAAAAGTGTATGAAAATAGCATTGATTGGTTACGGTAAAATGGGGCACATGATTGAGCAAATGGCTCTTTCACGTGGGCATGATATTGTCGCGCGAATTGACCTCGACCGCAACGAGTGGGACAAACTCAAAGAGGCAGATGTCGCGATTGAGTTTACGACACCGATGACGGCGAAAGATAATATCTTACGCGCCTGGGAATACCATTTGCCCGTCGTCTCCGGCACAACCGGATGGGGAGTTGAACCGCTCAAAACCGGATTGGGCGATAATGCACTTATCTGGTCTTCGAATTACTCTATTGGAGTGAATATCCTTTTCGCGCTCAATAAACAGCTGACGGCACTTATTAAGCCCTATCCCCAATATACGCCTTCAATTACCGAGACTCACCATATTCATAAACTCGACAAACCCTCTGGAACTGCCAAAACACTGGCGCAACAAATAGGTGATAATGTGCCGATTGAGTCTATCCGCGAAGGCGAAATACCCGGTATCCATACCGTCACATGGGATAGTGATGTTGATACCATCTCACTTACCCATAGTGCCAAATCGCGAGCGGGATTTGCGCTCGGAGCTGTCCTCGCTGCCGAGTGGATTATCGGGCGTAAAGGATATCATGATTTTAGTGAAGTAATTGGTTTATAATCGAATATGAATTGGAAAGAAAGAATGTCGCATGTCCCCTCTTCGGGATGGATTAAAGCCGCAATCTGGAGCATTGTATACATCGCTTTTGTGCTTTGGGTCGCTTGGAATGATTGGTTGTCCCTCTTATGGCTCTTCGTTCTGCCATTTATTGTGGATTTGTTTACCACCAAGTTTATCCCGTGGTCATGGTGGCGCAAATACAAAGACGAGAAGCCCGGACTATATACCCTTTGTAGTTGGATTGACGCAATATTCTTTGCTTTAGTGGCGGTGTATTTCATCAATCTATACCTCTTCCAGAACTACCAAATTCCATCTTCCTCTTTGGAAAAAAGTCTTAGGGTAGGGGATTTTCTCTTTGTCTCTAAAATGGCGTATGGAGCGCGCGTGCCCAACACACCACTCTCTATGCCACTTGTACAGCATACTTTCCCGCAATGGCTTGGTGGAGGCAAATCGTATATCGAACATCCTCATTGGGACTATAAACGACTCGCCGGATGGGATAAACCCGAAAAAGGAGATATCGTTGTCTTCAATTTCCCTGCCGGGGATACGGTCTGCTTGAAAATGCAGAATCCCGACTATTATACCCTCTGCCACTATTATGGCGAAAATGTTGTGCGTCACCGTAAAGATGTCTTTGGTGATATAGTTTCCCGCCCCGTTGATAGACGTGAGAATTATGTCAAACGATGTGTCGCAACACCTGGAGATACGTTGCAGATTATAGATAATGTTGTCTATGTCAATGGGCTACCGGAACAACACCGCGAAGGAATGCAACTCAACTATTTCGTCCAAACAGACGGACATGTCTTGACCCGTAAGTACCTTGACGAGATTGGTATCTCACACGATGACCAAAAGCACATGCAGGGCACTAACGCTTACCATTTCCCCTTGACCGAAGAGATGAAAGCTAAGTTGGAGAAAAACCCGCATATCATCAATATCACAGTGGAATCCGACTCGCTTGGAGGAGACGTTTATCCACTTGGACACACCACTTGGACAAGGGATAATTATGGACCGATTTATATCCCCAAAAAAGGTGAAACCATCCTCATTACCGAGGAAAACTATCACCTTTACAGGCGTATAGCACAAGCATATGAGTTTAAGCCAATGACGATTGGCGAGCCTTATACATTTGACATGGATTATTATTGGATGATGGGTGATAACCGCCATAACTCCGCCGACTCCCGTTACTGGGGATTTGTACCCGAGGACCATATCGTCGGCAGACCGGTCTTCATCTGGCTCAGTATTGAAAAGGATAAACCGTGGTTCCGTGGGCATATTCGTTGGAATAGACTTTGTCGCCCAGCCACCCGATAACCACGAACTCTCCCGCCACACGATAACACAACTCAATTTAATTTTATAAAATAACTGAATCCCATAACTCGACTGTTCCCAAACTCAACTATTCCAAAACTCAACTCGATGTCGCTACTCAATCCGATAATATTGCCTACCTCCTATTGGCCCCCTGTTGGCTATATTGACGCGCTCTTGCACAATGCTGATTCCAACGGGACCACAACGGGACCACTACGGGACCACTACGTAACCGACGGCATACATCGTGCTGAGATCGAGATAATGGAGTCTTTCGAAAAACAAACCTTCCGTAATCGGTGCCGCATACAGGACTTGCAGGGACGGGAAATAGTCTTAACGGTGCCGGTACGTAAAGTGGAACATAAACAACTGACGCGAGATATCGAAATTGCCTATGTCGAGCCGTGGCAGGCAAAACATTGCCAGGCTTTGCGCTCAGCCTATGAGCACACACCGTACTTCGATTACTTTTGGGACTTGATAGAACCGCTCTATCACAGGCAGTGGAAGTACCTTGTTGAACTCAATGATATGACCTTACAATTGGCGTTGGCGATTAACTTACGCACCATCACTCCCGATGGGCGGATGCAAAAACTACCGTTGCCTCATACAACCGATTGGCAAGGCGAGACATGGACGGATGCACATCCGTACCAACAACAGATGAGTATATTAGATAGATTATTTAGAAATGGATATTGATTGGAGTACATTAGGTTTTCATTACACAGAGACAGATTATATTGTACGTGCCTCGTTTCATGGTCATTGGATTAACGGTGAATTAGTGGGGGAGTGGTCCGCGCCGTATGCCACGCGCAATAAGATGATTCCCGTGCATGCTGCGGCTACCGGTTTGCAGTATGGGCAACAAGTCTTTGAAGGGCTCAAAGTCTTTCGAGGTGTGGATGGTAAGGTGCGTGTCTTTCGTTGGAAGGACAATGCCTTACGTATGCAGGCTTCTGCTGTCGGACTCAAAATGGCGCCCGTCCCTGTTGAACTCTTTGAACAGGCTATGAGGCTTGTTATCGCTAAAAATAAACGCTTCATCCCGCCCTATGAAACTGGAGCCACGCTCTACTTAAGACCTATCCTCTTTGGCTCAATGCACCGTATTGCAGTCGGACCGGGACATGATTTTGAATTTGTGATTGTGGCTTCGCCTATTGGACCGTATTACCCCGGTAAGTTCCATTGCACGAGTTTTATTGTCAACCGCCGTGTTGATAGGTCAGCCCTCTTCGGTACAGGGGCTTTCAAAGCCGGTGGTAATTACGGCTCTTCTTTTAGAGCTACGGAAGTTGCGCACTTAGCGGGATATGACTGTCTCTTCTTAGATAGTAAGTTCCACCGTTATATAGACGAGTGTTCCGCCGCTAATTTCATTGGCATCAAAGGTAATGAGTACTTGACACCGCGGTCTACAGCTATCTTACCCTCTATAACCAATAAGTCGCTTATGATGTTAGCGAAAAAAGAAGGCCTAAAAGTTACCCGCCGTAAGATACGTTTGGAGGAACTGGCCGATATGCAGGAGGCGGCTGCTTGTGGAACGGCATGCGTTATCAGTCCAATTGATAAGGTCTATGACCCCGATCATGAGATAACCTATAACTTTGGTGCCGAACCCGGACCTATCCTCACGAAGCTCTATCACGACCTGCAAGACATCCAATACGGCAGAGTCCGAGACACCCACCACTGGTGTACTATTATATAAGACTTTGGTCTCCTGACAACTAAAAATAACAACAATAAAAAACCAACGAATTATGTTTAAAAATCAACCCAAAGGACTATTCGCTCTCGCGTTAGCCAACACAGGTGAGCGTTTTGGCTACTACACTATGTTAGCCGTCTTTGCGCTGTTCTTGCGCGCTAATTTCGGACTGTCTGCTTCGGCAGCCGGCGGTATTTATGCTACCTTTTTAGCCTTCGTTTATTTTCTGCCATTGATTGGCGGTATAGTAGCCGATAAGATTGGTTACGGTAAATGCGTAACTATAGGAATTATCATTATGTTTTTGGGCTATGTACTATTAGCTATACCTATGGGAGGTGTGGAGTATGGTAGTACGGCTGTGGCTATGGCTGGTATGATAGGTGCGTTAGTACTTATTAGTTTTGGAACTGGATTGTTCAAAGGTAACCTGCAAGTGATGGTTGGTAACCTTTATGACGACCCGCAGTATGCCGATCGTCGCGATGCCGCTTTCTCGCTGTTTTACATGGCGATTAACATTGGTGCCATGTTTGCTCCGACGGCTGCTGTAAAAATCATGGCATGGGCGCAGACATCACTTGGAGTGAGCGTCAATGACAGTTACCATTTCGCTTTTGCAGTAGCATGTGCTTCTTTGATTCTCAGTATTGTTATTTACTATGCCTGCAGACCTTGGTTCAAACATGTGGAGAATACCGCTAAACAAGCTGCCGCGAGTGGACAAAAAGTAGAACAATTAACCCCGGAGCAGACTAAAAAGCGTATTGTTGCCCTCTGTCTGGTCTTCGCCGTAGTATTGTTCTTCTGGATGGCTTTCCATCAAAACGGACTTACGCTGACATATTTTGCTAACGAGTTCGTGAATCCAATTGTGACAGGAGCACAGACCATGGCATTTGATATTATGAATTTGGTATTGGTAGCTGTTCTGGTATATGCTTTATTTGGCATCTTCGGAGAAGGTACCAAAAAGTCCAAGACTATTTGGGCTTGCGTCGGTGTCGCTGTGATTGGCGCATTGGTTTATAAGTATTTAAATCACCCGTCAGAACTCGGTATTTCTGCTCCTATCTTCCAACAATTCAACCCCTTCTATGTAGTAGCCCTTACCCCTGTTAGTATGGCTATCTTCGGTGCTTTGGCGAAAAAAGGCAAAGAGCCTTCGGCTCCGCGCAAGATTGCTTATGGAATGTTGGTGGCTGCTGCTGCTTACGCTGTGATGGCTTTCTGTTCTATTGGCTTATTGACTCCCGCAGAGCAAGAGTTAGCGCGCGTAACCGGTGAGGGGACTTTTGTTGATGCCAATGTGCTTATTTTGACTTATCTCGTCCTCACTTTTGGAGAGTTGCTGCTTAGCCCGATGGGAATTTCATTTGTGAGCAAAGTGGCTCCCCCGCAATATAAAGGTATGATGATGGGAGGCTGGTTTGTCGCTACCGCGTTAGGAAACTTCCTTGTTTCAGTCGGAGGTTACCTTTGGGGTAGTCTGCCGCTCTGGCTTGTATGGAGCGTATTTATTGCAGTATGTCTCATTGCTGCCATCTTCATGTTCGCGATGATGGGGAAATTGGAAGAGGCGACGAAAAACTAATGACTTATCATATCAACGTATGAACGAACTAATTCAATACTTTAACACTCTGGAGCAGCGTCTTGCTGCTCTGGAGAGTGATAATGCAGCGCTTAAGGAAAAGGTCGCTTCTTTCAAAACCAAAACAGCCGCTTTGGAGGAAGAGTTAGCCGCATTGCAAGATGCTTTATCAACCTTGAAACAAAACCCTGCACAAAACTCTAGCGATGATGAACCGGAAATAGAGGTGGAACTTATCATGTCTGAGGATGAACCCGCAGAACCGGAAGTTCCTGCAACTTCCGAAGCACTTTCAGAGCCGATAAAAGAGGATCCTGAAGTGCCCCAAGAAACACCTGTTGAATCTCCCAAAGAGGATGAAACACCGGACCCGCAACCGCAGCGGCGTGGCATCACCAATACTGGCATTACGGCGGCACCGGTAGATGATATCAAGAAGGCAATCTCTTTAGGAGACCGCTTCCTCTTCCAGCGCGAGCTCTTTAATCAGAATGGGGAGTTGATGCAGAAAACCTTAGAGGACCTCAACCGTTGTAATTCTTTGGACGAGGCGCATACGTATATCGACAAGCATTTCAAGTGGGACAAGGACTCTCCGACTTATTCCCTCTTTGAGACTATCCTCAATCGCCGGTTTAATTAACGACTATTATGTTATATGTTGTCCCTACACCGGTTGGCAATCTTGAGGATATAACCTTGCGGGCGTTAAAGGTCTTACAGTCTGTTGACTTGATTCTTGCAGAAGATACCAGAACCTCATCAGTGTTGCTTAAACACTACGATATTCATACCCCCTTGCGCTCACACCATAAGTTCAATGAACATCAGACTGCTGAGGCAGAGGCAGAGGCTATCTTAGCAGGCAAGCAGGTTGCACTTATCTCTGATGCCGGCACTCCGGGGATTTCTGATCCGGGATTTATGTTGGTTAGGGCTTGTGTTGAGAAAGGGGTAGAGGTGCAGTGCCTGCCCGGAGCAACGGCTTTCGTACCGGCACTCGTTGATAGCGGATTACCGTGCGATAGGTTTTACTTTGAAGGCTTTTTACCACAAAAGAAAGGACGTCAGACTCGCTTGCAATTCCTTGCGCAGCAAGAGCACACGATAATCATATACGAATCTCCGTTTCGCTTGGTTAAAACCTTGCAGCAACTTGCGCTTTTCCTCGGAGAGGAACGCAGAGCCTCGGTTTCGCGCGAGATAAGTAAATTGCATGAGGATACCCAACGAGGTACATTGGCTCAACTCGTTGCACACTTTACAGAGATACAACCTAAAGGGGAAATCGTGATTATTGTAGAAGGGCGCTCTTAAAAACTTTCTTCTTACTGGGCGCTACATACTGCCACTCATAGCTTATCCCTACCCGTATTTGGTGGTAGGGATAATCTTTTATACCATATTGGTATTGAATAAAGGGATTGAAATTCCGGACATGTCCTGTTAGCCGTGCTGCAATAACCATTGGTCTATCCCCCGCTTGTTCCCAACCGGTATAGCCCGACCATGTGGCTGACATAGATAAGTATCGGCTATTGACTTGTCCTTGCAGACCATAGTAGAGTGCATCGTTTTGGCGCGCAGTGGTCGTCTGCCAGCATAGAAAACCGATGGTGCCTGCTAGACGGAATTCTACTTTATCTTGTACCCAAAAACTTTTACCGGCTGATAGGTCAAACCAATACCCTGGACCGTCAAAATGCCGTTTCTGAGCAAACTGGCCGCCAGAAGCAGTCTTAAGTGCCGCACGAAAAGCAACATCCGGCACATACTTACGCTCCTTAAATAGCCATATATCGGTGCTCACATACACATCTCCGGCACCGGAACCATTGTTTTCGCCGCGATACCACTCATAAATTGGCATCCATACGGATAAGTTGACCCTATCAGTGAAAAGGGGGATATTGAGTTTAAAGAATATATCTGCTGTTTGATCGCCTCTCTGTCCGAAATACCCGTCAGCGGCTATCTCGGCATGCAAAGAGCCGTTGGCACGACCATCTAACATCGCCGGTACCGGAAAAGCATTTGGTCCGAAGTATCCGGGACTGATGTAGGTCGGCGCAGCAGCCCATGCCTGTACACTCAATAATAATCCTATGAGACTAACCAAAAAGGTTCTGGAAGAAGGACTTCTTCTCTTTTCCTCCTGGCTCAATATTGGGGGAAGTTTGAAGTTGTTCAATAAGTTTCTTTTCATCCTTTGAGAGGTGCTCGGGTATATAGACTCCGACATTGATTAGCAAATCACCTGTGCCGTATTGACGGGCATATTGGTCGATGATAGGTAGTCCTTTGCCGCGCATACGGAGTATTTTGCCGGGTTGGGTACCGGGAGTAATGGTTATCTTGACATCACCCGTGAGAGTTGGTATCTGCACTTGTCCTCCTAAAACGGCTGTTGGCATATCCAATAACAGATTATAGACAAGGTCATTGCCATGACGCTCAAGATCTTTATGTTCTTCCTCTTCGATAAGGACTAATAAATCACCATTTACACCACCATGAGGAGCCGCATTACCTTTGCCTTGAATTGGTATTTGCATTCCTCCCGTTACACCGGCAGGTATTTTGAAGGAGATGGTCTCCTCGCCGCTCACAACACCTTCACCGGAACAATAAGGACATTTATTCTTGATGACCTTACCTTCTCCGTTACAGGTCGGGCAGGGACTCTGCGTTTGCATCATACCGAAAATGCCTCGTTGTTGCCGTATGACGCGCCCCGTACCATGACAAGTCGGACATGTCTCTCCGTCGGAACCGTCTGCGGAACCTTTGCCGTGGCAATGTTCACAAGGTACCAGTTTCTTGACCTTAATCTTCTTTTCTACACCCGTGTTGATTTCCTCAAGGGTCATATGTACTTTGACGCGTAAATCCGTCCCGCGGTTCACGCGTTGACGCCTATCACCGTAGCGGCTACCGCCACTGAACATGTCGCTGAAACCGCCCATTCCCCAACTCTCGAATAAATCACCGAATTGCGAGAAGATATCTTCCATGTTGGTGAAAGTTGCTCCGCCTTGACCTGCGGCACCGCCTACACCCGCAAATCCAAATTGGTCATAACGAGCCTTTTTATCGGGGTTTGACAATACCTCATAGGCTTCAGCCGCCTCTTTGAATTTCTCTTCGGCTTCTTTATCACCGGGATTCTTGTCTGGGTGATATTGAATCGCTTTCTTGCGGTAAGCCTTTTTTATCTCTTCGGCTGTCGCATTCTTATTGACGCCTAAGACTTCATAATAATCTCTTTTCTCTGCCATAACTTATTCTCCTACCACAACTTTCGCATAGCGAATTACTTTATCCCCTAACTTATAGCCTTTTTGGGTACATTCGATAACCATCCCTTTCTTATCCTCACCGGCATTAAAGGTGGTGATAGCCTCATGCTCATCGGTATTAAAGGCTTGACCCTCTGTCTCGATTACGGTGACTTTATTGGCTTTAAGGAAATTCATAAACTTATTGTAAATAATCTTCACGCCCTCATCTTGTGTAGCGTCTATGGCTCGTTCAAAATCATCGATGATAGGAAGCATATCTTTGAATATCCTTTCTCCCGCATTTTCGATGAGGTCTAATTTCTCCTTGTTGGTTCTGCGGCGGAAGTTTTCAAATTCTGCCATTTGGCGGAGTTTAATGTCGTTCAGTTCCTCCACTTGCACCCGCAATTCCTCACTTTGGGCTTTGAGTTCCTCTACTTGGGATTGCAGCGCTTGATTATCACTCTCTAATTTGGCAATCTTACTGCCTGTAACTGTTTTTTTCATATCAACTCTTTTATATCAAATACCATGCCATGTATGAGCGACTGCCAAAATGACATGACGGACATTACCAGCGATACTGCTTATAGGTCTTTCGTGACATCATCAGTACTGCTGTGAAAACGGGTAGGAGAATGTCCCATATGATGACTCCGATCCAAATAGGCTTATGTTTTAAGCGTCTTTCGGCACGATGAAGAACTGCCCATTGTAACAGTAGTCGGAAAGCAAAAGGACTCAGCCCGATAAGGCTCCATTGCCATATGGGACCTATTGGCATAAGGATAAAGAGGGTAATAAGTGCGATGGTTGCTGAATAGAATAAGAAGCGTGTCAATGGCTCTATCGCTAAATGCCATTTGGCGCGAGCCTTATAATGCGGTGAGACAGAGAGGTGACGTCTCTTCTGCAGCCACCATTCACGCCAAGTACTTTTGGGCACGGACCATGTAGTTGCCTCATAATCAAGCACCACCGCGGTGTTATTGCGTGTGGCTATCTTGTTGACTAATAAATCATCATCACCGCTTCTCAAGTGCATTTGGTCACTAAAAGTACCCGAACGGAAGAATAATTCTTTCTTGTAAGCCAAATTACGACCGACACCCATGTAAGGGCGATGCGCTAATGCACAACCTAAATAGTGGAGACTATTGAAGAGCGTGTCGTACTGAATCATTTGATTTAATACTCCTCGTCGCTCAAAGTATGCGCCATAACCTAACACAATTTCAACACCTTCTTTATCGAAACCGGACATCATTCTGCTTATCCACTGTGAGCTTGCAGGCCGACAGTCGGCATCCGTCAGCAGCAGATAATCATATTGAGCGGCTTTGGCTGCGAGGGTGATGCCTAATTTCTTAGTGGAGCGTACCCGTGCCTCTTTGGGTACAAAGGTCAAGTGTAATCGGCTATCATGCGCCATCTGTCGCTCGACAACGATACTTGTGTCATCTCCGGAACCGTCGTCCACCACAATCACCTCATAAAGCGGATAGTCTTGGTTCAACAAAGAGAGTAGGTAATGGCTTAGATTCTCACCCTCATTTCGAGCACAGATAATCACCGATACACCCGGAGCATCAACCCCGGCACTTGGCGCTTCGGGCACGTTGTCCGTAGCCAAACGGGCTTTTGGCTTTGAGCGAAGCGGCCTTGCAATCATGAAATAAAAATATACTTGATAGAGGAAGGCTATTATCAGAATACAGCCTACCGCTGTATGATATGGATGAAGTAGAAATATATCCCAGTTCATGATTACGTACACTTTGTTTTGGTTACTTTGTATCGGTGACTGCATGTTATCAGCCGAAGGCTTATCACCGTTAAACTGCAACGCCGCGTCACTATTGAACATATAGCAATGGACTTTGCACATTTTAGCGTGCAAAGATACTGCTTTTATTTGAATTATGCAAATTTATCTTAATAATTATTGTAATCTATTTATTTTTATACGAGTCTGAACGTTCATACGGATACCAACGTCGTATCGTCTTTACGGAATCTATCATTTCTCAAAGGGGTGGGGCTTACAAAGAAATTGAGACCTATACACCCCGCAATGTTTGACGTATCTTTGCATCGTCTTTTGAAAGAGACCGTGAACAAGACGCTTCTCATATGCAAACGGGTAGCATATCTCAAGCATCTATATTGCCGTCACATTCTTAATAATCTCGGAACCTCGCCCGCATAATTATCAAGCCCTCTTATTCGCATTTACCTACATACTGTCCTTTTGAATTGATTAAAATGCAGTCCCCGCCGGATGTGACATCGACCTCAAATAGGTCGTCATTCACAATGTGAATCATGTAATATTTAGCCGGTATAATGACCTTTCCTTTGCTATCCATTACGCCACTCAATGGCCCGATATCATACCGCCAGTACTTAGGTTCCTCTGCATGCAGATTGCCTGCTTCGTCATAATATTCCGTATCGCGATAATTGCAGACATAGTAGAGTTGACGCAGCCCATCATAAACAAAAGGCACTAACATCTTGAAATTCCAATCCACTTCTTGTGCGTATCCGTCTTTAGCGATAATGAAACCGCGCTTGTCCGTAGCGAATCGGATAAGGTCATATTCAAAGGGTAGGGCAAGCGAGCCATCGGCTTTGAAAACACCGTATTTATCTCCCTTTTGGGCAATTCGGAAACCATGAAGAGGAGCATCAATCGAATTGTAAATAGGTTCTATTGCCCATTCGCCACGCGTGTTAATCATGCCCCATTTATTCTCTGCCGAACGCATCACACAGAGACCATTATGGAACTGCGGCGCAATGCTGTTATAGTCATCTTGGTAATAGATCGGGAATGTGGCATCAAAAACCGGTTTTCCATCCGAGTTGATAAACGAGATAATACCGTCTTTGAGTACAGCGGCCATGCCCTCGCTGAAATTCCAAGCGCGGTTGTATTGAGCTGGAATAATAATCTTGCCGGTGTTGACATTGATATATCCGCGCAGACGGTCGAAAGTACGGAAAACAACAAGACTGTCTTCGGTGGCGAACTCGTTGATAAAGATATGTTGCAGTTTAGGCGTGATGAACTTGTCTGTGCGGATGTCTTTTAGGCGCACAAATTCCCTACCTCCTCTATAACCTTCGACCATAAGGATATTTGCTGAAATAGGTCTTGCCAAGTTTTCCCAATAGTGACTTTTGTGGTATTTCTCGTAATATGCGTCAGCCGTAAGGCAGGCAATCACGAGAACAGCAAACGCTATTATGCTGAACGCAACGATTAACACTTTTTTCCAAGGAGACATTATTTTGGTTTTCATAATGGTTCGATTTTAATTGTTGTACACTTATGCTATTACCTCGTATTCTGCACCAAACCAATTAGATAAGGTGCTCTCCACTTTGGTTTCGATAGCCGGAGTTATTTTGTCTTTTATTTTCGAATAGACGAATAATATCGCAGCGGCTTCGTCCATGATACCAAGAAAGCGATAAACAACACGAGGCAGAATCGAGAACGGCATTACTACATAGACTATGCAGCCGTAAATAAGCGTTTTCTCTAAAGTAGAAGTCTCGCTGTCGGTGACTACATAGTAGAACTGAAGAATCGGTCTTGTTGCAATACGTCCGGCTTTCTTGGCATACGGCAGCATATATTGCCATAACGAAGCAAACTTCTGCGACCAATTTACGTTTCTGAGTTTCTCAACAAGGATACCAATCGGTTTCTTAAGATACAATCCAATAAGGGTTAAAAGACAAATCGTTAACATGACTAACTAATGGTTTTAAAAATTATTTTCACTACTATAGAGCACTTGATTGCTGCAAATCTATCAGTATGTAGTGAAATTTTTATAATCTACTTAAAGATTGTGTCTCTCAGTCCTTAATTCTGTAAGTAATGCTTTAATATCAGGCACTTGGGTGAAGGGGCGAACGACTTCGAGATTGTCATTCATCACGCAATAGACCGTTAGTTCATCATTGTCCTCTCCGCCGTAGCCATCGGAATCGGCAAAATACCGACCGTCCGGATAGAGCATCCAACAGAGGGCAAAGATTCCATTTTGGCAATCGTCATAACGACCAATCCCTGCATAGGCTATGCGTCGTGGGTGCGCGTTGTGACTATTCTCCAATTTGTCAATCGTAGCATAGTCTATTTCCTCATCCGTGAACCCCACTAAAATCCCATTACTGTCAAGCAGTCTCGCCTTGCCCGTCTTTGTGTTCACCAGATAACCATCCAAATCTTCATCAAACACCCGGAGTATATTCTCGCCCCATTCATAACACTTGCATTGCTCCAATTGAGCCATGTCCTGTAAATAATCACAGTTTAGTTTCATAGTAAATGTATTTAATTGTTCAACTTATAGGGCTGATTGGCCTGCTGTATGAGGATGCTCTTACGTTGCTTGAGTTTTACATCCGTCAAAGGAGCAATGCCCTCTTGACTGGAGAAAGCTTGGTACATTGCATTTAGAATACGCATAAGTTTGTCTAACGTATGTCCGTCTTCTTTTCTGTATCCTCGTATAGTCGGAGCCTCCAAACCCTTTTCAGCTCCGTGGAAGAGCCAATATACAGATAGCGCTATGTCTGTGCGGTGAAGCCCCATGGCGCATGCGATGTAGAAATCACCTGCATCTAGTAGCTGACATAGCTCAGGAAAGAGTTCTACCATCTGTGCGACAGCCGTAGCGGAGGTATCTACCGGATAATGAAAGTACTGCATACCATAGTCCTGACATAGTGCCGGCAAACGGTCGGTACGGTCTTTCTCGCGCAAGTCGATGATGGTTGTCACGCCTGCTTCTTGCAGAGCACGCCATGCGTATAGTTGATGCCGTGAAGACATCGTTCTTCCCCTTGCACCGCCATAGACCGGCGCGAGGTCAGGTATGCGGGTTTGCTGTAAGCGTTCAAAGTTCATAATCTATTTTCAATGCAAAATATCAAGCCAACTCAGATTATGCGAGTCTTCATTGTTGTCATCAAAGGCCGGTCGCTTTTTCTATAACTCAGGGTGAAAACCGTATAGGCACGCAATGGGGCTTGGGTGAGAATCAAATGGAGAATGAGAACCAAAATCGGACCCTGAGGTAGACCTAACAATAGTGATTTTATCCTTTGAATTTGAATTTCTCATTTGCACGATTTCCATAAAACTGCCTTCGCCATGATAGTAGATATATGGAAGGTGGTGCTCTTTAATCTTGCTCTTACTGAACATAGGTTCCAGAACAGGGTATAGTCGTACTTTGCCTTGTTCGCGGCATTGGCGGTCATAGCCTACTTCTGTTTCTTCACAAATCCGCTCGGCTTTAGCCTGGTCAATGGTGAAATAATAATTTTGATAACTGCGGTTTTCGTTCGCATAATCCTCTGAATCAAAGCAGGGATAAGATTTATCCACAATTACCACATAGGGACTTTTTTTCATCCGGTAATCCTTATTGTACTTGTCAAATGCCACCCTTTTTAGGTCATTCAGACCATGAAAGACCTTATCTGCATACCTAAATGTATCGTTTATTCCAATGCTGATAATTTCAATATCTTCTTTATTCATATTGATACGTATTTAGGATTGTAACATTTCAGATGTCATGTACTTCGTTTATCCCTACTTTTTCGAAAACTATGGTTTCAGCACGTTCAGGCACTTATCATCTCTAAAAAGAAAATTTATTTGTTTATACTGAATCCTTGAGCAAGAATGAACTTTAATGTTCCTATCGCAGTTTGATGGTCATACTCTTTCTCGGACTCGGGTAACTCCTCGTAGGGCACAAGACAAGGATGCGTCTTTTGCTCATCATTGCGCGTTGCTCCGTATTTCCATCCATCAGCTATGCGTCCTGCCGCCCATACCTCATGAACATTCTTTGCCATTTGTTCTACTAATGGATTCAGTTCTTCCGGTAATTGGATTGCCGATGTCTCAATCGGTTGTGGGATGTAATTGTTTGGTTTCATAAGATAACTATTTTTTGTGTTACATTATGATAGAGGCGGGATATTCTGAAAATCTATCAGAGAGATATAAATTTTTTATTATTGTTTCAAGTCGTTAAAGCCAAGAATATTCGTCGGCCCACAATCGGTAACACTATATTCCTTCAAGACACCATCAGACAATCTGAGGAAAGTTTCTGCAGGAGCTCCTTCTTTTTTGAATGCGGCTTTTAGTTCTTCATAATTGGACACATCTGAACCCTTCATAGTCAATATAATATCCCCCACTTGGTGGACTGGATGTGTCATATTCTCCTTAATAGCACTGACGATTACACCACTAATACATCTCTTCCCTTGTGATACTTCTTTGTAATAAGCTTTCGCCGTTTCTGCAAAAACTACTGACTCAGGATGATATTCTTTAAATGTATTCAACATGGAAGCTAATGTTGCATACGCAACTTCCGGAGTTACAGAAGAGGTAGAATGCACACCTTGAATGGCCAGTTTTTTACGACTTTGCGTGATCTGCTCCATAAATGTAGCAAACTTGACTATTTTGCCCCACTGATACCATTTCCCATCACTTTCTTCTAATGCACAATTTGCTTTCAATTCTTCATAGGCTTTCTGATACTCCTTATCTAATTCTTCCAATTGTGCTTTCTTCTGCTCATTGATTTGCTTTTTGGCTTCAATCTTTTCCCGTCTCAATGCCAACTCCGTTTCATTAGCCTCTTTAATATCATTGACTTCTTGAATAGCACCAAGCACACTATTCAAATAGGCAGTGGTGTTGTCAATTTCTTCTAATTTTTCGGATGCGTTCTTGACAAATGCCTCTAAATCTATCATTATTCGTTCACAGACAGCATTCTCATTGTTCTGTTTTTGCAAATACTCATCGGTACTTAGTGTTAATGGTACATCATTGGGGAGCGATTTGAACTGTTTGGCTACCATCAAGTATCGCTCTTGAGCACCTTTAGGCATCTTTGCCATCATTTCCATATATGCATAATATGCAAGGGCTAATAAATGTTTGGAAATTTGTTTGTTGGAATCAACCGTCTTCTTAGTTATAGAGCCAAAATCCATGTTTACAAGTGCGGTATCCATACAATTGAGATTAGCTGCCAATTCTGTAAAATACGACGTAGCGAAGGCGGGTTCGATTGCAAGATCCGCAACCGACAATCCCCTGCTTGCAAATAGCATCGTCTCAAA
>DFEE01000024.1 GCA_002368645.1 Bacteroidales bacterium UBA3810
AGGAAATCGAAGGTCAAAACTCAAAAGTTGAAAGTAATGGTAATGAATGCACAAAGTTTATTCACCGCGGCATTCTCTATATCATGCGGAACGGAGAAACCTACGACGTCATCGGTCGGAGTGTTTCTCCTTATAACGGCGACTCGGGCACCTGGTATCCTGGAAAAATAATACAATAAGATGTCGCACCACCATGCTACTATTGGCTCCGGCTAAAAATATAGAGATTGCTAAAGCTGCCATTCAGGCGGGTGCGGATGCGGTATATATCGGCGCGTCTGCCTTTGGCGCACGCCAAGCTGCCGGAAATTCGATAGAGGATATTGCGTCATTGGTGCAGTACGCTAAACCGTTTGGCGTACAGGTAATGGTGACGCTGAACACGCTCCTGAAGGAGGATGAGATAAGCGAAGCGGTGCGCTTGGCTTGGCAAGTGTATGAGGCAGGCGCGGACGCTATTCTTATTCAGGATCTAAGGCTGCTGAAAGAGAAATTGCCGCCAATACGGCTGCATGCATCTACGCAGTGCGATAATCGTAGTGCGGAGCAGGTGTTACGGCTGCAACGGTTAGGTTTTAAGTTGGCGGTTCTGGCCCGTGAGTTGACGATTGATGAGATCCGGGCTATTCGGGCGGCGACGCTCCGTGCGGCAGAAGAGGATGGGACGGAGCCGATTGAGTTAGAGGTTTTTGTGCACGGAGCGCTATGCGTCAGTTATTCGGGGCGGTGCTATATGTCGGAGGTCTTGATGAATCGCAGTGCGAACCGCGGCGAGTGTGCACAGATGTGCCGCATGGCATACGACCTCTTGGATAAGGACGGCAATGAGATTAAGGACGATAGGGGGAAACCTGTTCACCAGCGGTATGTGCTATCGCTCGAGGATATGGACCGGTCGGCATATCTAAAGGAGTTGTTGGATGCGGGAGTGAGCATAATCAAGATAGAAGGTCGTCTCAAGTCGGCTGATTATGTGACGAATATCGTCGCCTATTACCGTCAGAAGCTCGATCGTGTTTTGGGTCGGCAGACGGAGGTGAGTTACTCCTTTACGCCGAATCCGGAAAAGACTTTTCATCGAGGCGGGATAGACTATTTTCTGCACGGTCGTACGCGTCCTATGGCTAATTGGACGACGCCTAAATCAACGGGTGAGTTCATCGGTCGTTATATAGGTCGTGCGGGTGGTCGGTTGCGTGTCGAATTGGAGAAAGGTATCACCCTGCATGCGGGCGACGGGATAGGTTACGGTAATGAAGGTTTCTCGGTGAACAAAGTGGAAAGCGGTCTGATTACGCCTAATCGCCTGCCGGATTCGCTGCTGCCCGGGACAATGTTGTACCGCAATTATGATAAGGTCTTTACGGATAATTTGCATGCCGAGAGACGTGTGGCTATTGATATAGAACTTAAGGAGACGGAAGAGGGCTTTGAGTTGCGTATAGGTGATAAAAAAGGGCATTTCGTATATCCGCATGAAGCGGCTCGCGATGTGGAGAAAACCTTCTCGACGCAGCGGGCGCAGCTTGCCAAATTGGGTGATACGATATACAAGGCTCGTGTCATCTGTTTGCCGGAAAAGGCTTATTTTATTCCTATCTCGGTGCTGAATGCCTGGCGACGGGAGGTGATGGGGCTGAATACAGCTTCGCCGTGTTAACACGCAGTGACCATATGATATTGATGACTTGCAGATATTGCATTTTGCACGAATTAGGCCATTGCCGTAAGGTTAATCCTATGGCTAATGAGCCTCGTTATATGCGTCTCGCGAATGGCGTTCAAGTGTCCTTGTCGTTTGATTGCGAGAAGTGCGAAATGACCATATCGAAAGAGTAGTTTTTTATGTAAAAGTAGTCATTTCTTTTGATAAACGCCTATTGTCTTGCAAATATCAGGAAAAAGTACTATCTTTGCAACTTGGATAATGATGAACTAAATATGACGAATATAGTTATGAAAAGGACATTACTCATAATGAGTCTCTTAATGCTGACGGTGTGCCTGAGTGCTTCGAAGCGTTATACCGTAGCGACAATGGCTGACGACAAGGAGATTACCGGTCAGGTTATTTATGCTAATGATAGTTTAGTGGTCATCAAGAGCTTGGATGGTGCTGTGCGTGAGTTACCGGTCGAGCGTATCAAGCGCCTTAAAACGCCTTTCTATGGCGCAATTGAACTCCGGAATGGCAAGATTATCAACTTTGACGCCGACAAACTGTGGTCGAAGAGCCAGAAGCGCATGTTGCCCAAAATGGCGAAGCACTATCCGCAAGTTTATACGAAGGACGGGCAACATATCCTCGGACATATCGCTTATGCTACAGAGCGGTTTATCCGTATTTATCCTTGGCAGTACAGTAGAGGCGTAGAGATTAAGGCCGCTGAGATTGTGAAACTTGTTTCCGTCAGCGGCGAGGAGATTATCGCCGAAGATGGCGTATTGCTGAACTTTGAGGAAAAGCAATGTTACACGGCGAAGCAGCTTAAGCAATTCAAAAAACATAAGAAACGCCCCCGCTCATTCATCACTGCTGAGCGTGAGGCCAATAGACCGAAAGCCAATTAACATTCTATCACGGTCCAACCGGCGCCACCCCTGTCCGGGTCGCCGTTACGATACTTGATTTCGGCAGCTCCCCTCTTACGGAGTTGCCGATTGCGTTGTTCTAAGTAATCGCGCACTACTTGTTTGACGGCTCCTGTGCCTGTTCCGTGTAATATCGTTACTTCACCCGCCGAGACCATAATCGCATCGTCAAGATAGGCGATAAAGGTCTCTAAAGCCTCGTCTGCCCGCATACCTCGTAGATCTAATGTGCGGCTGAATGCACGCTTATGCTCGCGGATAGTAGCGGCTACAGAGGGGGAGGCGGACGTCATAGAACCTGCGAGTGTACGTAAGTCCTTGAGGTCGTGGAAGGTCTTGGGCGTTGCGGGCTTAACTTCCTCTTTCAAGGCTTCCACTTTAGCCCGCGCTTTTTGGGTGCGAAGTTTATCGGCTTTGGCTTCTTTGATTTCACGAATAGTCCTTTCGATGGTCGCATTGGAGTTTTCCAATATCTCGGAGGCTTGCTGTTTAGCTTCTTCAATAAGCTGCTTTTTCTTAGCCTTAATGCCGGACATTTGTTCTTCGTAAGCCGCTATTTTCTCCTCCAGTTTCTTTTCTTTCAGTCGAATAGCTTGACGCTTATTTTCCCAGTAGCGTTTGTCGCGGGCTATGTCTTGCAATTGCTTGTCGTAATCGACATGCTCCTCACCGACTATATCTATTGCCGCCTTGACGATATGCTCCGGCAGTCCTATATTGCGTGCTATCTCAATGGCGAACGAAGAACCGGCTTGTCCGATGGACAGTTGGAAGAGCGGCTTCATCTGACCGCGATCGTAGAGCATAGCTCCATTGACAATGCCCTCCTCGCTTTCCGCAAAATGCTTGAGGTTCGTATAATGCGTTGTGATAACCCCAAAAGCCTCTTGCTTATTCAACTGCTTTAGTACCGCTTCCGCTATGGCACCGCCTATGGCAGGTTCTGTGCCTGAACCGAACTCATCGATGAGCAGAAGAGTCTCTTGGTCCGCAAGGCGGATAAACTCCTTCATGTTTCTCAGGTGCGATGAGTAGGTCGATAAATCGTCCATCAGCGATTGTTCGTCACCGATGTCTATCAATATGCGGTTGAAAATCCCCATGGTGCTGCTTTCTTCACAGGGGACGAGTAAGCCGCTTTGCAGCATATATTGGAGGAGGGCTACGGTTTTAAGGCATACCGATTTGCCACCGGCATTAGGACCCGAGATTACCAATATGCGTTGCTCCGGTGCTTGCAGCCTAATGGTAAGAGGCACTACTTCTTTATGTTGAGCCTCGAAGTTGAGGAAGAGAATAGGGTGTCTCGCTTGTTTGAGATCAACCAGAGGCTTATCCGCTATCTGAGGCGCGATAGCCTTTAAGGCAATGGCTAAACGCGCTTTGGCGCGGATGAAATCCGTTTGTGCCAAAAGAATTGTGGAACCCATTATCTCGTCTGTGCGGGGGCGTAGCCATGCCGCCATATCTATCAAAATGCGGGCTCTTTCGCGCCGCTCTTCGCCCTCCAACTCGCGGATACGGTTATTAGCTTCTACCACTTGCTGAGGCTCAATGAAGATGGTCTTACCCGTCGCGGATTCATCATGTACAATGCCGCCTAATTTATGCTTGTAAGCGGGAGGAACAGGGAGCACTAATCGACCTTCGCGCATCGTGGGGGAAGCGTCTTTATCCAGAATGCCGTCCGCTTGTGCCTTACGGAGTATGGTATCTAAGACTTTGCCTACCGAAGCCTGCGCTGCGCGGAGAGAACGGCGTATCTCAGATAAAGCAGGGGAAGCATGGTCTGCAAGTTGACCGTATTTATCGATGATACGGTTGATTTGCTGCACGATAGCCGCTAATGACGAATGACTGCTGCTGAACGTATCACGTATCAGCGGAAAACGCTGCTCGTCCAAACTCTGATAAAAGCGCTCGAGCGCTACGGCGTAATCGAGGGTCTTGCTCAATGAGAAAAGCTCCGCCTCATCTAAGAACATTCCCTCCACCCGAATACGGGATATCTCTTCCCGTAAATCATACATCTCCCCTCGCGGGAAACCTAAAGACGCATCTGTCAGGATGGTCTTCATCTCTGCCGTTTGCCCCACCAATAATCGAATTTGTTCCGGTGAAGTCTCAAACGCCATTTGCTCCACCAACTCTTCGCCTAATGGCGAAGAACATTCTTCGTGTAGGCGATTGCGCAATAGGGTAAAATCTATCTTCTCTTCTATATTCATCTAATATAATCTGACATCGTGGATAGCGGGAACGCCGAGGGCTTGGTTCATCTTTTCCACCAACTCAAAACGGTTCTCAAAGAGTTGTGCCTTGAGCGCGGCGGAATTAAGCCGGACGGTGAGCACGCCGTTCTTCAGCTCTACCGAGCGCGTGAGCCTTGCTATTGTCGGACCCATCACATCCGGCCAAAGGGCTATGGCTTTGTGCTCAATTAAGGGAACCTCTAATGCCGGCGTCTCGTGCAGGAAATTGGCTATGGCTTGACCGAGTTTCATTCTTTGACTTTACGCAGGAGAATTTGTTGGCGGGTACGAAAGGAGCGTACTGTTATATCAAGCCCGTTCAGTTCGAGCATTTTTCGGAGTTGGACGCCTTCCCGTTGTGATACATACCAAGTGGACTCGCCGGGAGAAACCCAGATGGCGACTTTTTCTTTTGGACCGTAGGCTTTCTTGAGCCCTAAAAAAACGCGATCTCCTACTTTGAGATTGCGTCCTAACGCGTCATTCCATACGCGTAGCGAGCGTTCGGGGACATTGAGACGAAAGGCTATATTGGCATATGAATCTCCTTCCGCTGCCGTGATATAGGAGCGGCCGTTGACTTTTTTCTTGGCGTGTGTGAGAAATAGCAGCTCTTTTTCTTTCGCCGCCGTCAGTGGTTCTATATACTCGGGCTCGGGATTGGAGGTGAAGGTCGCGATAGCCTCTTTCTGGTACGAAAGTACCGGTTTGGACGGTGTTGCCGTGTTGGTGGCGGCTCCGCTCTGCTTGTCACTTTGTGTTGGTGACACGGTTTGGTAGAGGCTGTCCAATTGGTAGTCCTGGATTATCTTGATAAGTTTATGGGCATAGCTTGGGTCTGTCGCATAACCACATTCCTTTAGGCGATGCGCCCAACTTTGGTAATCCGTCACGGGAATATCAAAGAGGGTGCGGTAGCGGGGGCGTTGGAGGAAGAGACTATGGTCTCTAAAAGACTCCGCCGCATCACCATAGACCCGAAAACACTCCCCTTTGGCATCATCGTCGTAGCGATACACATCGCCCATCCAGTCATCGGCACACTTGATTCCGAAGTGATTACGGGCATTAACGGCTAACTCGCTCGTACCCGCAGCGGACTCTAAAAGGGCTTGCGCCATCGTAATCGAGGCGGGGATGCCGTAGTCCAGTTGTTGCTGAACGGCTACATCTTTCCAGACCGCAATATACCGTAAATACTGCTCTGAGGGAGCTGCTGTTATCGCTAATACATTGAATACCGTCAGGACGGCTGTAATTACTTTTCTCATGCTTATTCTAATCTAAAAGTCATTCTATGATAGGGACTTGGACCATATTGCTTGAGCATGGCATAATGGTCTTTGGTCGGGTAACCTTTGTTGTCTTTCCAATGGTATTGCGGGTACTCGCGGTCTAAACGCACCATGTAGTCATCCCGATAGGTCTTGGCGAGAATAGATGCCGCGGCTATCGACATAAACAGTCCGTCTCCTTTGACAAAGGTCTGGGCGGGAATTTCGAATATGCCGTCTTCGCCGATATACGCTTTCCATCGGTTGCCATCTACGATGATGTGTTCCGGCTGAGGCTTGAGTTGTTTTAAGGCGCGGTGCATGCCTAAAATGGAAGCATTCAGGATATTATATTCGTCTATCTCTTGCGCGGACACTGCCGCTACCGCATAGGCGATTGCCGTTCTTTCTATCAGCGGACGCAGATAGTAGCGCTCCATCTCGTTCAGTTGCTTGGAGTCGTTCAGCATATGACCGAGCTTGGTATAACCAATCGTCGGCGGTAAGATAACCGCTGCTGCGAAGACAGGACCGGCCAATGGACCGCGACCCGCTTCATCACAGCCCGCTTCCATAACGCCTTTTATGTAACATGAACGCAACATTAGGCTTGCATCCGATAGGCTTTGGGGGTTAAACCGATATGGGTCTTGAAGAAACGGTTGAAGAACGCTACATTGCTGAAACCCAAGTCCGCACTTATCTCCTTTATCTGCAACTCCGTCAGCTTCAATTGAGCTTTCGCGTCCGTCAAAATAGCATCGATAATAATATCACCTGCCGTACGCTCCGACACTGAACGGATTGTCGCGCATAGGTGAGGCAGAGTCAGACGCATAGCGTCGCTGTATTGACTCACATGATGCCACTCCGTATAATGTTTCATCACCAACTCGCAGTACTCGCGGTAAATCTGAGTCTTACGATCTTGGGGCTTGATTAGCGCCTCGTTCGAACTCTTCGACATTTGAGCAAAGCTCGTTTGGAACAAATTGAATATATGCACCATCGAATCCGTCGTCAGCATACTCGGACGGGCGTTACTCGCTTTCTGCAACAAGATATAAGCATCTTTAAGGACGTCAAACTGCTCTGCAGTGCCGTGTACAATCGGGTTATATACCTTTAATGCCGTCAATGACATTCGGTTGCCGAAGGTATATTTGTCCAAAAAAGACGAACTGAATAATATGTAATACACCAGCGCATCTTCACTGAAGTTATCGATGAGCAAAAAACTGTTCGGCTCTAACAATAAGATATCATGCTCCTTAAAATCGTATTGGGTGATGTTGATGGTCGCATGAGCTGTGCCGTGAACCATAAAGGCAAATACCCCGCATTTAATCTTACAGGGAAAACGGCCATACTCGTTCATTAGTTTGCCTGAGGCGTCTCCTATCAGGAAATCCACAGGGCAATCAAGCAGGGGGATTTGTTTATCTTTTGACATATCGGCTTTCGACTATTGACTTTTAACTTTCGACTAATCGCTGCACAGCCCCTACGGCTACTGCAGCTTTCGACTTTCGACTTTTG
The DNA here is from genome assembly GCA_002368645.1 of Bacteroidales bacterium UBA3810. GTDB lineage: Bacteria > Bacteroidota > Bacteroidia > Bacteroidales > Paludibacteraceae > Colicola. The sequence goes on from DFEE01000024.1 coordinate 7,658, forward strand.
ACTTTCGACTAACAAAAAAAAACGCCTGCAAATATATATATTTTTTTTGTATTGTGCAAAAAAAAGTGCATTTTTTGCTCTTTTAGCAGTTATCTCGGCATCTAAATTCGTAATTTGTAATTCGTTATTTCAAATATTTTTGTGTTTACTACTCGCACTGACTCATTCCGGTTCTATAATGGATCTATAAAGGTGTTACGGAGTGGTTAGGATTTCTTATCCTGCAAAACTCATATGGTTATTTCGTAAGATCCTGCAACATGACCTCTTGTAGACATTTCTCAGAAGAGATGGATAAATAACGACCTGCTGACAAGAATGTTGTTGTCAGTAGTAGAAAGAGAGTTAATATGGGATGTAGATACCTAAGCATAAATATGCAGCAATGACAAAAATCTATCGGCATTCTATAAGCAAACGTATAGGGTAGATATGGTAGTGGTAAAGATTAGGATGCTCTCAATACTCATTTTCGTTACAATTATAACTTTGTTTTGAATATATTTTGCTTATCTCTGGTTTACTACTACTAATTATGACTTGCACACAGTCTCCTATTTTGTATCTATGAGCGGAAAAATATGATATACGCCATCTATGCTTATACGTAATAGACCTGTATGCGTATTCGCATTCGAATTCGTATGCTCCAAATTTCCCACGTCCACGAGTTGGTCTCAACCACCATCTATTTGTAATTTTGGCCTCTATAATTACGCCTTCTGTATTGAAAAGGTAATTATGGTAAATCGTATTATATAAGGTCATTATTAAGCCTGCAACAATCAAGGTAATAAAAATATATGATACAACTTTACCTATCTTTAACCATATGCTATCCTTAGCACTAATAAGCCACTCATTTTTGATATTATTTTTATCTATAGTTTTATTCATTGTGTTTTTTGACCTGTTCAGCAGTCGTATTTAATATAACATTTGAAGCTTCAGGATTCTGCCCCACCGTAGAATTGAGCATTTTTGTACGAACTTGCTTTGCACGTACATTTTGAACATTTTCCTGCGCATTTTGCAGTTTGGTTGCTTTATTAATTGAGTTCGGATTATTTTGTGCCTGACGTTCTGCTGTTTTGAGTTGTTTAGATGCTGTTTTCATTTCTTTATTTACAGTATTCACTGATTGTGTAGAACCAACATCAACAACTTTCCCTATTGTGGTATTTATCGCCGTATTTACAATGGTTTCTTGAGCAACCTCTTGGAAATTTTCGTTAATATTGATACCAGAATTGAGGCTTGAACCCTATGTTGTATAATCAAAGATCACTCGCGGCTGATGGGTCATGTATTTAAAGTATTGCATTCTTGCGCTAAAAACTTGGCGTATTCTTCTCCGTCCATCTTCTGCGTAATACGAGTACCTTCATACTCAACAAACAAGCCATTATGGGATGCCAATTGATCTAAATCGGTGTTAAAAACAGCCTGCTCTCCCTGCAAGAAATAGAAACGAGGACTGTTTACATAAACATAATAATCGTACCCAAAATGAATGTATGTCTTCGTTCTCTTATGATATAAAGTTCCCCATGCATTCTCTCGCAATATCAGAGGAACGACATATTGAATCTCTTCTAAAGTTAAAGACATATTATTAAATATTTTATTATGCCATTTCGTTAGAACTCCATCTTGATCATACATTGGTAGCGGTGGGTAGTCATCGTACACTTCCAAATGTACTAATTTAATTTTTTGAACATGCAAGTATTCAAATAGGGAGGTTAAAAATCGAATATATGCCTGCTCAGTTTTGCAATAATCATTAAAAGTAAACTCTCGTCCCTTATACATACGTCCCACATCCGATATGGATGTCCATGAATCGCTCCTTCTGTAGTTTTCTTCCTTCAATATAGGAATTGTATATAAACGCCATCTATCATTCATAGTATAAAACATTTATAATGTGTCGTTCATTATTTATCTAATAAAAACAAACCTTAGTCTCCTATTCTTGTAAGATTTTCATCATATGTTCCATTTCTAGTCGTTCTGTCATTTAGTTTTTCGGGAGAATCAGCCATTTTCCATATTCCTCCATTGTGACCATCTTTGTTTAACGCGCATCCGTCTTTAAAGTGTACGTGGGGTTGTTCATTATGCTTGATATCACCTTTATCAAATCCGGTATCTTCTAATTTTTACATCCACTAATTCTATACCTACTTAATATCGTTTACGTTTTTTCACCATGCTTGTCTTGGGATTTCACATATTCCTTTTAGGATTCATTCTCCATAAAAAAATAACCATCGATAATAGACGTCTTCTTTCTTCTCTACCAAATACACCGGCATATTATATAAATCGCTTTGCTTGGGTAAGTACACCGCATTTGCGAGGCGTAATGTTCGTTCTTCTTCGTTCTTGAATATATATACTTCCGGATATGTAGATGTGTTACAAAAACATCGTCTAGATAATTTCTGTGGAATCGGGCAGCGGGAATTGGTTGCGTTCAACTCAAAACACAAAGCAATAGAAATCTTTGTATCGCTCTGACTTGTACTCTTTTTACATAACGAAAAAATCTTAAAAGCTTTCTCTATCCACTCATTTTTAGAAATCATATCTCCTTGTAATTCATTGATATGATAACTATCCCAATTCTGTGTACTGTTAGTGAAATCCTTTAGCCACTTATTAATCCTATTGTTCAATATTCCATCCATTTTGTTTTAAGTATTGTTTTTGTTCATTAGTTAACTTTCCGTTTCCATGCTTCCATGTTCATCTTTGTTTAACGCGCTTCCGTCTTTAAAGTGTACGTGGTCTTGTTCTCCAACTACCTTACCAGAATGAAAGTCAATTATTCCTTTAGGTGCCTTCCCTTTTGTAACATCTTGCTTTAATTGATTGATAGTTTTTGGAGTTAAAGAGTATGTTGATTTTGAAGAGCCTCCTCTATTATAGCCTTGCGCTTTATTTGAGGCGGTGTTTCATGATGATAGGATTTTTTGAGTGGGGACTTGCTTTTTGCGTGCGAAGGTACGACTTTTTTTCGAGATATGCAAAAAAATATGTTTTTTTGTTCAAAAGTGTGTCATTGGCAAAAGGTAGAAAATAGATTCATAAAGGATCCATTACGGATCTATAAGGGTGCTCTAGTAATGCTCTAGTAGTGCTCTAGTAATGCTCTGGTAATGCTCTAGTAGTGCTATAGTAGTTGATAAGGAGCGAAAAGGAGCGCAAAGCGATAACAGAACAGTTAGTGAACAGAGGTTTTGGTGGACCGAAAAGTATTAGCGGTAGCTTGGTCCGAAGCGGCGTATGGCTTCGCGCTCCAACTCTTCCCGTTGTGAAGGGTCGGCGATGGAGATCAGTGCCTTCGCTCTCGCCGCCAAGGGTAGGTTATGGAGATAAACTATGCCGTGCTCGGTCGCTACATAGAAGTTCTGGAAGCGCGTGGTCACGACTCCGGCTCCCTCCGTCAGATGGGCGACAATCTTACTCTTGCCCTTATTGGTCATAGAGGGTAATGCAATGAACGCTTTTCCGCCTTCCGACAACGGCGCTCCGTACATAAAATCGTGCTGCCCGCCGACACCGCTGATAACCGTCTCGCCAATTGAGTCGGCGCAGACCTGCCCCGTAAGGTCAATCTCTATCGCCGAGTTAATCGCCATGACACGAGGATTAAGACGGATAACGGCTGGGTCATTGGTCCAGGCTACGTCACGAATCATAATATCTTCGTTGCCGTCAACATAGTCATACAACTCTCGAGAGCCCAAGATGAGCGAGCCGACCGACTTGCCGGGCAAGACCTTCTTGAGGCTGTTATCGATGACGCCGTTCTCTATGAGCGGCAGCACGCCGTCCGTAATCGCTTCAGTGTGCAGCCCCAAGTGTTGATGATGGCGTAGGGCATGCAGCACGGCATTGGGAATCCCGCCGACACCTATCTGCAAGGTCGCGCCATCGGGAATCTCATTGGCGATAAACTGACCTATCCGGGTGTCTAAAGCAGAGGGCACCGCCGTAGGCACTTCCACCAAGGGGACATCACCCCGGCAGACCGCTGCTAACTGAGAGACATGTATCACCGGATCACCGTAGGTGCGGGGCATAAACTTATTCACCTGGGCAATGACCTTCTTGGCGCACTCCGCCCCCGAGAAAGCGATATCCGCCGACACACCATAGGAGACATAACCGTTCTCATCCGGTTCAGATACATTGAGAAAAGCCACATCGACCGGCACTTGCCCCGACCGGAAAAGCGCCGGCACTTCGCCTAAGAAACACGGAATAGTGTCCGCCACTCCTTCGCGAGTCGCCTTGCGCAAGTTATTGGGCACAAAAATAGTGACGGCGCGGAAGGAGTTCATCAACTCGCGTTGGGCATAAGGAGCATCTTCATTCGCCACCCCGAAGCCCGAGATAATCGTCACATTGCGCAATCGGTCAGCTTGCGCCGTGAGGGCATTGAGAAGCACGGTTGGGATGGAGGTGGAGCCTTGCACCACCACGGTCTCATTGGATTGAACGAGGCTCACCGCCTCTTCCGGAGATACATAGGTAAGCATATGAGTCAAAAGTCAAAAGCCGGCGTTATCAAGAAAAGTCCTCATCGAACTTGGCTAAGCGCTCTTCCAAGGCTGCCATTTGGTCCTCACGCATTGCCGAAGCACAACCGCGCATACCTTCACGCTTGGCATCGGTCGAAGCCAATGAAATGGCCGATACGCCGTAATAAATGAGTTTGTTGAGCAATTCTTCTCCCGTCCAATCGCGGTACGTGAAGGTGAAGAAAAAACCGTCTCCGACTGCCCGTTGATGCTCGTCAAACGGATAAACGACATGGAAATTGTGGCGCTCCATGATTTGCTTTATCTTATGGCATTTGTCGGCATAATAGCGGGTATTGTCCACATAGCGTATTTCTCCCTTGCAGGCGCCCTCGAACATAGCAGCCATCGCGTACTGCACGGAGTGACTGACACCGGAGGTGATTGCGTATAGAATATGATAGACCAAGGTGCGCATGAACTGACCGTCACTATGATAGCGCTCCGTCAACGCCGGGAAATGACGATGCGCCAAACTCGGATTAACCGCTACAATGGCTGCACGTTCACCGGCATAAGAGAATATCTTGGAGCAACTGATGAGGTGCACACAGTTCATGGTATAGCGCCCTACGGTTGGTTGAAACGGCGCCTGATAAGGCACCCCGCGGTGCGGGTCGCGAAAGTCCATGTTCATATATGCCACGTCCTCTATAACAATCGTATCATAGCGATTAGCCAATTGACCGACGATACGCAACTCTTCCTCGCTCAAGCACATCCAGGAGGGGTTATTGGGGTTGGAAAACAATATCGCAGCGATATTACCTTGCTTGAGCTTGGCTTCCAATGCGTCGCGTAGAGCCTCTTCACGATAATCGCCTATATCCAAGGACTCCGTCTTTAACCCAATCACGCGGCACTGCAATTTCTGTACCGGAAAACAGGGGTCCAGGAACAAGATGGTATCTCTGTCCGGTCGCAGTTGATGAATAAGCGTATCCACGCAGAAGGCCCCCTGCATGCTTCCCACCGCCGGAACCAAACAGTCCTCGGGGATTGTGAGACCCATAAACGCCTTGATAAACTCCGAAGCCCAATGACCTAACTCCGGCACACCGGTAATCAGGGGGTACTTATTGGCAACTCCTTTCTGCAAGGCGGCTATCTGCGCCTGTACGCCTATCGGTTCTGCCGGCAGACCGGGATTGCCCAGCTCCATGTGGACGTACTCTGTGCCCGTTTGGCGTTCTATCTCGGCAACGATACCCGCCATTTGACGGATTGTCGCGTTGCCCAACTCATGGGCGTCCATTAAACCGAAAGATTCACATACGGAATCGACTAATTGTTTGTCAAGCGGAAATGTCATAAGATTCGTACTTTTTGGTTAGACACTCTCACCGGCGGCGCGCCGGCCTGCTTCAACGGCTGCGATGTTCGCTGCGACAACCGCGTCTCCCTTACGGCTGAACACGCTGCTCACGCCCGCGATAATCGTTTCGGGCTCAATGCCTAAGCTCGGTATCGCAGCGCCTAAAAGCACCATATTGGCGGCTTGAGCCGGGGCACCCGCTTGATTAGCCAATGCTTCGACATCCAGGATGACATGGTGCTCTATGCTCCGGATATGTTGGAGTATCTCTTCTATGTCAGGGTAATTCGGGATGTTGACGATGGGCTTTGAACTCGTCACTATCCGGCCGTCCTTACTCAGATAAGGCAGGTAGCGTAGCGCCTCCATCGGCTCGAGCGAAATGATAAGATCGGCGCAGCCTTTCGCAATCAAATCCGAGTGAATCGGCGCTGAACTCAATCGTAAATTGGACTGAACATCCCCGCCTCGCTGCGACATACCATGTACTTCTGCCTGTTTGAGATAGAGACCCTCTTTGAGAGCCGCTTCGCCTATGACCGTTGCGATAGAGAGGATGCCTTGTCCCCCCACACCGGCTAAAATAATGTCCTTCTTCATTGCTTTATGGATTTATGGTGGCGTTTTAAGGTTTGTATGCACTCGCGCCGGGCAATCACGACGGAAACGCCGTGGTAATTGATTTCCTCGCGCAGTACGGTTTTAATCGCTTCCATATTCTTCGGAAGCGGCACAACTACCCGCACATGGTCCTCTGCTACACCAAGCCCCTTACAGATGGCTTCCAAGCGTCCTGTACCGGCCGAGTCCTGACCGCCGGTCATGCCCGTTGTCAGATTGTCCGAAATGAGCACCACCACATCGGCGTTGCTGTTGACGCAGTCCAGTAATCCCGTCATACCGCTATGCGTAAAGGTCGAGTCACCTATAACCGCTATCGAAGGATATTGCCCGGCATCGGCGGCTCCTTTGGCCATCGTCACCGAAGCACCCATCTCTACGCACGCATGAATGGCATGAAAAGGCGATAAAGCACCTAATGTGTAACAACCTATATCCCCGAATATCCGTGCCTGCTCATACTCACGGGCAACCTCATTCAGCGCAGTGTACATATCGCGGTGTCCGCAGCCGATACACATCGCCGGCGGACGCGGAACAACCAACGGGTCTGCTGCGCGACGCTCAGGCTGCGGTAAGGATAGGGCTTTGGCGACATCTTCGGGGTGCAACTCCCCTATCCGAGGCAACGCACCCGTCAAACGACCTTCAACTCGCAGCTGCACAGCCCCCGCTGCACAGCCGACCGACACCGGCGTCACGCCGGCTGCACAGCCGACCGGGACCGCAGCCACTGCGGCTGTACAGACGACCGGGACCGCAGCCTCTGCGGCCGGTTGACCTTCCTCTATGACGAGCACTTCTTCTGCACCGTCGGCGATCATCTGACGGATAAGACCTTCCGGAAGCGGATATTCGGTTATCTTCAGTACCGATGCCGACGGAGTCCCGTTTTCCATCAGGTAATTATACCCTATGCCGCAGGCTATAATGGCTTTCTTGGGGTCGCTGCCTCGCACGTAGCTGTTATGGCCCGACTCCTCGCTATGGCGTACCAAAGAAGGCTGCAAGGCCACTAACTCGGCATAATTCTTCTTCGCAAATGCCGGTAGCAGGATAAAGTGGTTCACATCCTCAGGGAACGAGAGCGCATTCTGGGGCCTGACCTCACCGGTCTCTACCACGGCACGACTGTGCGCCATCCGCGTGGTCACACGCAGCAAAACCGGCTTATGTATCCGCTCCGAGTAATCAAATGCCGACCGGGTCATGTCATAGGCTTCTTGCTGGTTGGACGGCTCGAAACACGGTATCATGGCAAACTTGGCATAAAAACGACTGTCTTGCTCATTCTGACTCGAGTGCATCGACGGATCGTCTGCAGCTACTACGACTAAACCCCCGTTCACACCCGTTATAGCGGCGTTCATAAACGCATCTGCACACACATTCATACCCACATGTTTCATGCAGACCAATGCCCGTTTGCCCATATAAGACATGCCTAAAGCCGCCTCCATCGCCGTCTTCTCATTCGTCGCCCAACGGCATTGAATAGGCGCTTCTTGCTCCGCAGCGTCGCCGACACTGCCGCCACGGCAGCAGCTTTCGACTTTCGACTTTTGACTTTCGACTAGTTGGATATACTCAGTAATTTCTGTAGATGGAGTCCCCGGGTAAGCATATACGCCGCTTAACCCTGCATCTATCGCGCCTAAAGCTATCGCTTCATCGCCTAAGAGTAAGTGTTTATTCATGATTGATTTAATTTGTGTTATCGCTTTCAACTTTCGACTAAGACGCTGCACAGCCGACCGACACTGGCGTCACGCCAGTTTCTGTTGCAAATTTAATAAAAAATTTGTATATGTGCAAAAAAAAATGTACTTTTGCACCAAAAAATACTATTTTTATGCTTTTTCAACTCACTCCCGACCCCGAGGTCACTCAACAAATCGCCGATTCTATAAAGGCTGTCAATGCCCAAATGAAACAACAACTCATGACCGACCCCGAAGGCTTCTTCCACAGCTTGGGCGAAAATGTCATCCGCTTCGGACTCAAGGTCCTCGCCGCTATCGCTATTTTTATAGTTGGTATATGGGTGATACGCCTCATCAAAAATGCCGTTAACAAGAGTTTCACCCGCCGTAATACCGACCGGACGGTCGTGACATTTGTCAATAGCCTCATTTCGGTTTTGGGTAACGTCATCCTCATTATTATTGCCATCTCTACTTTGGGCATCAATACAACCTCGCTCGCTGCCTTATTAGCCGCTTTGGGTATGGCTGTCGGTATGTCTCTTTCCGGCACCTTGCAGAATTTCGCAGGAGGAATCATCCTCCTTATCTTCAAACCCTTCAAAGTAGGGGACTATGTCGAGGTCCAAGGCTACGAAGGTACCGTCACCGCCGTCAATATCATGACTACCAAGATCAGGACCGTCCAGAACCAGGAGATCAACCTTCCTAACGGCGCACTCGCTTCCGCCAATATCAAAAACTTCTCCGCCTATCCCTATCGGCGATGCGACTGGGACGTCAGTGTCGCCTATGGCGCCGACTCAACAGCCTTTATCCTAAAAGTGCAAGCCATGCTCCGAGAGAATCCACTGGTCCTTTATACCGATGATTTGCAGCCCGTCGTCTATCTCAAAGCACTCAACTCCTCCGATATAACCTTTACCATCCGGGCGTGGACCAAAGCGGACAATTATTGGACCCTCTTTTTCGATATGCAAAAACGCTTCTACGACGAATTACCACCCGCCGGCTTCGCCTTCGCCTACCCCCATCTCGATGTCAACATGATAGCACAATAACCTAAATTATGCCGATTTTGGTAAAATACCTTTGACTAATCGCTTTCGACTTTCGACTAATTGGTTATTTACGGCTCCGCTCTGTTGGCTACTTCGTGTCGCCCTGCGGGCTAACAGCGGAGCGTACAACAGCCGTTAGGCTTGCTAACATGAAATTATAAACAGCCCCAAGGGCTAAATTATGCCGATTTTGGTAAAATATGCAAAAAAATGAAATTATTTTTGGTGATTTCATTTTTTTATTGTACTTTTGCAACCGCTTTTGTAAAGAAAGCAAATTTCAGATGCTTGACGCATCTTCGTGGTAAGAAGAGCCCTTGGGGCTTGCAACGCGAAGGAGAGATGGGTGAGTGGCTGAAACCAACAGTTTGCTAAACTGTCGTACTCGTAAGGGTACCGGGGGTTCGAATCCCCCTTTCTCCGCAAAAGAGGCACCGGAACGGCGCCTCTTCTTTCTTTCTTTCTTTCAACCATCAACTGCTAACTTTGGATAGTCACCTCCTGCCCGGGGGCACAGAAGTAGAACATGTTGAGAATAACAGGCTTCGAACCTCTGTTTTCGCCGCGATGAATAGTGCCGATAACCTCTACCAACACCTCGCCTTCGTGAAAGGTCTTCTCCCTGCCATCCTGGCAGACGATAGTCAGATCACCTTGCTGGACGATGCCGTAGTTGATTACCGGATGGTGATGCCAGCCGGTCTTGGCACCTACAGGAAAGTCCAATCGAATAACCCGCAACTCCGGCTTACCTACCGGAAAATCGGGCAACTCCGCACCGTCCCAACTCTCGGACGTACGTATCAATTCTGTCGTTTGAATATTCATAGTGTTTATCAACATTTACTTGCTAACACGCAGTTATTAACAGCCGTTAGGCTTATCAACAGCCCGCAGGGCGTGCAGTCGCTAAAATCAAAAGAGTGATGGTTGAAGATCGGTTGAAGGGCGTTGTTTATGTAGGTGCTGAAAGGCACGGTCGGTGGCGACTCTGCCTCGCGGCGTGCGTTTGAGGAAGCCTTCCTTGATAAGGTAAGGTTCATAGACATCCTCAATCGTTCCGGGGTCTTCTCCCATCGCTGTAGCGATAGTGGTCAGTCCGACTGGACCGCCCTTGAACTTATCAATAATGGTATTGAGTAGTTTATTGTCAATCTCGTCCAAACCGAAGGTGTCAATATTGAGTGCCTCAAGTGCATATCGTGCTATTTCAAGGTCAATGACACCTGATCCTTTCACTTCGGCGAAATCCCTTACTCGTCGCAGTAGGGCATTGGCAATACGGGGGGTTCCGCGTGAACGTCGGGCTATTTCTGCGAGGGGAGCACTGTCGGCGAAGGGAACGCCGAGGATGTTAGCAGAGCGTTGAACAATCGTGGTGAGAACATCGGCATCGTAGTACTCGAGGTGGCAATTGATACCAAAGCGTGCGCGCAAGGGGGAGGTCAATAATCCGGAGCGGGTGGTGGCTCCCACGAGCGTAAAAGGATTAAGGTCAATCTGTATCGTTCGGGCAGAAGGCCCCTTATCAATCATGATATCGATGCGGAAGTCCTCCATGGCAGAGTAGAGGTATTCCTCTACGATTGGTGAAAGGCGATGAATCTCGTCAATAAAGAGGACATCATTAGTCTCGAGCGAAGTAAGCAGTCCTGCCAAGTCCCCGGGTTTATCAAGGACCGGTCCTGATGTGACCTTAAAGCCGACACCGAGTTCATTGGCAATGATATTAGCGAGTGTCGTTTTGCCGAGTCCGGGAGGTCCAAAGAGGAGAACATGGTCAAGATTCTCGTGTCTTCTGCGTGCAGCTTCAACAAAGATCTTGAGGTTGGAAACGACTTTGGCTTGCCCCGTGAAGTCGGTGAAGGACAATGGGCGTAAGGCACGGTCTAAATCGGAGTCTTTTTGGTAGGACTCATGGCGGATGTCAAAATCTTCCATTAATTGTTAAGTTGTTAAATTGTTGTTCAAGGTTGGGGATGGCGGCGATGGGTTTGTCGAGATGTATTCTGCCATCGTTGATAATAACCACCCTGGTGCACATGGCTGTGACCTCCTGCATGATATGGGTAGAAAGGAGGACAATCCTGTCCTGCCCGAGTTTGCGGATAAGTGCGCGTATGGGCTCAAGCTGAATCGGGTCGAGACCTGTAGTGGGTTCGTCCAAAATGAGCAATTGGGGGTCATTGAGCAACGCTTGGGCTAAACCGACACGTTGCCGGTATCCTTTGGACAATTCGCCGATACGCTTGGACGCAACAGGCGTGAGCCCGACACGGCTGATAATCGTTTCGATATCGGCCGTAGCCGTATCAATACTGTCCATGAAATGCAAGTACTCGCGGACATACATGTCGGGATAGAGCGGGTTATTCTCGGGTAGAAAACCGTGCCGTGCCGGCGCAGTAATAGTACCGGAGTAATTGACGGTGCCGAGGATACATTTCATGAGGGTGGATTTGCCGGCTCCGTTAGGACCCAACAAACCGACTACCTCGCCCTCCTTAACGGAGAGCGAGATGTTATGCAAGACCTCTCGCGAGGCATAGGACTTGGTGATATTAGAAAGAGACAAATCCATGTGAATCAGTGCCTCTCTCGTAGAGGTGTAAGACAACGACATCGCCATTGGCATAGTCCCGGTATTCAACAGAGCATTGGATGTCAGAGGGCATTTCTTTAGGCAATTCAATACCTACGATAGAGCCTTTCTTAATGGCGCTTTTGAAACTTTTGATTTCATCAATGCCCAATGAAGGAACGGTACCGTAATCGCCTTTAACGACATAATCGTCTTTCTGCTTTTTGAGGTACACCAGGCGTGCGGTGAGTCCTTTTTGGTTAGTGTTGTTCTCTAAACGAAGTTCAACGTACTCTTTTTCGGGACCATCAATGGTCACTACGCATTTGGCGGAAGCAATGGCGGAACTCAAAACGAGCGCGATTGCGAATAAAAGTAATTTTTTCATATGATTTTAAGTAAAAGTTAGTTATTTATTGCGATTTATCAGATTTTGTGCCATAGCACGTAATTCCGCTGTGGCAGCTGCCCCTTGCTCCGCAGCGTCGACCGACACCGGCGTCACGCCGGCCGCCACGGCAGCTGGCAGTGTATCTAAAGCATGGAGGGCTTGGTCGGTATAACCCTTGACAACCTCTAACGCCGCTTTATCCACGCCCAATGTGCGGTACAATCGGCAAACGGCATCATAATCCTCAGAGTCCAAGATATCATAAGCGTCGGGGAACTCCAAGATTTTACCTTCTTGCAATAGCTTCTCTGCCATGAGATAGAGCCAGGTCTTTTTATGTTCGCGGATATCCCCGCCGATAGGTTTCCCCAATGTCTCTTCGGTACCGAAGCAATCGAGGTAATCATCCATGATCTGAAAGGCGGTTCCGAGACAATAGCCGAATTGTCCGAAAGCTTGGTAGTCGTCGCTTAAGATGGATTCCGGTTGTGCCAAGTAGGCTCCCATGACGCAAGCACAACTAATCAGTGCACCGGTTTTGCCCTCTATCATATCGACATAGTCATGCAGGGTAGGGTGGGTGTGCTCAAAGTCCATATCCATCTGTTGTCCTTCACAGACTTTCGTAGCCATGGTGTTGAATAGAATTAAAGCATCCGGGACAAGTTCCTTCGGAAGTGATTCCAACTGTTTATACGCCTCGATGAGCAACTGGTCACCGGAGAGAATGGCGGTTTGCTCATTCCAACGTACATGGACACAGGGTCTGCCTCGTCTCATGTCGGAATGGTCCATGAGATCATCGTGGAGGAGGGTGAAGTTGTGGAAAAATTCCAAGGCATAGGCGGCCGGTAAGATTGCGTCCAGGCGTTCTTCACTACCTCCTGCGGCTAAGTAGGACAGTATAAGCAGGTTAGGACGCAGTCGCTTGCCTTCGCCTTCTAATACATAGTCTATGGGTTCATAGAGCCCGAAAGGGGGCCTGTTGGCGAAATCCAGTCGTTCTAATTCCTCTGTAAAGTTCTTGTTAAAGTTAAGCATATTGTTTGCGTTGGGTTAATAGCAGTGGTTATGTTATTTTGCTGTTTTTATGAGTTGGGTGAGGACCTCGGTAAGGTTCAAACCGGCTGCTTCAATCTGCTGCGGAATGAAGGAGGTGGGGGTCATACCGGGGGTGGTGTTGACTTCCAAGAGCCTAATCTCATTGTTCTCTAAGATATAATCAATACGGATAATGCCGGCAGCACCGAGTATGCGGTAGATTTTCTTGGTCAAGGCTTGTATCCTGTCTCGCATGGCGTCGGGTATGCGCGCAGGTGTAATCTCTTGAACCTCACCATTGTATTTGGCGTTGTAGTCGAAAAACTCATTGGCAGTGACGACCTCTGTAACGGGCAGTGCCACTAAGCCCTCTTGGGTAGCATAACAGCCATTAGTGACTTCGGTCCCGACCATGAGTTGCTCGCAGATGACCTCATCTCCTTCTGCAAAGGCTTTGTCAATAGCTGGTTGAATATCCTCCAATGTTTTGACCTTGGTACAGCCGAAAGAAGAGCCTCCGACATTGGATTTGATGAAACAGGGCAAACCGAGTTGTTGCGCAATTTCTTCGGGCGAGGGCTGTGGCTCATCGGCACGCAGTAAGATTGAGTGAGCTATATTGATGCCAAAGGCTGAGAGGTAGTGGTTACATGCGTATTTATTGAAAGTGAGCGCAGCCGGCAGGACGGAACAGCAATTAAAGGGAATACCCAAAATCTGCAAGTACCCTTGTAACAAGCCATTTTCGCCGGGCGTGCCGTGAATGGTTATATAGCAGTAGTCATAGTGCTGCAAGTCGTGTAATCGGGCGGCTAAAAGGGCTTTATTATGCTCTTTGGGTAACTCAATAACAGTTGCGTCAAATAGTTCTTTGTCCAAGGCATCATAGATACCTTTAGCACTCCTGAGAGAGACATCATGCTCGGAGGAAAAGCCTCCGGCTACAATTGCAATTTTCTGTTTCATATAGTTTATTATCAAATAGTCTGTGTTGTTATTACGCCGTCTCGGAGGTGTGTTTCAATAATATCCCCTTTTCGTACTTGAGAGACGGAGGTCAGGATTTGTCCGTTTCGGGTCGTTAGGGAATAACCGAGTTTGAATATCCTTTCAGGCGAGAGGCTTGTTAAGCGTTGCTCCAAGAGTTCGACCGCGTGTCGCCGGATGAGCAGTTGTCTCTGTGCCGTGGCGGTTAAACGCTGGATAAGTGCGTTGATTTGTGCCTCTAAAGCCGCTCGTCCGTCCACGAAGTATTGTGCCAAAGCGGTAGGAGTTTTGAGAGCAGCAAAAGCAACCATGTCTAATACGGATATATCTTTTGTGTGTCCGATTCCGGTCAAGATTGGTATCGGATACTGCGCGCAATGAGCGGCGAGGTCGTAGTCGTCAAAACAGGTGAGGTCCGTTATCGCACCTCCTCCTCGCAGGATAACGACACAATCGTACTGTTCCGCATCGATAGCTCGTAAGGCGGCAATAATGGACTTAGGAGCATAGAGCCCTTGCATCATCGCGGGATAAAGGGTCGTCTCAAACCGAAAGCCGCCTTGGCGGAGCTGTTCCACAAAATCTTCGTAGCCCGCTGCTTGCGCCGAAGAAATAACGGCTATCTTCTCTATGATAGTCGGTAGAGACAATGACCGGTTAAGGTCCATAACACCTTCACGCTCGAGGCGCTCAATGGTCTCACGCCTCGCTCGGGCCAAATCGCCTATAGTGAAAGTGGGGTCAATATCCAGAATCTGAAGGCTCAGCCCATAGACTGCATGAAAATCGACCCTGACGGCAAGCAAAACCTGCATGCCTACTTGCAGCGGTAAACCTGACTGTTCCTCAAAATAGGGCTTTAGCATGTTATAGATATTCGACCAACATGTAGCCCTTACTTTGGCGATAAGCCCCCCGTTGCCCCGCTCCGTCGCTCCCCGCTCCACAGCCGCCGGGTCTGCCGCCACGGCAGCTGCACAGCCGACCGACACTGGCGTCACGCCAGCGGGTTCAACCAGCTCGAAATAGGCGTGGCCCCCTCTTTGAGAGAGGGACGCTATCTCTGCCCGAACCCAATAACGGTCGGCCAGGTCCATTGAGAGCGTGTCTTCAATGAGCGCACATAATTCCGAGAGGCGAAGGGTTTTCATCGTTTCATATCTATAATGGCTTGTTCCGCCTGAGCGGCATGAAAAACCGATGAGCCGGCTACGAGAATATCCGCACCCGCATCGTACAGGAGGTGCGCGTTAGCTATATTGACGCCGCCATCGACCTCAATCAAGGTGGGCAGCTGACGCTTGGTAATCTCAGTGCGGATATAACGCACTTTGTCGAGCGTCTCGGGGATAAACTTCTGCCCGCCGAATCCCGCAAAGACGGACATCAACAGTACCATATTGACCTTATCCAGGTAGGGCAAAAGCCGCTCGGGGGATATGTCCGGATTGATGGTAAGGCACGTCCTTACACCTTTGGCTTCGATAAGCTCCAAGATGGGAAGAGGGTCGTCCACCGCCTCCAAGTGAAAACCGACCGACCATGCTCCCGCATCGCAAAATCGTTCCACATATCTCTCGGGATGAGTAATCATCAGGTGCACATCCAATGGCTTCTTGGCAATAGGCCTAATGGCTTCCAGCACAGGGAAACCAAACGATAGATTCGGCACAAACACACCGTCCATCACATCACAATGAATGAGCGAGGCTTCCGAGCGGTTCAACATCTCGATTTCGTCTGCCAAATGCCCAAAATCGGCAGAAAGAATAGAAGGGGCTACTGCCCGGTGGAGATCAATCATATTGCTTTATGTTTAGTGAATAGTAGTAATTTGCGGGCGAAGAAATTCCAAAAGAATACCACTCCCGTTGAAATCAGTTTAGAGACCATATAATGCACTTGTAAGCACTCCGTGAAGAGGTACATAATGCCTTCGTTCAGCCCTAAACCGATAATACCTATAGTAGCAAAAACCATAAATTCAATCCATGGCTTGGTGACACGCTCTTTCTTAAAAACCCACGATATGGACAGCAGGTAATTCACTGTCAAACCTATAACAAAGGCGACTGCGGCGGAGGTGAGGTAATGGAAATGAGCTACTTCGGTCAGCAAGTATAGCGAACCATAGTCCGCGACAAAGGCTACTCCACCGACAAATCCATATCGAAGGAGTTGCAACCACAGATTAGTGGTCGGGCTGATGAATAATTTGGTCAGTAGGGCTTTCATCGTACTTCTTTCCAATCTGTTTGCTTATCCACACACCTTACGGCTACTGCCCCCTTGCTCCGTAGCGTCGCCGGGACTGCAGCCTCTGCAGCTGCCCCCTCGCTCCGCAGCGTCACGCCGGCTGCACAGACGACCGGGTCTGCCGCCACGGCAGTAAATTGTAATAGGTAGGTGTGCGTAGCCTCGTAGTGCTTGATGATTGGGAAATACTGCGGGTATCGCTGGATGGTTGGCAGTAAGTAACGGTAGGTCGAGCTATAACCTAAGGCATCTAAGATAACATAATCCACCTTCTTGGCAATCAAATCCTGCAGCACTTCCTGCGGGTCTAAACTATACTTATAGACTACGCCGGGTAAGTTGCTGTAGAGCCAGAACATCTGGGGCTTGCGTGAAGCAACTACAGCTCCTTTGGGAGCTATCTTTTTGAGGTCTTTTGCGGCTTGGAAGAAGTGACGGTACTGCAACGGATATTTCTGCTGCGACATCTGGTGCTCTGCCTTAAGACCCGGTATAGCGAACAGAATCAGCAGCCCTAATATAAGGGCGGGGAATGATTTATCCTGCCACTTCAACCGGATGAGTTGAGTCAGTGCAGCCCATATCCCGACCATGAGTGTCATCGTCAGCAGAGGTAGCAAACCGGTCAAGTAGCGATTGCCACTGGGGGACGAGAAGGAGGCGATAAGAGCCACTGAGGCTGCAAAATAACCTATCATAACCCAACGCAGCTTACCCATCTGCCAACAACCATAGAGCATGAGAGTGACCATGATAGCGCCCACGAGATAAATCCAAAAGGCATACTCAGGAGCATCGGGGTTGAGGTTGAAGAATGGGGTGACCGAGTTCGGTATGGCATTGAATAGCAGCATCCTGACATGGTCAAAAAAGCGGGATACAAACTCCCCTAAACCAATGGTCCCCTCCTCGGGGCGAAAAGCGTTCGCCATCATCATTTGGTCCACATATCGGTTACCATTCAGACCGAGGATATGATTGCGAATCATCCAGGGGAGCGAGCCGACGATAACGCCGCATATCGTGGTGAGGAGCGCTCCCCAACGCTTGCGAATAAGCAGGGCTAAAACAACAGCCCCGATAAGCGCTAAGCCTTGCGTACGGACATGATAATTGAGCACCAAGGCGGCAATCATGAGGTACAACCAAGGTCTTTTGAGCTCGGCGAGCCAATGGTCTTCTGACTCACTCATTCGCGCCAAACAATAAATGACGCAGAGGGAGGTGAACATGAACGCCGTCTCAGACATCATCATGGTCGAGAAATGCAGTACGCGTGGGATAAACGCTCCGGCAAAGGCACCAATAAAGGCTAACGACATTGGCGCACCCAATCGTATCAATGTGAAATAGAGCAGAATAAGCGATAGAAGCACAAAGATTTCGCTCAGCCATTTTTGCGCCACTACACTATCGGTAATCCATCGTAAAGGGGTCATCATGAGGGCATAGCCCGGAGGCCATGAGGCGGTCGGAGGCGCGCCGGGGGCACTTAAATCGCAATAGCCATTGCCCTCTGACAAGGAGGTCGCGTAGATGTAATAGTAAAAGTTATCACCGTTGAGGTCCGGCTTCTCGTTGAATGTGTAGATCGACATCCAAAGCCACGCCGCCAGTATCAATAGCGGATAAATGATGTACTTAATTTGATTTGGTTTCATGATATGCTGTTTCTGTGTTAACATTCCAAATAGCTTGTTTGTCGGTAGTACCTGATTGGATAGCATCGACACATTCCATGGCGGTCAGCATGGAGTGATCCATATTGTTGTAGCGGTGCTGACCGTTTCGCCCTAAGCAATAGAGGTTCTCAATGGTGTCAAGGAAGGCTTTGACCTCGTCCAATTGGTAGTACGAGCCGAAATAGGCAGGATAGGCTTTCTTGATTTTGACTTGCGTAGCGTCAAGCACATCCTCGCGGTCAATGATATCAATCTTGACCAATTCGTCAATCGCCATGGCGATAAAACTTTCTTTGTCCATCTGCCACATATCGTCGCCCTCGGTGCAGAAGTACTCAAGACCAATCCAGACGCTGTTCTCATAGTCTTTGACGAGGTACGGCGACCAGTTGTTAAAGATTTGCAGACGCCCGATTTTGACATCCCGCTCCTGAATATATATCCACGTATCAGGTACACGATTGAGATAAGTCTTGATAGGCGTTTCATTGCTGATTTTGAGTTTCTTGACGCATAGTCCGACCGTTATGAAATCGCGGTACGGCAGTGTGGCAGCAATCTCTTTCACCTTATCGGGCACCTCTATGCCGTCAATGGCGGCAATAAGGTCTTTGATGGGCATCGTGGAGAGAAAATAATCGCAGGGTAGTGTCTGGAGCCCGGTGCCGGTCTTGACGGTCACAGAGGTGACTTTATGTCCTTCTACATGCACACCGGTAACCTCGTGCTGCTTGAGAACTTTGCCGCCGTTGGCAATGACTTGCTCGGCTGCCAATTCCCACAATTGACCGGGACCTAATTTGGGGTAAATGAATTGCTCAATCAGAGAGGTCTCAACCGTTTTGTCATCCTTTTTGCCAAAGGCTTTCTTGAACATATCTTTGAGCACGGCGCGGACGGATAGTCCTTTCACCCGTTGGCTCCCCCAGTCAGCACCGAGTTTAGAGGGGTGAACCCCCCACACTTTTTCGGTATAACCTTCAAAGAAAAGTTCATATAGCGGGCGACCGAAGCGGTTGATATAGAAATTTTCCAGACTATCCTCCGGCAGCTTATGCACGCAGGACCAAAGGTACCCGAAACCGGCACGCATCATGCGAACAAAACCCATGTTGAGGAAGGTTTCCTTCTTCATGGATATCGGATAATCGAAGAACTTCCTCAAGAAGAAAATACGGCTCACTCGGTGGCGGATAAGGATGACCTTATCGGTCTTTTCGGGGTCCGGTCCGTCCTTCTCAAGCGGCTTGTCGTTAAGACCTAACAGGATATCGTCCTTGCTGTTTTTGCCCTGTACCGGCATGAGCTCTGTCCACCATTTCATGACTCTCTCGCTTTTGGAGAAGAAACGGTGACCGCCGATATCCATTCTGTTGCCATGATATTGGACAGTCTGAGAGATACCGCCGATTTGGTCGGTGGCCTCAAGCACGATAGGCTGAATGTCAGTCCCTTTTTGAAACTCAATGGCGGCAGTTAATCCTGCAGGACCTGCGCCGGCGATGATTGCTTGTTTAATGGTCTTAGTCATAGGTTCGCTCGGATTTCATATAGTTCATTTCTGACCTTATTTAATATATGGGCAACTCTTTCGCGCATGTCGGAGCGCCGGGTGCCTTTTGCTAATTCGGTTTGTATGGCAACAATGCGGGTAATATGTAATTCGTCCCGGATATACTGGATTTGGCGAATCGTAGCAATATCATCGGACGAGTAATAACGATTGCCATGCCCGTCTTTACGGGGAGATAGTTGCTCAAAACAGCTTTCCCAATACCGCAAGGTGCTGGCGGGCAGACCTAAGTCTCGGGTCACCTCGCGCATCGAGTAATATATTTTACTATCTGCCATTAGCGTAGTATCTTAAGGGTGTGACCGGCACGGATAGCGTCAGACTTAAGTCCGTTCCATGTCTTGAGTTGTTTGACGGAACACCGGAACTTGGAGGCAATGCCCGAGAGGGTATCTCCGTTCTTTATCTTATAATAGGTTACACCATTGACGGAGTAAGCCCCGTTGACGGAAGTCTTTTGGAGCAGTTCAATCTCCGCGCGGCGATTTTCGACTAACTGTGTCCGTTTATGGGCATAGATAGTATCGTGATGTGTGATATAAGCTTCTGTGTAGTCGGTAGGAATACACAGAGCGTAGATCTTTCCTCCGGGAACGATGTCTCGTGCGTATTGGGGATTTAGGCGACGCAGTTCGTTGAGTTCTATGCCTAAAATCTCACTTATTTGGGTTAGGTGTAGCCGCTCTGCCGTCATGATGGTATCGGTATCTACCGTCATTTCCTCCGCAGCGGGACAGATACCGTACATATCGGCGTAATTCATAGCATAACATGCTGCAATGAAAATCGGCACATAAGATCTTGTCTCACGGGGTAGGAAAGGATAGATGGACCAGAAGTCCTTTTTCCCGCCGGAGCGCGCAATGGCTTTACGAACATTCCCGGAGCCGCAGTTATAGGCTGCGAGCGCTAAAGTCCAGTCGCCTAAACTTTGCTTAAGATAAGTGAGGTAACGACATGCGGCTTCGGTGGACTTAACGGGATCCATTCGTTCGTCAATCAACGAGTTCACCTCCAAACCATAGAGCTTGCCGGTCGAAGGCATAAATTGCCAGAGGCCTGCTGCCCCCATTTTAGAGCGTGCTTGCGGATTGAGGGCAGACTCAATCACGGCGAGGTACTTAATCTCATAGGGCATGTCGTAGCGCGCAAATATGTCATCAAAAAGCGGAAAATAGTACTCGGCTTTGCGTTGCAGACGAGCTAACTGTTTGGGTGCGCGTTGGACATAGCGGAGGATGAAGGCTCGAACAACCTCGTTATATGGCAATTCCACCACGCAGGGCAGTGCTTGCAATCTCTCTATATAGACGCTATCGGGCAGCGGTGCTTCGCCTGTACCGGTAGCGCAGGCTAAAGTGTCAGTGGGCAAAAGAATATTTTCCACCATCACGGAATCTACCATGACCGAGTCCGAACGGATAGAGTCTAATGTCAACGTGTCGGACGGTATAGAGTCGCTCAATAGTGTCTGATTGGCGAGGGCGATTTGGAATAAAAGGATATAAAGTAATGTTGTCATCGTCAAAATGTAAATGCTAATTTTACCTCGGCACTGCGGCTTTGGAATAAATCATAGTTTAGCCCGGGTTCAACATGCATACTTAAGTCCGGGGATATATCAAAATCAAATAGTTGTGCATCCACGAAGGCATCGACTACCGAGAGCGCATAGACCAATACTGCCACAACAATACCGATGTCGCGATAGCGGTGGTAGATATTGGTGTTCTCACGGAGAGTCTGTGTGTAGGTACTTTTGCCGCCCATGGTCGCGACGGTGTAACCTTCCTTTAAGATGGCATTATAAGAACGCGTCGGATCGGTCGATAAGGTTGCATCAGCGCTGATATCCATGTAGGCTTGTCGGTAGGCAAGATAGCGTCCGTTGTTCCACGCAATGGCATAAGCGCAACCCATCAACCCGCCATACACAATCGGTAATTTCCAGTACGAACGATTGTATATTTGCCCTAATCCGGGGAAGAGAATACCTAACCACACGGCGCGGGAGGGAGTGGGCTTCCAGTTGAGATCTTGGTAATAGATGATACCGCTTGTGTCTGCCGGCAAGACTATGCTGCTACGCACGGAGTCTTGGCTATCGGTGCTCTGAGGCATCGACAACTCCGGCGTCACGCCGGCTAAGACGGCTATTAATATGGTCAGCAAGTTACTCACCGAATATGTTCAATTAAGTTCTTTAATTCCTCTTGGGAGTGGAAAATTATCTTCACGGAATTGGTACTGATGGCCACTTTCATGCCCAAGTGTTGTGCTAACTGTGCCTCCAACCGCTTAATTTCTTCGCTCTTCGGCGCGTGACCTTTGGAACTCTCTTTCGAGGGATGGGTTTGAGAGAGTTCTTCCACCTTGCGGACCGAAAGCCCTTCGCGCAAAATACGGTCATAGAGGGAGAGTTGTTGCTCTGCTGTTGAACATGCTAATAGAGCGCGGGCGTGACCCATATCTATTTTGCGCTCTTTGATACCCAACTGCACCTCTGCGGGAAGGTGAATGAGACGCAGGTAATTGGCGACTGTGGCGCGTTTCTTACCCACTTTCTCTGCTAACTCGGCTTGGGTGAGATGGTAGTCTTCCATCAGTCGTTGGTAAGCGAGGGCAATCTCAATAGCGTCCAGATCTTCGCGCTGGATATTTTCGATGAGTGCCATCTCGTGCACTTGTTCATCTTTCGCCGTGCGGATGTAGGCAGGTATCGTGGTTAGTCCGGCATCTTTCGCTGCACGAAAACGCCTTTCGCCGGCGATAATCATATAGGTCCCGTCTTCGTTCTTGCGGAGCGTGATAGGACTGATAACGCCATGTTGCTGTATAGATGCCGCTAATTCCGCCAAAGCGTCTTCATCAAAACTGCGTCGGGGTTGGTCGGGATTGGCGACAATCATGCGTAAGGGCACTTCGTTAATAGAACCGGAGCCCTCTGTCTGCACATGGGTCGTATCTAATAGGGCGTCAAGGCCACGCCCAAGGCCGGTAGAATGTTTCATCGTCTCAATAATTCTTTAGCTAACATTCGGTAATCTTTAGCACCACGAGAGGTCGGCTCGTAATCGAGTACGCTAAGCCCGTGGGAAGGCGCTTCCGAGAGGCGGACATTGCGCCGTATAACGGAGTTGAATACCAAGTCTCCGAAATGCCGTTTGACCTCTTCATATACCTGCATGGAGAGGCGTAAACGAGAGTCGTACATCGTCAGCAAGAAGCCCTCAATCTTAAGTGCTGGATTGAGTTTGGACTTAATAATCTTGATAGTGTTCAGCAACTTGGCGATACCTTCAAGGGCAAAAAACTCACACTGTACAGGGATAATCACCGAGTCGGCTGCAGTTAGCGCATTGACGGTGATAAGCCCCAATGAGGGAGAACAGTCTATAATAATGAAATCGTACTCCTCGCTCAACGGGCGTAAAACACGTTTCATCAACTCTTCGCGGTTGTCCAAATTGAGCATCTCTATTTCGGCACCGACCAAATCAATATGGCTCGGTATGAGACTGAGGTTCTTCACATCAGTTGCCATAATGGCTTGGTGCGGGTCAATGTTGTTTACGAGACACTCGTAAATGGTGGCATCGACGGCTGCTATATCTATACCTAAGCCGGAAGAGGCGTTGGCTTGAGGATCGGCATCAACCAACAAGACTTTCTTGCCCTCTTTGGCTAACGCTGCGGCTAAGTTAATGGAGGTGGTCGTTTTGCCTACACCACCTTTTTGATTGGCTATTGCAATAATCTTATTCATATCTTTTTACTTTTTCTTAAACTCCCAAAGCCAGCCTACATGGATACTGAGATTCATAGGACGGCTGCTTTGGAAATAATCGGTGAGGTTGGAACTGAAAATAGTACCGAAACTATACCCGAATCGTGCTTCGACCATGTAGGACCCCGCGTTCATTGTCCTAAAGGACATACCCAATCCGCCTGTTACGCCCCAGTCGAAACGATTGTCAATGGCGGCATATTGTTGCTCTCTGACGGTCTGTCGCGTTCCGGTGCCTTTATCGTCTGCGATGCAGTAGCCTATCTGCGGACCGAGGTTAATGAACCCTCGTGCAACTTTCTTGCCGAAATAGATGTGCATTAAGACCGGCAGCTCTATATAGTGCAGCCGTCGGGCGTAGGCTACAGCCGTGCCGCTGGAGGTCTCTGTACCTTTCTCCGCCCAGCCGCGCTGCATGTAATTGAGTTCGACCTGCACTGCGCAGCATTTCTGTCCGCTATAGCGGAATACAAAACCGCCTAAGGGGGAGAGTGTTACCGCTTGGGTGATTGGGGTCATGAGGGGCACTGCCGGGTAGAAATCCATAGCGGCTGCGTTAACACCGGCCTGCACACCGAAATATAACTCCGGTTGCCTTAGGCGTGGTTGTGCCGCTACGGCAACTGCCACGAGTAGCAAGAGACCTATGACCCGTAATCGTTTCATTCTTTTCTAACTACTTCAATACCTGTATTCTGGTATCCGCCGATAGAGTCTATACGCTCATAGTGGATGTTGGATTGCAGACCGTGGAACTCCTCTTCGTGCCAAAATGCATCCATCTCCTTCATAATGTCATATCCCAATAAATCGTATCGCGGGTAGGTGCTTACATGCTCAGAACCGTAGAGGGCTTTGTACTTCTCTTCATAGGCATTGAGTAGGCTGTCGTTGTCGGCGCTGAAAGAGGATGTAAAGAGCTGCGGGATGGCTATATGCTCATTCTGCCAACTGTAGGGACTGATTAAAGTCACATTATAACCCGCTATGCCTCGCTGAATCATTGGTAGTAGGACGGAGAGGTTGGTGTATTTCTCGGTGTTGAAGAGCAAGTAGTTCTCCTTGTCACTTTTCAGTGCACGGCTCAATGAGTCGTTGACTATGTCGTGAATAGAAATCGCGGTGGTGGGTAAATCATATGTCTTAAAGGCTTCCCTCATGGCTTGTACAGAGCGGGGAATATCTGCTTCTTTGGCATCCGGCAACACGATATTGATATCGCCCCGCTCGGCGAGATATTGTGCTAATCGTTGTGCGCGGAGCGTGTCTGCAGCGTTAAATTGAAGCAGGTACGGATTAGTCTCTAAGCCTACCACGCGATCCACAAACGGGATGATAGCGGGCACTTTATAACTCTTGAGAGAATCGCTCAGCGCCAGCACTTGTGCCGGATAAGCCGGACCCATGATAACATCCATGTCGCGCAATACTCCTTCAGCAAGTAGTTTCTTGATAGCATTGACGCTACGCTCGGTGTCATATACATAGAGCTCATACCGATTCGAGTCGCTCTGAACATCATTAAGAGCCATCAAGGTACCGGTGTAATACTCGAAGAAACGATCCATGTTATCGTCGCGCTCCACCGCTTTGGCATGCAGCGGCAGCAGGAGGGCTATCTTACGGGCTTTCGGCCCTGTAAACATGACGGTGTCGGCAAGAATAGTAGGATCAACGGGAATAATGGAGTCTAAACGCATAAGGGTATCTGCAGAAGTGATGGTATCTTGCCGTGCAACCGCAATAATCCCGAGCTCAAGAATATTATCCGTTCGTTTAGATAGTCCGCCGGTTTTTTTACTCTCGAATTTTGGCTCCATCACTGGCTTCATAACTGCCGGATTTGCTGCCTTGACGGCATCCTTGCGCTTTGGTGTTGCCGGTTCTATGGCTACGCCTGCGGGGATGAGAAGAACGGTCTCTCCATAGCGTAAACCCGTTTGAGCCACGGAGGGGTTGTATTTCATGATTTCGTCTTGACTGACCCCGAAGTTCTTGCTCACACGATAGAGACCTATGCTCTTTTCCACAGGGTAACGGTAAAAAATCTTCCCGTCAATGGTGTCCAAAGGGTATGTCGCCATCAATGTCTCGACGGGAATGTCTTGAGCTTTGAGGGGCAGTGCCAATAATAAAGTCATTACCCCAAACATTATAGTTAATTTGTTATTCATATCTTTTTTTGCGTACAACACCTACGATTAAGGCGATTAGTGCTAAAATAGCGACTGGGCTTCCGATGGTGGCAATCTGTATGCCTGTTCGATAGCTGTGAGCTATTTGGTCATTAAGGAGGCGTAGGGTTACTTCTTTCTTTCTCAAATCCATAAGTCCTTCATCATCCGCAAGCCAGAGTACGGCATTGACAATGACATCTCTGTTGCCGAACTGCATCCCGCTGTAACGGTCGTAGCCGGCGGGAAGAGGCTGGTTTTGTTGCCATTCGTTGCGAATAATACTACCGCTACCCATAACCACCTGCTTGGTGGGCAGGGATACATCTTGCTTAACTGCAGGAAGGGGTGCAATGCGGTGTTTGAAGAAAGACTCAAACTGTCCTTCCAAACTCATCGCTACGGGAATGTAACTATACTTGAAGGTCGTCAGGTCGGGGTTGATGTCCGATAAATCCACTTGTGCCGGAACGCCGATAAGGCGTGATGCGGTCGAGGTCGCGAGCAGGATATTCTTCCGTATGCCGTCCTCGCCTCCCACGGCTTCGACGGGCGAAGCGAAGGTTGCAGATACCTGCATGCAGTTACGGGTGATAGGAGACTGGTAACTCGTCAGCAGTAGCGGAGCATAGTACCACGGTAACGGCTGATAATTAGGCGTAGTCGGGTCCGAGGACACATTCACCGGAACGGGCAGACATTGTTGGTCTTGCACTAAGGCAGGGTTGACTCGTACACCGTAGCGGAAAAGCATATCGCTTAACCTTAAATCAAGGGCGATGGCGGGAGTATAACCTTCACTCGTTAGTACATCGGTGGAGAACTGTACACCATTCAAGAGCCATAACACGCGTCCGCCGCGCATAATATACTGGTCTATTATGAACTTGTCCGTGTCGGAGAAGGCACCCTGCGGGTCGGCAATAATAACCACTTTGTACGGGTCAAGTGCCGTCATGGCAGCACTGTCATTGCCTAAAGCTCCACGCTCTACTGTAAAATATTGGCTGAGCTGACTCTCGGCATCCCAGACATAGCGCTCCTCTAACTCGCCGTGCCCTTCGAGGAAGGCTATCTTGCTCACACTGTCTTGAAGCAGTTGGTGCAAGCCTTCGGCAAAACTGTATTCGAGTCCCGCAATGGAGTTATTGAGGTTCTCTTCGCCGCTGAGGGAGCGATTATTACTGAGCAGCGTCAGTACCGCACGGCGACCTTTATAACTCAGTACGACATAGGGATAAACCTCTGTCTGCGCGGTCTTGCCGTCCTTCTCACGCTCGTGAATGATGGTCGGGCGCAAGCGCATTTCCTCAATAAGACGCGCTCTAAGTTCTTCATCCGCTTGCAGTCGGCATTGGGCGTTGTGCACCTTAAATTCCTGTTCTATCTCTTGCTCTGCTTTCTGTAAGCGCTGAAAACCGCTATTGAGGTCTCCGCTCAAGAGGCTCGTTATGGTGAGTGGCTCATCTAAAGAATGGAGCATCTGTTTTGTGCTTTCGCTCAAACTATAACGCTTATCCTCCGTCATATCCCATCGTAAGACCACAAAGTGGGCTGCGATATTGATTGCCGCAACCGCTAAAAGGCCTATGATTAGACTACGGAGTTTCATGACGAATTACTTTCAACTTTCGACTTTCGATTAAGACGCTGCACAGCCGCCCGACACCGGCGTCACGCCGGCTTTCGACTAAAAATCAGTGAGTTTGTACTCGACGGGATATTTCTTTTTGAGTTCCTCTATCCAAGCTTTCTCTAACTCATCTTGGTATTGCGTGGTGACGGTCGAACGCATATCCTCGTAGCTCTCCGGCTTACTGAGCATCTTACCGATGACTATTGCTTCCGGATAATCGGTAGCCGGTTGGTAGTCTGTATCTTTGACCTTGAAGGCGAGAACGTCAATAGCCTTATTGCGACCTTTTTCCCATAGACCTTGTTTTATTTTGACAAGTGTCTTGCCATCTTGATTGATGCGTTGGTTTATATAACTTTGGATGGAGTCTGGCTCGCGTTTCATGCAGTTGCTGACAATCATCTTAGCAGCTTGCAGAGAGGTCTTATCGGCGGCTTGGATGTAGTAGCCTTTGAAGCGTTTTGCGTCCCACTTATAGTCTTTCTTGTGGCGGTTGAAGCAGTCTTGCAAACCGGCTACATCTTGTGCGGCTTTGTCCCAAACGGCTTCCAGACTGACATCAAAGAGCAAGATTCCGTCGTGGTATTCACGTACAAGGTTCTTGAACTCAGGGTATTTCTCCTCAAGGTGTTGATTAGCGTAAGCCTTTACCTCTTCATCGCTCATCTCAGCTGGCAGATTATACTCCGCGCGTGTCTTGCGAACGAAGGACTTATCTGCCTCCTTAAAACGCTCATCGCGTTGAACATTGCGACTAATCGTCTTGTAGAGGCT
Source organism: Bacteroidales bacterium UBA3810 (assembly GCA_002368645.1). Lineage (GTDB taxonomy): Bacteria > Bacteroidota > Bacteroidia > Bacteroidales > Paludibacteraceae > Colicola. The sequence continues at coordinate 35,835 of DFEE01000024.1, forward strand.
GTCGAGGGGTTGAATACCACGTTCATCCTCCTTATAAATAATGTGCCAGCCATAAGTCGAGCGGAAAGGCTTACTGATTGCGCCCACGGGGAGTTCAAAAGCGACGTCCTCAAAGTCCTTCACCATCATGCCTTTACCGAAATAACCGAGGTCACCGCCGTTCATGGCACTACCTTTGTCGTCGCTCATTTCGCGTGCCATGGGGGCAAAGGCCTCTTTGGCATCTTTACCGCTTAACACGTCGTAAATAGAGTCCATGATGGCTTTTGCTTGCGCATCGACTTGCGGATCATTGCCGCGCACCATCTTCATGATATGGGACGCGCGAACATCCTTATGAGCCCGCTCCTCTTCAACGAGGGCAATATGGTAGCCGAAGGGGCTGCGGAATACTTCGCTCACTTCGCCCACGGGGGTGTTATACACCGCTTCCTCAAAACTATAGACATAGCGGAACGGCACAATCCAGCCTAACTCGCCGCCGTTTTGTGCGATGGAAGGGTCTTCGCTGTATTGCTTAGCCAACTCAAAGAAATTGTCCTTATTAGCTTGCGCTTTAATGCTGTTAATCTTAGCTAATTGCGCCTCGCGAAGACTGTCGGACGCGTCTTTGTTGCATGCCACAACGATGTGTGCCGCACGGCGGTCCAATGCCATATGTGCATAACTCATGCGAATCAAACTGTCAATAGCCGCACTGTCGGTCATGTACTTGGGAGTAGCTTGCGAGCGGTATTGCTCAAACTCCTTGCGGAAGCTCTCAGTGGTGTCATAACCGAGAACTTCTGCCTCGTGCACCTTGAGCTTGAAATTAGTGAAGAGTTCGAGATACTCTTTTTTGCGCTTGCTTTGCTCGGCCGCTTGCTTAGACGCATCGGCTATTGCCCCCGCTGACTCCGAGGTCGACTGCATAGACGCCTGGTCTGCCGCCACGGCAGCGCCGACATCATTCTTGCTGAAGATGTACTCAAATTCGCTCAGAAAGACGGGCTCGCCGTCAATGGTCATTAACACTTGGTCCTCTTGGGCATTAAGTCCTAAAACCAACATGGTTGCTAAACTTACCAATAATGTCTTCTTCATATTTTTATATTATTTATTACTTTTTTGCTTTCGACTTTTTGCTTTCGACTTTCGACTTTTGACTTTCGATACCTGTGTCACGTAGGCCGCTACGGCAGTTTGAGCGCGCAAATATACAACTTATTTTTGACATATGCAAATATTTTTGCAATATTTTGTCATATTAGACACAAAAGCCCGCTAATAGCGGACTCTCGGCTTTCGACTTTTTACTTTTCACCATGAACTGCAATGCGCGTCACCATTGAGCAATAATTCGCTTTCAACTTTATAGCCTAAAGGTTATCGGTATTTGATATCTAAACTTGGCGGGTTGCCCATCTACTGTTCCGGGATTCCACTTTGGCAGGGCACTTATCACGCGTACCGCCTCTTTGTCTAAAGACACGTCTCCGCTACTTTGGACAACTACGACATTCGTTACCGACCCATCCACATCAATGTCAAACTGGACGACTACAACGCCCTCAATACCATTCTCTTGCGCAATGATGGGGTACCTGATAGTAGCAGCTAAAAACTGCTGCAATGCGGCTGCTCCCCCGGGATAAGTAGGTAGTACAATTGCTTGCCCCTCACCAACCGGCTCTACCGGTTGCATATTTGTTATGGTATCGGTAGATTGAGTGGGCTGTTCATTACTTGGGGCATTGGTCTGGCAACTCTCGTTGACCAATCCTATAACGAAAAGGATTGCAAGTACAATAGGTTTGAATTTCATATGTGTTTTTTTCATGTGCAAAGGTACGGCTTTTTTTCAATCTATGCAAATATTTATGCGAAATTACCCGAAAAAAGACTGTTTTTGTGGGCAAAAACGGTTTTTTGGCCTAAAAAGTAAATTAAATTTGGAATTGTCACAAAATAGTAGTAATTTTGCAACCGAAAAAAAATTTTCATTTTTCATAGTTAAGGTTTAGGTTTATGGCATCGGGAAGCTGAGAAGCTTCCCGATGTTTTTGTAATTCGTCTTTTTACCATTACATTGTAGTAGCCCCTTGGGCGTTGACTCCTGACTCTGATTCGTAAATAGCCTTTCGGGCGAACAATAATACGTGCGCCGTATCCGCATCGGGTGCTGATCGGGTGCTGATCGGGTGCTGATCGGGTGCTGATCGGGTGCTGTCGGGTGCTCATCGAAAGACACAGCCGACATCGCTGACTCATCACCGATATTTTTTTTACGTTTTAGTCAAGTAAAACTCTCATTCTTGATTAGTGGCATCTTGTGCCTAAAATGGTATAGTTTTTCCCTTCCCGCTTTATAAAGAGTTGCCCGTCTTGTATATATTTGTGCGCGCGAGGTTGACTCGCACCGGATAGTGTTTCTAATGCAGTGGCATTTTGGTTAGGGTTTAGGATATTCTCGATTCCCCCGCTGGTATAGATATGATATCCCTTGGCTGGGAGGTGGATAGTCGCCGGTGAGGCGAGATAGCATGTCGGCGCTGCAAAACCTGAAGATATTGTTTCGCTGTCCAATACACGGTAGTAATCGCCTGAGGCGAGTCCCGTTATCGTCACATCTATAGCTCTGTCACTCAGGGAAAGTACAACGACAACCGAATTGCCGTTCTTACTCTTCTCAAAAGCAATGACGGAGGCGTTATTGGTCGTCAAAAGCCGTGTTGATGCTCTATGAGTAGCATCGCCGTCTGCCAAAGCGGGTAGGGTATGCTTTAAAGCGACTAAAGCGCGAAATGTGTTTTGCGTAACGATATTTGGACTTACCGATGAGATAGCGGTGTTCCGATTGAAATAATTGAGGATATTGCGGTAGCCTATCTCTTGTCCGTTATAGATTAGCGGCATACCGAAGAAAGTAAAGTACATGACGGTTAGCGGCAGGACATTTGTTCCGCACTGGGTCATGTAGTTCGACGAAAAGTTATTACCTATATCGTCATGGTTGGTGATATAGGACATACGGCTCATTGAGCCATAGGAGTTATTAAGTACCGAGAGTAAACTCTGTGCGGCATTACGCGCATTGGCTGCCGAGGTACCGGTTCCGACTGACTTAAGCCCGTCAGCATACCCCCAAGCAAAGTCAAAGTCAAAACCTGCCTGAAATAGTCTCCCCCGTTGCGCCGCCTCAGTGAAATCCGCTTCGCCGAGCATCTCAACGCGCTTGTTGTGGTTGTTGTTCTGCAGGGCAGGAATGGCGGTCTGCCAATAGGAAACAGGGATTGCGTTAGACGAGACATAGTCGCATCTAAAACCGTCGATATCCGCCTCATTGACCCAATAGAGCATAGCATTGGTCATCTCCGAACAAAGGGCGGAGGAGTTGTAATTAAGCTGATACACATCACCATACCCATTAGGATGGACGATAGCACCGTTCTCCCATACATAGTATTCGGGATGGGAACTGACCCATACATGGTCAAGTCCCGTGTGGTTAGGCACCCAGTCTAACCATACAGACATACCCCGTTGGTGAGCTGCTTGGACAAAGGACTGCAAATCTGCCATTGAGCCGTGAGCAGGATTGACTGCGCGAAAATCCCGAGCGGCATATGGGCTGCCGAGTGAACCAATCTTGCCCTCTACACTACGAGGATAAATCGGCATTAACCAGATAATGTCAATGCCTAATTTATCCAAGTAATCTAACCGTGCTTCTGCGGCAGCAAGCGTACCTGCCGAGGTAAAATCGTAGAGATTAAGCTCGTAGATAACGCGGTTATTGGCAGAGATAGGTGTCGTATAATCAACCCTGAGCGTTCCGGCTGTCATGGAGGAGGGGAGAGGAGCCTCCACCTCCACCATGCCGCTTGTTGTAGCGCGGAAATAGTAATCGCGCACCTCACTGACATCAAAATCTGCAAGTTGCGTACTACTATTGCCGTTGTTATTGGCAATAAGATGATAGTTCACCTCACTGCCTGGTTGTGCGTTGTAACTATATACTTTGTAGTACACACCGCTGATGATGGTCGCTTGAGGATTGACTTGACCGGGCCAACCGCCGTATAACTCAGCGTCTCCCCATACATAGAGGGCAAACTGATCTCCCCAGCCTGTTTGATCATCAATATAGAAGTGGTATGTCTCAGCATGTGCTCCGCACATACTGCATACAACACATAGTAAAATGCACAACCGTTTAATCATAATTCGTAATTGCTAATTCGTAATTATTTCATCTGCACGCCAAGAGCGTTATAAACCTTACCGTCACGGATGAGAACGATTTGACCCTCCATAATGCGTTTAACAGCTTTCTTGCTATCATCGGCAATGACTGATTCAATAGCAGAAGCCTCACTGGGACATGTTGCGCTATTAATGGCATAATGTCCTTCTCCGTTCTTATCGGTGCCAACCTCATAGCAACCTTCTTCTGTAGCTTGGGCTGCTTGTGTCTGTTCTGAACCGTCGCCGTTATTGACGATGAACCAAGCATCGGATTTAACGGTGAAACCATACCAGCCATCACCGAGGTCTTGCATAGCTACACCGGGCCATGCGGTAAACTGAGCCATAAAGGTAGCATCTGCACTGCCCCATGCCCAAATGTTCATGGTGCTCCAAGTGTCTAATTTGCGTACTTTGATATCCACATCATTAACGGGTTGCGGCTCCGGAATAACACCTTCTTGGGGATCTGGTACATCGGCGCAATTGGTAGAAACTGTTACATCTTGTCTGTCGGCAACACCCTCAAGACATACAGCAGCGGTAATGTAATAGTCATTTGCTTGTTCGCCACTGCCTCCGTTATTGAGAATGAGATTAGCCTCTGCCAGTACGGCTAAACCATACCAGCCGTTACCGAGGTCTTGTAACTGTGCACCGGGCCATGCACCTAAAAGATTGACATCTTGTTTTCCATCAGCCCACTCATAGGCATAGATAACGTCCCATGTCTCGGGTTTCAGTACCTTAACAATCACTTTGTCGCCTTCCTCTGGCTGCGGCACAATAGTTTCTTCGCCGTACTGAGACCACTCACCAATGCAGGGATTTTCTGCATCACCGCCTTCCCATGCAGTGACGGTAAAGAGGTTTTTGTCGGCGGGAATATCTGTGTACGCACGATTCCAGGCATCGTTCCAGATAACGGACATATCACCTTCAGGATTCTTGCGCACGAAGATAGCATGGGCTGCGTCATCGCGGATTTCGGCAGAATAAATGTTTGCGGCATCAGTAACTGCCTCAAAAGTGTAGTCGGCTGCGTCTTCATCACCGGTGTTCCATACATGAACCATGAAGACAGGGTCATCAGCTGCCCAAAGAGTAGCATCTAAATAAATTGTACGCGTGGATTGGGCATTCATGTTAATGGCCAAAAGACCAAATAACAGCATTAACGAAAAGTAAAGCTTTTTCATAATACATAAATTTAAATGTTAATATTGTTTATTAATCCATCATAAAGACGGCATATCCTTTTCCTTCCATATCAATAGTGACCGTTCCGGGGTATTGACCGCGAAGCACGGCGGGAGCTTTGGTCGGACCATTAGCAATCGTGCGACTGTCCAATAGCAGGGTGGCATTGCCTTCCGGGCACTTGAAGATGGTAACAGTCTGTGCGCGGGAGAAATTGAGCACCACCAATGCTTTCTGACCGTTTTTCTCCTTTGTGTAGGCAATCGTTGTGTTCTGCTCTGCCGCTGAGGTCTGCAAGAACGTGGTAACCGGTCTTTCGGCAGCCGTACCGCCGTGGAAACACGGATAACTGTGCCGTAATGCTACCAAGGTGCGGATGGTATGCTCAATCTTCGCATTGCGATTCGTCCAATCAATCGGCGTGCGGTTGAAGTTATCCGGCAAAGTGGGGTAACCTATTTCCTGCCCGTTAAAGAGCAGAGGCATACCGTAGAACGTGAACTCCAACACCGTCAGCGGGGCTAAGTTGTCTCCTAAAGCGAGAATGTAGTGGGGAGTCTTGACTTTGCCGTTATCCAACTCGCCATCATCATGATTGGTTAGATATACCATTCGGTCCATCTGAGCATAATGCTGGTTATCAACCAATGTGCGGCAGGCGGTCAGCAGCGTAGCTACATTGCGGGAGGTGCCGAAGCCTTTGACATTGTCATTAAATGCCCATGCGTAGTCATAGTCGAAACCTCCATCTGCTGCACCGGCATTAAAGAGGTGGTTATTCTCATCTGTATCGAAATCCGCCTCACCCATAAGCGCAATATCGGGCTTGAGTTGACGTAACTTACCGATACATTGATCCCAGAAATCGTTCCCGATAACGGGCGATGACACAAAATCGACACGGTAGCCGTCTATACCTGTATTGCTAACCCAATAGCACATAGCCTCAATCATGGCATTGACCATATCGGGGTTTTTGAAATTGAGTTGGCAGACGTCGTTATAGCGGTTAGAGTTATTGGGATAGCGTACCGTCTTGGGCTTGCCGTTCTCAAGCACATAATACTCCGGGTGCTCGTTGACCCACACATTATCCGGCGCAGTATGATTAGGCACCCAGTCCATCCAAACCTCCATGCCTAAAGCATGCGCTGCATCGACAAAGTGTTTCATATCCGCTGTCGTCCCGTGGTCGGGATTGACGGATACATAATCGCGAATGGAGTAGGGACTGCCTAATGAGCCTATCTTACTGATACCCATAGACGCATCGCCCTCGCCGCGGGGCTGAATCGGCATAAGCCAAACAATATCGACACCGAGCGTATGAAGGCGATTTAGCTCACTTTCGGCTGCGGTAAAGGTACCGGCTGACGTAAAGTTATAGAGGTTGAGCTCATAGATGACACGGTCGCCTTTGCCCGATGCGGCGGTGTTATCGACATCATATGTCGTGGCATTGCCAATCTCACTCGGTTGGGGCAACTCATTGGGCTGGCAGGCAGCAAAAAAAACTACCATAACCACAACGAAAAAATACTTCGTTTGACGAATAACATTTTTCATACTATTCACAGTCTGTTTTTTGGTAAGTACCATTATTCTCTATTTGGAAACAAGCATCATCTTTAATTCCTTGAATTGTTGAGGTTTGGTTACCGATAGGTGCGGAGTTGAACACGAAAGATGCCCCTCGAGGCAACTCAAAACGGTAGTTGCCGTCACCTTCACTCTCCATCAACGAACCCGGCCAGTCATTGGTAAAACCGGAGGAGTAGATGTAGAGGTTTTCCCACGCATCAGGTTTGTTGGCACGGATAACCATATTGCCTTCCGGCAGGTCAGGCTTGATAATCTCACCTTCGGGATCAATAATCTTTGGACCTCCGTCCACAACGACCTGTATATAGTAACTCTTATCCAACTTCAGAGCTATGCTTTCGGGCTTAGTTTTCTCATTATTGCCATCATTGAAGATGAGGTTGACGTTTTTGCCGTTGGCAGTCACCGGAAACTCATATACGAGATAATTGTTACCTGCTACTTCAACCGTAGAACGGAGAGGCTTGGAGCCTGGCCAACCGCCCATATATTCTCCGTCTCCCCATACATAGAGGCTCATCCCCAACCAACCGGTGTGATTGAGTACATACAACTTATAGCCGGCGGCTACACCTTTCTCCTTGCAAGCATCATCGCTTAGGTCGAAATAGATATCACGGGTTATCTCGAAATTGCTTATAGCATCCTTTTGGTTGCCATCGGTTTGATTATCATTGAGGATGAGATTATAGGTCTTGCCGGTATTCTCACTCTGTAGGTCGAAATAGATATACTCAATCCCGTCGATGGTCTCTGTCCCCGTAGCAGTAATGCCCGGCCATGAACCTAAAATCTCAGGACCGTCATTGCTCCATGCGTAGAGAGCCATATCTTTCCAGGTGCTGTTGTTCTCTACATATACGACGTAACCGTTATGGTCGTTGTAGAACATCTCCCAGTGGACGAGTGAGATATCTAATCGTCCGCCGGCTTCGGCATTCTCATAGTGATGTACTGTGTCGGTGCGGGACGACATCTCTAAACCCGATAACTTGCTGCGGAACTGATAACCGTCTGCAAGACTCTTGCCGCCCACAAAAGTGGCGGGGTCTAAGTAAATACCATACTTATAGTCCATGTATTCCGCAGCGGTTAACTCCAATAACTTACCGCCTGAAAAAGGACCGGTGATGTACAGAATATCTTTGCCCGTTGCGGTCTCGTTAGGGGCAATGACCTCAATAAGGATATAACCGGCTTTCTCTGCAAACTGATGTTCCTCAATAGGGAAAACAATCTCTTGGCGCTGGCAGCTGACGAAGGTGCAAAGGGACAATGCGCATAACATAGCACCCGCGATGGATAATTTATGCAAAATTGATTTCATATCGTTTTTCTTTTTTCTTTCATTATGATGGCGACTTGGTCTCCTGGTATCCCGGTCTCCCGGTATCCTGGTCACCTGGTTTCCTGGAAATAAAACACCATCAACTTAATAATTCGGGTTTTGTTTTAGCCCGGGGTTAACGGTCAGAGCCGTGGACGGGAGCGGGAACCATTCATACTTACTTTCGCGCTTGGCAGGTAATTGTACACCATTCTCCATGGCGCGTCCGAAGAACCACCACTGACCTTGTGTAAACTTATCAAAACGCCTTAAATCGGTACGACGGCGTCTGCCTTCCGAGATATATTCTTTGCCCCACTCCGAGAGCATCCAATCCATATCGAAAGCTGTGAAACCGGGACCGGGAATAGATAGTGCCGATTGGTCGGTGAAATAACGTTTGCGAACTTCATCTACATAGTTCTTGGCGACGCCGGAATTGCCTTTACGCATCTCGCACTCGGCTACCATGTAGTAGACTTCAGCCATGCGGAACTCCACTTCGTCAATGTTTTGGAAATCTTGACCCATTTGCTCCGGCATAATCGGATAACGCACGAGACGTACACCCGAATTAGTCTCACCCCAGCGAGGTGACATCACATCTTCCAAGTTGCGACCGCGGTTAAGGAAAGTACCCACTTGATCTACATAGACCAGCGGCTCGCCGTCACGCTCAGCGTCTGCTTTAATCGTAGCGCCTTTGCCGAAATTAGCGCGCATCTCACCGATTAGGAACATGCCCTCATAACTCCCGTCTTCTTTAACAACATAGTTCTGCTTGCGGATGTCGCGGTCGTCAAATCGCTCATATACAGCACCTAACTTATCGCCATAATAGGTCAAGAAGGAGCGAGGATTGCTTGTGCCGCCATTAGGACGCTTGTTGCCCGAGTTGTCCCAAGATGGAGTCAATATAACGCAGTTCCAACCCGATTGGTCATAACTGGCGCCGAAGTACTCTTGGTAGTTGTAGGGCAAGAATGGCATGTCCCTCATCCAACCCGTGTTGAGGTGCCCCACTTCTTCCGGCATGGCGAATACCACTTCGGGGCAACTCGTGTTGGTCAGAGAATAAATATCGCGATAATCTTGTGCCAGACTATAGGTGCCATAAGTTCCTCCGATAATCTCCTTGCACAATATCTCACATTCTTCAAAATGTTCTTCGCCGATGAATATATTGGCATTGAGTAACATACGAGCCTTCAATATGCGGTTAACACCTTGGTTCATGCGGTTACGCGTAGCGTTGTCACCCGTCTCAATGGGCAGATTAGGGTAACTTTCGTCTAACTCTTGACAGATGAAATTATAGATTACGCGGCAGCCGTCTTCAAAACCATTGGCTGCTGAAGCCGAAGGAGGAAGAGGGGTATCGGCGGAAGACGCACCCGTGTTCAAGGGCAATGCACCGCCCCATATCTCGTATATATTATAGTACGCCCAAGCGCGTAACGTGCGGATTTCGGAGACGTATGCCTGTAATTTTTCATCCGTCATACCTAAATCAGTAGCGTTGAGTTTACTGATATCAACCAGCAGTTGATTGCACATACCGATGGTCATCCAAGCGTTCTCCCAAGCTTGACGGATAATGGTTGCTTCCGGCGTCCAGCTCTGTGTGGAAATAACGAACTTATCGCCTTCGTCGTAACCCCAACCGCCGCCGTTCCAACTACGCCAGGCTACTTGGTCGGCACTGAATTCCTGCAGGTAGAAGAAATACTCGTGATAACTATGTGCCGCCTTGTCATATATGGCTGCTATGGAACTCTGGATGCTCCGCTCGTTTTGGTAGAAATCTGCGGCATTGATGCGATCATACATCTTCTCCTCCAAATTAAAGCAACCGGTCATAAATATCGGCAATAGTAAGATAATTGCTATTCTAAATATGGTTTTCATAACTTTATACCTTTACCGTTTATGTTTAACATTAGTGTATCTTTAATGTAACTCCTAAGGAAAGTTGAGTCGCATTGGGGTAAGCTGTCGCTACATCAACTCCGGGGGTCAGACCCGTTGAAGGTACTATAGAGGGATCATTCCCCTTATAACCGGTCAATGTAAAGACATTTTTCGCCGTCAGACTCACCCGTAAGGACTCTAATAATTTGCGCTCCTTCGGGGTAAAAGTATATCCTAAGGTAATGTTGTCCAATTTGAAATAATCACCTCGTTCCAAGAAGAAACTGCTGATTACACCACCGCCTTGTGTTGTCGCTGCGTCCTCTAAGTAGGCGCTCCTAAGCACGTTATCCGAGCCGGAACCCGACAGACCCATACCGTAACGACGCATGTTGAATATCTCAAAAGCAAAGGCACCGCGGAATTGCAGACTCAAATCAAATGCCTTCCACCTCAAACTGTTATTCCAGGACAAGAAATGCTCCGGCATACCATTACCGATATAGCGCTTGTCCGAAGCGTCGGCATCGCCTACAGGAATGGCATTCCCGTTCTTGTCATATACCAACATCATACCGTCTAATGTGCCGGCGTACTGATAACCATAGAACTGACCTAACTTCTGATTCTCCTCTACGCGGAAGAAATACTCGTTTGAACCGACACCCGGCTTTTGGTATAACTCAATATAAGGTGCTTGGTATAAGTCCGATGAAATCTTCTCTAACCGTGTTGTTCCGTAGGAATAATTGATGCCTGTTGTCCAGTTAACTGCCTTGTTGCGGAAAACATCATAATCGATGGAAACCTCCACACCGATATTCTTGGTCGTTCCGACATTCACCAATATCTTCGGGTACATGTAGGGCGGTTGAGGGGCATTGTAGTTATAGAGCAAGTCGGGTGAACGACGGTCAAAAAACTCTACATAACCCCTTAACGATGAACTCAGTAAGGCAAAATCCACACCCACATTCAACGAACTTGACCTTTCCCAGCGTAAATCCGGATTGGCGTTGGACGCAATCATGTAGCCGTTCACCCATTTGCCGTCAATAAAGGAACTTCCGCTACCGATATAGGAAGGAGCTGATTGATACGGCGCAAAATCACTACGACCCGTCACACCGTATGATATACGGGGCTTTAAGCTGTTTACAACGCTCTTAGCAGGGCTCATAAAGGACGCCTCCATCATTTCCCATGCCGCACTCACGGACGGGAATGCACCCCATTTATGGTTCTTACCGAACTTGGAACTTCCTTCATACCGAATACTGGCGGATACAAACAACATGCTACGCCAGTTATAGTTGACACGCGCAAACACGCCTGCTAAAGTACTTTCGGACTTGGATGCCCACATTTGCGCCTTACCGTCTTTAAGCCAGGTACCATTGCTGATACCGTGATAGGAAAGTTGGTCGTAATCGAAATCGCGGTTCATCTGGTAGTTACCTTCATTCGTGTAACGCTCCCAGGAATAACCGACCATCGCCTTGAAATCATGCTCCCCAATCTGCATCTGGTAGTTGCCTAACCATTCGATGCGGTTGGTCATATAACGCTGATACTCAATATGCGCTTCGCCCTTGTAACCGCCCCAATAGGACGCGGCTGTGGTTGAAGGCGCGTAGTAATGAGACTTTAAATCATTGTATTGTATCGCGTAGCTGACTTGGGTGGATAAATTATGTTCCTCTAACCGGAGGATATTCCACTTCAAATCGGCATTGCCCATTACATACCATCTGTCGCCATTATTGACGATATTTTTCATCTCGTTAACAGGGTTGCTTGCGCCCGTCGGTGAATTAGGCTGATAGTATGTGCCGTCTGCATTATAGACAGGAATCGTCGGGTTCATCGTCAGCGCTTGTTCCAATAAACCGTCGTTGCCCCATTCCTCATGTACCTTTCGTGCCGTCAATGAGGACGATAGTTGTAACCGGCGATCCAATACATATTGCTCCATGGAGAAACGACCGCCGAACTCCTCTCTGCCGGACTTGATATCCAAACCGTTACCGCGTTTATAGCTGATGCTCGCACCATAATAACCCGTCTTAGTCTTTGAGTCCATGGAAATATAATGATTGGTACTATAACCCACTTTGTTGGTCAGCAAGGAATACCAGTCCGTTGATGCACCGTAATCCGAGCGTCTATGTGAACGACGGAACTCTTCCGGACTAAGCACTTCCGCATGTGGCAAAGCGATGTTCATTGCCCCGTAACCGTCATAGGTTACCACAACCTTACCTTCTTCGCCGGAACCTTTCTTTGTCGTAATCAAGATAACACCGTTTGCACCGCGGGTACCATAGATGGCGGCTGATGCAGCGTCTTTTAGAACGGTGATGGACTCAACATCTTGAGAAGCAATGGTTCTCAAATCACCACCGGCGATACCGTCTATCACGACTAACGGCTCATTGGAAGCGTACAACGATGTTGCGCCACGAACCTGTAACGAGGACATCGAGTTAGGATTGGCATCCGCTACACTACTCACGTTCAAACCGGCTATCTTACCGGCTACTAAACCCATAGCATCTGATACCGCGCCTTGGTTAAAGTCTTCACGACTCACTTGTACAACAGAGGAACTGACCTCTTTTTTACTTAAACTACCATATCCCACGACAACTACTTCACTCAACTCTTCGCTGTCTTCAAAGAGGCTGACATGCATGTTGTGCGCAGCGGGCAACACTTGAGTCTTATAGCCGATATAGGAGAACTCCAATAGGGTTCCTGCCGCACAGCTAATTTCGTAATTACCATCAAAATCGGTTACTGTTCCGTTACTCGTACCTTGTACTACAACCGAAGCACCGATTAAACTTTCTCCGTTCATGTCGGTAATCACCCCGTGAAAGGTCTCCACTTGGGCATTTAGCAACATGCCTACTAAGAGAAGTGGTACAATGAGAATCTTTCGTTTCATGATTCTTTAATTAGGTTAATTAGTATAGTATTTATAGTATTATTGTATAGTACTTATTTATTGTATCGTATTGTTCTTACTTATTGCGCCGTATCTGCATCTGGTGCTCATCGGGTGCTGATCGGGTGCTCATCGGGTGCTGATCGGGTGCTGATCGGGTGCTCATCGAAACCGACAGTATACATCAGTAAGCAATCTCAATTAGTTTAGCGGCAAATCCACCGCCTTTTGCCATAACGACTTGGATGGTATCAGCACTGGTCACTTCTTTCTCTTCTATTTTATACGCGTATGAGCGCGACTCCCAATCCGCATCTTCTCCATCGCGATAAAGTGTCAGCGTGTATGTTTTACCTTTTTCTAACATATTCAGCGGCACGACTGCTTTGCGCGCTTCCTCATCCGTGATACCACCTATATACCAATCACTTGTGCCGCGACCTTGACGGGCAAAAATGCAGAAATCACCAATCGCACCATCTACCAAGATGGATTTCTCCCAATCGCAGGGAACATCTTCGATAAACTTGAATGCATCAGCGTGTTCCATATAGTGTTCCGGCAGATCGCAAGCCATCTGCAAGGGACTGTAGAAGCAGACAAATAACCCCAACTGGTTCATCAATGTCGAGTGAACACGTGTGGTCGGAATAACCGGATTCTCGAACTTAAAGACCCCCGGCGTATAATCCACCGGACCTGCCAAGATACGGGTGTAGGGCAACACCGTTACATGCTCGCAGGGACTTCCGCCATCTTCGCTCCAGGCATTCCACTCCTGACCGCGAACACCTTCTTGAGTCACGAGATTCGGATAAGTCCGTTGTAAACCGGTCGGCATCACCGGCTCGTGGTTATCTATCATGATGTGGTACTTGGCGGCTTTTTCTATCACCTTGCGGTAGTGTCTAACGCCCGATTGCCCTTTATTCCACTGCAGACCGTCCATTGTCCGGATAATCGGAGCCACATAACCTGTCTTAATCGCGTGTATGCCGTGATCCGCGTGATAGCGGTAGATATAGTCTAATTCTGCCTCATAGTCTGCTGCATTACCGCCGGTCTCATTATGTCCCACAATCTCTACACCTAAACTCTTGGATAAACGGCTCAGATAATCAATGTCCCAATCGTCATATGGGGTCGTGAAATCAAAATGCTTCCAGTCTTCCCAACCCTTATTCCAGCCTTCGGCTAAAACAGCATCTATTCCATGTTCTGCCGCAAAACGCATATACCGCTCCATATTCTCGGTCGTGGCACCGTGTCTGGGACCTTGCTCCCAGGTCATGGTCTTTATATGCATGCCCCACCAGATTCCCATGAACTTCATCGGGCGTATCCACGAAGTGTCTTCTATCTTGCAAGGCTCGTTGAGATTTAACATTATACGCGAAGCAACCATGTCCTGCAAAGTCTTAGTTAGTACCACCATTCGCCACGGTGTGCTGAAAGGTGTTTCAATATATGCCTTAACCTCATGACCGGGATGCACATCTTCTTGCCGCCATGGTGTCAAATAGGTACGCAACGCACCTTCGCGCACGTACAAGTTCTGCGCCGGGTAGTCTGTTAAGGCTGCTTCGTGCACAAAACCATAGGTGCCGTCGCCAAACTCAATGGTTATAGGTGAACACAATGTGTCCGCACTGCTAACCTCTTCATCGCTCGCACCGCGTATAATCCGCTTACTCCATAGCCCCTCATAGTACTCTGTCCGCCAAGGAATTGACCACGCCTCTGCGGCTTGGCTGAAACGGTATGAAGTTAGCTCATCCGTAATAGTGAGGGTCTTTAGGGACTGTTCCGGGAAAAGGTAGCGGAAACCAAAACCGTCGTTGAATACCTTGAACTCGATGTTCATCTTAACACCGCTCTCATGCTCCAACTCAATGAGCATCCGATTATGGTTATCAACAATAATTCGCTCTTCTCCCCATATGGTCTCCCAAGCAGAGTTTGTGTGACTCTTTTTTGTACCTATCAAATGAAAACCGTTTCCCAACGGCACTTCCTCTGCCATAAGACCGAGGGGAGAAGATTCTATAATGGTCATGCCGTCGCGCTCAATGGTATAGCCGATTCCACCATCCTCCTGCAACTCGAAACTTGCACGAAGAGAACCATCCGGTGAACTGACAGATAAATCACGGCTGCAACCAATTAACAAAACAGCGAATAGGAAAATAGAGAAGTATGCTTTCATGTCATTAAATTTTCTGCAAAATTACTAAAAATAGTGGACATATTCAAAAAATATTGAATAAATCAAGAAAAATCAAGAAAAAATAGACATATATTTTGATACTCCGAAAATATTTAGTACCTTTGCAACAAATTTTATATCCTATGGCGAGAAAATATGTCATTGTACTGGTGCTAATCTGTTTTTCTTTATGCGTTAATGCGCTGAATGATAGTATTAAGGCGGACCTTAATCGCTTGAATAAAACCCTGCTTGAACGCCCGTCATTGGAGGCTGATAAACGACACATTATTGATAGTCTTATTCGGGTTGCGGCAACGCAGGAAAATGCCTATAATTCCTATCATCAATTATTGGAAGAATATAAGTCTTATAACTACGATACAGCACTTATCTATATCCAATTTATGGAGTCGGAAGCCACTCCGCAACAAATGCCCGAACTTGAACTCGAGCAGGCATTTGTTTATTTGTCAGGAGGATTGTTCAAAGAAGCATCGGATATCTTGACAACATGGCTTCAACGGTATGAGACTGAGCTTCCAAAGTTTTCTGTTTCCTATTATGTTACTCACTCACGACTCATGTGGGATTTGGCTGACAATGTCGGCGGGGAATTGGGTAAGCAATATAATGCGGAAGGCATTCGCCTGAATCGCGTGTTATTAACCTATCTGCAACCTACTGATACGGCCGTATATTGGTATGCGCATGCCGTACTTGACCTCAGGGAAGGTAATTATGAAAGGGGAATTGTCCGCTGCCTCCATTCACTTTCGGCGACACAACCTTCTGTTCATTATCAGGCGATTACTGCGAGCACGCTCGCCTATCTCTATCGTAAAACCGGAGATAACCAATCTGCTTTACATTATTATATTGAGGCTGCTATTTGTGATATACGCTCGCTCACCTATGAAACAGTTGCGATGAGAAATATTGCAGAACTCCTCTTCGAGGAAGGTGAAACAAAACTTGCAGACCGCTATATCCATATTGCCATGCAAGACGCACAACGCTATCATGCGCGCCATAGACAGGTCGGCGTCGCTGAGAGCTTGCCTATTATTGAGGAGAGGCTTTTGTCACAATCGCGCCTCCAACAAAATATAGCCATTCTTCTTCTTACTATTGTTGCCGTTCTTCTCTTAATAGGTGTTATCGGTATCCTCCTTTTGCGACGGCAAAACAAAGCTATACGTGCTGCCCAACAGACTATCGACGATATGAACCGGCGCCTTAAAGAGGCCAACAAACTCAAAGAAGAACTCTTGGGCACATTACTCACCTCACGCTCGCAATATATCAATGATGTTCGCAAATACCAGCAAGAGGTCAAACAATTTGCAGTCAATCGCCAATGGAATGCCCTCATGACAATTCCTAAACAAGTGGACGCACATGTGCAGCGAGCTACTTTGGACCGACAACTCGATGCTATGCTTCTTAGCCTCTATCCTACTTTTGTGCAGGACTTTAATGCCCTGCTTCGCCCTAATGAGCAACTGATTGCTAAGAAAGATGAGCCTTTCAGCCCGCAACTGCGTATTTTTGCACTTATCAGACTCGGTATTACCCAAAATGAGGTAATAGCAGATATCCTTGATTATAGCGTCAATACCGTCTATACCTACAAAACCCGTGTTATTGCAGCCTCTGACCTTTCGCCCGAGGAATTTTACCGGGCACTCATGTTAATCCCCTCTCTCAGCCGAACGACACAAGCATAATTACTATCGAAATGAATGAATTATTTATAAAATTATGAAAATTATTTTGCATATTTCACAAAAATGTTGTATCTTTGCAATTGCTGCATTGACACTCGCAGCATGCTCTAAACACAATGAACAAATGGTAAGTAGTCAAATGGTTAATGAGTCTTGGGACAAGGTATTCCCGCTCAGCGAAAAAGTTAGTCACCAAAAAGTAACATTCTCAAATCAGTATGGCATTATGCTCGTCGGCGATTTATACGCGCCGAAGGAAGTAGAAAGTCACAAGTCAAAAGTCGAAAGCAAATATGCTGCGCTTGCCGTCTCCGGTCCTTTTGGCGCAACCAAAGAGCAGTCTTCCGGTCTCTATGCGATGAAGATGGCGGAGCGTGGTTTCATCGCGCTTGCTTTTGACCCTTCTTTTACGGGTGAGAGTTCGGGTGAGCCGAGACGCACCGCTTCTCCTGACATCAACACAGAAGACTTTATGGCAGCGGTGGACTACTTGTCGAAATTGGAGAACGTGGACGCAGACCGTATCGGTATCATCGGCATCTGCGGATGGGGTGGAATCGCCCTTAACGCAGCAGCGGCTGACCCGCGTATCAAGGCAACGGTCGTTTCCACCATGTACGATATGACCCGCGTGAGCGGAAACGGTTATTTCGACTCCTCAGACTCCGAAGAGGCGCGTCACGAAGCCCGTGTGGCACTCGCACAGCAGCGTCTTAAAGACCCTGCAGCGATGGCAGGTGGTGTTGTTGACCCGCTCCCAGAAGACGCACCCCAGTTCGTCAAAGACTACTATGATTATTACAAGACCGCCCGCGGTTATCACGTCCGTTCCGGCAACTCTAACGACGGCTGGCGCGTCATCGGCACACAGGCATATGCCAACAGCCGGTTCCTGTATTACATCAACGAGATACGCTCGGCAGTGCTGATTATGCACGGAGAAAAAGCCCACAGCCGGTATTTCGGCGAAGCGGCATACCACTATATGGTGGACGGCAAAGCTGACGGCTACAAAACAGTTGTAACCCCCAATCCCTGTCCGGAGAACAAAGAGTTGCTGATTATTCCGGGGGCTTCGCACTGCGACCTCTACGATGGCGGCTTCACGGAACCGGAAGGTAGGGGCGAGTCCAAGCACCTTATCCCCTGGGATACACTTGCTGATTTCTTTAACAACAATCTGAAATAGTCTATGAAAGTTCTTCTCATCAACGGCAGCCCCCGTAAAACGGGCAACACCTTTACGGCACTCACCGAAATTGCTCAAACGCTACAAGCCGAAGGTATTGATTCGGAAATTGTTTGGATTGAGAATAAACCTGTCCGTGGTTGTATTGCTTGCGGTCGCTGCAAGGCATTGAATAACGGGAAGTGTATCTTTGACGATGATATCTGCAATCGGATTTCCGCGAAGTTCAACGATGCGGACGGCTTTGTTTTTGCCTCGCCTGTCTATTATGGGCAACCCAACGGTGCCTTGTTGGCAATCATGCAGCGTGCATTCTTCAGCAATGGCGCAGCAGTACAGAATAAACCTGCAGCTGCCCTTGCTATCTGCCGCCGCGGAGGAGCTACTGCGGCAATGCAGTGCATCCAAATGCCGCTCCAGATGATGAATATGCCCGTGGTGACTTCGCAATACTGGAATATCGCCTATGGTCGCGAAGCCGGGGAGGTGAAGCAGGATACGGAAGGTATGCAGACCATGCGTACACTTGCTCATAACTTGGCATGGATGCTTCGAGGCCTCCGTTCCGACTCCGCGCCCGCTATTCCTGACCGCGAAGAATGGCAGCCCATGCACTTTATTCGGTAATGGTATGAACCGCAGAGATATTTACAATAAATATGATGGTCATTGTGTCTATTGCGGTCGGAAGATAGAGTACGATGATATGACTGTTGACCATATCCAGCCGCTCTCCAAAGGTGGCAATAACGATTTGCAGAACACTATCCCGAGTTGCCAACTCTGTAATAATCAGAAAGCTGACCGCTCAATTGAGGAGTTCCGCACTTTCGTGGAGAATATAACCGAGACTTTGGACGAAAATAAACAGTATCGGATAGCCCTCCGCTATAAGAAGATTGTTATCGCTAAACCGCAACCTGTCGTCTTTTATTTTGAACAAAACTAATAAACAATGAAAAAGATTCTTTTATTTACGGTAGCGACACTAATGCTGTGTGCCTGCCAAAAGGCTCAAGAGGAGCCCCAAGCAGAGCCTCAGAGTGAGACTCAAACAGAAGAAAAACAGACCGTGAATGGATTTGTGACTGCTCCGGTAGCATTCAATGGCGCCTTTAACGAGGTCTGCAATGCACTAATCTACGTGGAGAAAAATCAGCAAACCAAAGCACCTGCCCGCACATTGGCGGAACAGACATTCCCCGCTTATAGTTGGACACCCCAAGACGGCACATGGCCCATTGACCTGACCGTTGAATATGGCGCTGACGGCATTATCGCCACAGATGGCTTGCTCCACAAAGGTACAATGAAAATCCACGCCACCGGTTTCTTTGAAGCCCCGCATACGGTTTTGACACCGGATTTCACCGATTTCTATGTGTATGGTAATATCCTCAACGGCAAGCAGACCATTGCGAATAACGGATTTAACTCCGACGAACATTTAGTCTTCAAAGTAACGACAGAGGACGGTCGCTTGGGCTCGAGTAAAATGTACAAGTATTCGGAGGAGACTTACCGTGAACTGATTAGCGGATTAGGGAGCAATGGCGTTCTCAATCCCGAAATCACTACCCACACCTATTCTATTACCGGATGGATGATGGCAGAGAGCCTGGTGGACACATTGCCGGGATACCATATTATGATTAGTGATGAGCGCCCGATGGTTATCGCTGTGGGTGACCTCTATCCGACGGACGGATATCTCTATATGGAGCTGACCAAGCCGCTCGTTTACAATGTAAATGAAGTACCCGTATCGGTTGGTAATTTCGAGGTGGAGTTCACCGGCAAACAGGACAGTAAGCACTATGGCGCCATAGCCTATATGACCTTCAAAGTCGGTCCGATGGAGCAAGAAATGAAGGTTGCTTTCCTCATGGACGAAAACGGAATTGTGCCGGAGAGTGTGCAATATGAAATAGAGCAAGCAAAGTAAGACTCTTCTATCTTGCCCTTGCGGCTAAAGCATAAATAATAAGGACCTTTAGAAGAGGTCCTTATTTATTCGTTCCCATGTGAAATACTCAATGCCGTCAATAACTTGGTTGGGGCGTCCCATATGTCCGTATCGTGCTGTCGGCTCGTAAATGGGTTGTTTGAGATTGAGCTCTCTAATAATACCCGCCGGAGTCAAATCAAATTTCTCTCTAATCCGTTGTGCCAGCACAGCGTCAGGCTCTTTGCCTGTTCCATAAGTATTGACATAAACCGAGACGGGTTGAGCTACGCCGATGGCATAACTGAGTTGCACCAGAGCTTCTTGGCATAGTCCGGCTGCGACCATATTCTTGGCGATATATCGTGCCATATAAGCCGCAGAGCGGTCCACTTTAGATGGGTCTTTGCCACTGAAAGCACCGCCGCCATGGGCACCACGCCCTCCATAGGTGTCCACAATAATCTTGCGTCCCGTGAGACCGGTATCTCCGGCAGGACCGCCCAAAATAAATTGCCCCGTAGGATTGACCAACAGTTTGAAGTCTCCTGCTAAGAGTTTGCCATAGCGCTTGTCGCGACGCGCTACTTCGGGGAATAGATATTGAATAATATCTTTACGAATCTGTTCTTGGGTTACATCCGGATCGTGTTGTGTAGAGATAACAATGGTATCTAATCTTACAGGCTCCCGATGCTCATTATACTCAATGGTGACCTGTGATTTAGCGTCCGGTCGGAGGTAAGGCATAAGGTTTGTCGTCTTGCGGATATGTGCAAGGGCATACATCAGTGTATGCGCGAGATCCAGCGTAAGAGGCATATAGTTATCGGTCTCGTCAGTGGCATAACCGAACATCATACCCTGATCACCGGCGCCTTGCTCGGCTTCGGAAGACCTGTTGACACCCATCGCGATGTCCGGTGATTGCTCATGGAGAGCAACTAAAATACCGCAACTGTCGGCATCAAATTGATAGTCAGATTTATTGTACCCGATATTGCGAATGGTGTTGCGGGCGATACCTTGTATATCAATATACGCTTCGGAGGTTACTTCGCCGGCAATTATGACTTGTCCGGTCGTGACGAGTGTCTCGCAAGCAACATGGCTGTTGGGATCGGCTTTAAGAAAGGCATCTAAGATAGCGTCACTTATTTGGTCTGCCACTTTATCGGGGTGCCCTTCGGAAACGGATTCGGAAGTAAAGAAATAATTCATAGGATGAATCGAAATGATCAATTGATTTTGTGCCGCTTAGGCTGTTAATAGTTCGTACAAAAAAGGAGGGCTACGCTTTATCGAGAAAACACCTAATAAAATAGGATTTGAGACGTATCATACTCTTTGTAATCCGGCGTCATATATCGCTGCCGCAACTGTGTAGTAGCGGGTCTCCGCGGGATGTACCGGCGCGCCATCGGGTACGCAGAGG
>DFEE01000033.1 GCA_002368645.1 Bacteroidales bacterium UBA3810
TTTCTCAATCGCTCAATGAGCAACATCCCCCAACCGTTCCGTAGCAGTATCTCATGCGCCTCAAAACGCACCTCTTCCTCGGAAGGAACAGGCAGTCCTGACGGCGCAAAAATCATATCAATGGAGCGATCTATCATAGCGTTTAGCAAGTTCAATATATGACGGAGGTTAAGTTATGTTATTACCGACCGGAAAATGATGTGCATGCGTTTTCAGTCGGGGAGGTGTGTCTGTTAGTGTAACAGCAATGGTTTCTGACATATTTCTTTTTTTTATGCGGCTGCAAAGTTACTGCATTTTTCGGAATTACGCAAGAATTTGTAAAGAAAAATCATTTTTGCGCAGATTTTAGTCGAAAGTCGAAAGTCGAAAGTCGAAAGCAGCTGCCGTGACGGCAGTGTCGGCGACGCTGCGGAGCAAGGGGGGCAGTAGCCGCAGGGGCTGTGCAGCGTCTTAGTCAAAAGTCGCTGCCGACGCGACAGTGGCGGTTCTCTCGCCTTAGGCATCCGCCATGTTTGGTGGATTTTGTTGGCAAGAGAGCACAAAAAAAGAGACGAAGCACTATGTAAGTGCTCCGCCTCTGGGGAGAATAGCAGTAATACTATGATTTATTTGACTCTTGCACCGCGGGCATCAAAGAGTCGCCCGTCATAAAGAATATAGAGTGCACCGTCAATGATTAGTTTTTGAGTGTCGGTATCCGAATTACGGGTCATTACCTCCTCAATACCGGAAACCGGATTAGCGGGGTCTTGGAAGAGTGCCTGCAGATAGATGTCGCCGCTGACGGTAACCGTACGCATAGCATTCTTGTCGCCATCGGACCAACGGACAAACTCATACCCCTCTTTGGCGATAGCAGCAATCTGAGTGGACGGGTCGGAGCAATCCGGGATACGCGTCATCATCGTCGTTCCCATGTTGTAGTCATTGGGCTCTATCTTGAACATATAACCGAGCACACCGTCAATCTGGCAGCCGTGGTCTTTTTCTTTGAAGAGCGCGCAGATATTCACATTTTGGTTCACCTCGCTCCAGTTGCGCGGGTTTTCGGTAGTACCGTCACTCCAGATAACGAACTCGTAACCGGTGTTCGGACGGGCATAAGCGCGAGCGGACTTGTCGTCGCAGGTCGGTATTCTGACTTCTACAGAACCATACTCACTATTGTCAGAGAAAGCATTGAAAGAGAATGGGAAGGTGCCATTGCTCTCACAACTTGCCTCTATAAAATGCGCTACAAGGTGCATATCTCTGTTTACATCCGCTATGTTAGTGACAGGTTCGTATGAATAAACAACATTGCCATTATCCACATCTACCCATGCTTCAAATGTGTATCCGGCAAAACCGGAAGCACTTATACGCGCAGACGAATCATCGCAACTTGGAATCTTATAGATTGCCACTGCGCCTTGTTGCGCATTTGCACTCTCTACATCTAATCTATATGGGAAAGTCCCATTAGTGGAGCAGTCCGCTTCCACGAAATAGGCTTGCAGATTCATATTGCGGTTCACATTGGCAATAGAAGTGATGGGTTCATACGAATACACCAGATTATTATCCACATCGTACCACGCCTCGAAAGCATAGCCTGCATAGGGATAGGCGGCAATCCGGGCGGACGCGTCATCACAATCCGGAGCCTTGAATATTTGGGTTGTGCCTGCCTGCGGCATATTGGCACTCAGGTTCAACTGATAGGGGAAGACACCATTGGTGGAGCAGTCTGCTTCCACGAAATAGGCTTGCAGATTCATGTCGCGATTGACATTCGCAATAGTAGTTTGCGGCTGATACGAATACACCACATTATTATCCATATCGTACCACGCCTCGAAAGCATAGCCTGCATAGGGATAGGCGGCAATCTGGGCGGACGCATCATCACAATCCGGAGCCTTGAGTATTTGGGTTGTGCCTGCCTGCGGCATATTGGCACTCAGGTTCAACTGATAGGGGAAGACACCATTGGTGGAGCAGTCCGATTTAACCCACTGCGCAGAAAGGTGCATGTCGCGATTGACATTCGCAATAGTAGTTTGCGGCTGATACGAATACACCACATTATTATCCACATCATACCACGCCTCAAAAGCATAGCCCGCATAGGGGTAAGCGGCTATTTGAGCGGAAGTATTATCACAATCAGGCTCTTTAGTTACCGTGATAGAACCCTTTGCGGCATCGCTATTCAGCACCTCAAAGGCGTAAGGGAAATTGCCGGCAACGCTGACGCTGCTCCAATAACCGGAATTGTAATTGCTCACATAATTACAGGGCACATACACATGCGCAGAGGAAGGAATACCGCTGAATGTGGTGGATTGAATCGAAGGAGCGGCACCATTCTTGTTAATATATATACCCCGTACATTTCCGCATTGGTAGAAGACGTTTGCCTCCATCGAATTGAGCAAAGAAGATGTAGTACCTACCGCCCCGAAAAATACATATTCGAGCGAGCTGCAATTTCCGAAGAAGTAGTTGGTCACTTTCTCACATGCAGCGGGCAACACAATAGACTTCAAATTGCTGCATCCGTAGAAAATAGCTGTCGCATTATCGGCAACATAGAAGTTTGATACGGAATTATATTGCGTAAAAGTGACATTCTTCAGTGCACCGCATGCAGAGAAAATATATTCACCGTTAAACGAAATATCCGAACTTTTGATGGTAACGTCTTGCAAACTTGAACAACCATAGAACGCGTATTTCCCAATGGCAATCAACGAGCTGTTAACCGTGATGGAAGTGAGGTTCGTGCATTGATAAAACGCATTATCTGAGATTGTACTTACCGTAAATGAATGGCCGCCATAATTCACTTGACCGGGGATTGTAATACTTCCTGAAACATAATTGGAGTTGCTACTCTGCTCCGCTTTAGGCAACACTATGGCATCGTATGTATCCGCGATGCCCATCTCCGGCCAGGCGGAGTGTGTGAGGCGGTAATAAAGTCCGTTGATTAGTGTTTTTTCTGCAATGGTCTCATTAACATAAGCTGCGGTCGCATTACCTACCATCAAAAGGCAAGCCGCTAATGTAATCCATAATTTTTTCATACGTTGTTTTGGGGCTGTTATATCCCATCGCCCCATCGGTTTCAATGATTATTTAGTCAATAAGCGATTTTTACGTGTGCACCTTGGGCATTGAATACAGAGCCATCACCTCGGATAATGTAGACTTGTCCGTCAATGAGAACTTTGTTTACCTTTTCATTGGAGAAGATGTTATCTATGCCTGTTGGTTTAAGAACAAAGTTTGCAGTAATAGTTACATTCTCCGTTACGGTCAAACCGGTTGTTTCATCGTAGTTTTCCCAACTTTCGAATACATAACCCTCATCTGCAGTGGCTGTCAGGAAGATTACTTTGCCATACTCTATTTCCTGACTCAAATCCACAGGATTATTGTCCGCATCTTTAGCCGTTACGGAGCCGTTTTCGGCCACAACTGTCACCATATAGGTATTAATGGTATAAGTAGCCTTAACGGTAATTGCTGCGGTGATGCTGCTGAAATCCTTGTCCCAACCGGCAAAGGTATATCCCTCGCGTGTCGGGTCAGCAGGAGCAGTAGCTGCCTCTTCAAAGAGTACATCCTCCTCCTTGAGAACTTGGTCATCAAAATCTACGAAGGTTACGTGATAAGAGTTCTTCGTATAAGTAGCCTTAACGGTAATTGCTGCGGTGATGCTGCTGAAATCCTTGTCCCAACCGGCAAAGGTATATCCCTCTCGTGCCGGGTCAACAGGAGCAGTAGCAGCCTCTTCAAAGAGGACATCTTCTTCCTTGAGAACTTGGTCATCAAAATCTACGAAGGTTACGTGATAAGCTTTTTTATTGAAAGAAGCAGAAATGGTAGCATTAGCGGTAACGGTGAGTGAGCCATCCGCTTCGCAACCGCTCCATGCGCCGAACTCGTAGCCCTCATTCGGGGTTGCAATGAAGTGCAGGATAGTTTCTTCTTCCACTGATGTGAGGTCTATACCGGTCTCTTGCAGAGCGATAGTACCGTTTGCCGGTTGGTCAACCGTAATAGTGTAACTGGGTTTTTGTACAAAAACAACTTGTATAGTCGTATTCTTGGTTACTTGTAGGGTCATGGGATTAGTGTACTCATTGACAGCACTTTCCCCCTCACGGGTAACCAGATATTGGGCAAACTTATAGCTACTATTCGGAGTAGCTGTAAAGACTAAGTCGGTGCCATATAATACAGGTTGGCTGAGGTCAACGGTATTTCCGCCGGAAGTAACCGTTACAGAACCATTTGTCGGAGTGGCTAAGGTTACATTCATTTCTTTTAGTTTGAAAGTGCAACTCACGGTCACATCCCCATTGACAGTAATGGTGCCATCTTGAGCACATCCGCTCCATGTATCTAATTCATAATTGGCATCGGGAGTCGCCGTGAAATGCAATAATGTACCTTCCGGTACTTCGCTTAAATTAACGGATTCGGTAACATTAATAGAACCATGCTCCGGCTGCACCAACGTAACGGTATAGGTATTTACCGGCTCTTCCGTAGAAATGACGATATTACCACTGGCACCTTTCTTGTCAATGCCATATCCACCGGAAGACATACCCGAGCGCACTACTGCTCCGGACGGAGCAATGATATAGCAGTTGGTTACTTCAACATAATCTTGGCGTAGCAACTGAGATACTGTTACATTGGAGTTATTGATATATGTTTTTCCACCTACACTATTGTTCCCCATACCATAATCACTTTCCGCTACAATAGTTGTATTATTAATACGCAGCGTACCATGAGCTGTATGAATAGCAAAATAGGTATCGGACTTTGCAGTCAACGAGCCGCTTCCGGTTATGGTCAGATCACTATAGTGGCTAAGTTGAATAGCGCAATAATAACCTGTTCCGTTATAGTGCAAAGAGTTTTCTCCTATAAGTTGAACAGTTACTGCCGGAGTGCTATAGGTGCTTTTGGATTCCAATACACTTGCGCTTCCGGTAAATGATACCCGGGCATTGTTAAGGGTCAATGTCCGGGTGGAAACATCGTAAGTAATGGTACCGGATGCAGTAACGCCGGAGATTTCGTTCAGCGCGGCTACAATTCCGGTAGGAGAAGTCGCGATGGCATCACTAATCGTTAATCCGCACATCATGAATTCTTCTGAGGCATAAGAGACCTGAAAGATGCAGCATAATACTGCCAAAATGAGTAATTTAATCTTTCTCATAAGCATTTGCCGGTTATATCCCATCGGCGCTTCGGGTTTTAAAGTTTGTTTGTATTGTTGATTTTTGTTTTCCGGATTCCGGACCGCTTCGCTATCCTAAATAAACTATAGATATACGAAAAGACGGCGCGCACGATTAGTGCACACCGTCTGTAACGCTGCGAATATATTGATTTTGCTTACCTTCCGCCTATTCGTATGGGGGGGGGTAAACATCTGGTTAACAATTCGTTGCATAGGGTGTTCCCTGTTCGGTAAAAGCATAAGGAGTTGTGGGAGAATGTTTGAGGGGTTGGAACCTATATGTTTAATCAAAGTGCTGTCTGCCATTTTGCGTCAAGTTACTGACAACTTATACAAATCGGCTGCAAAACTACAAAAAAAAATCCGAATGTGCAAATAAAATTCATTTTTGCGCACATTTTGTCGGTTAAGGTATGGTTTGATGGCGGTTTTATCCTGTTGCCTCTTCCGTTATTGTTGTTGATGTAATAGTTATTGATGATAGTTGTGTTACGTTATTACCGCCCGGAAAATGATGTGCATGAGTTTTCATTTGGGGAGGTGTGTCTGTTATAGAGATTACATTTTATTTCATAGTCATTATAATAATCACATCGATTACAAATCAGTCCATTATATGGTCTCTTTTCTTCATCCGAATCGTTATAGGAGCGGCGATTGGATTCGGAGGAGTACGATCTCTTCGATTGCCGTGTCATGGCTTCGTAAGCAGCAGGGCTGACGATGCAAGCTCCTATAATGGCACATGCAAGACAAACAACAGAGGACCACATACCGTTGCCAAAAAGTAATCCAATGAGCCATCCGACGCCACCTCCTACCGCAAGCCCTGCAACTGTTCTCCAAACATTATCAAAATCTTTCACCAGAAAAAAAACAAGACCAATGGCAGCACCAATATACGCACATGTATGCCATATTCCGTCTCCAAAAATTACCCCTACAGCAGCCCCTATTATCCCAAAGAGCATAAGAAGACCTATATATCCTGCAATAATCTTGTACAGGAGAATCATTAAGATAATAAATACAATTACAGCAATAGTTTCTGACATATTTCTTTTTTTTATGCGGCTGCAAAGTTACTGCATTTTTCGGAATTACGCAAGAATTTGCAAAGAAAAATCATTTTTGCGCAGATTTTGTCGGTTAAGGTGTGGAAAAAATATAACAAAAACATAAAAAACCCCTTTAGTGTTTGCAGTCCTGCGGACTATCTATATTCGGCTGTTTGTGTGCCTTAGAATGCAAGCATCCAAGCCCCACAACCATCCAAATATATACCTCTATGAGGTTGCAAACACTAAAGGACATAAACATAAAAAATGCTAATGGTGAATTTTCCGGGAGAGCGGGTTACCAGGATACCGCTGCCGTGACGGCAGTGTCGGCGGCTGTGCAGCGGGGAGAGAGGGTTGCACAAAAAAATGCAGAATTATTTGCACATATGAAAAAAAAGTTGTAATTTTGCAGAGCAAATCAATCAACTATGACCAAACAGGAAATAGACAGCAGAGCGGAGGAGGCTCGGACTCTGCATCAGAAAGGGTTTAATTGTGCGCAAGCGGTGTTTGCCGCATGTGCGGATTTGTATGGTATTGAGCGTGAGCAGGCACTGAGATTGGCAGCCTCATTCGGCGGAGGGATGGGCAATATGCGCGAAACGTGCGGTTGTTGCTCCGCAATGTTCCTCATTGAGGGTCTGCGCTCCGGTTCTGCAACGGAAGGAGACCGCGCGGGAAAACTGAATAACTACCAACGCGTTCAGGCGCTGGCGGCAACGTTCGCCAAACAACATGGCGGCTCAATCATCTGCAGGGAACTGTTGGCGAATCCGAATAACCCCTCCTGTACCGAAAAATGTGCCAATGCAGTGAAGATTGTACTGGAATAATACTATCCACGGGGTCTGCCAATTTGGCAGGCCTTTTTTGTTTATAGGGGCTTGGCACGAGGTTTGATGTAGAGATAACCGGAAGCCGGTCCGGAATTCCGGCAACCCAAAACAAAAACGCTAATTAAAAACAATACGATATGGCAAAAGGAAATATTGGGGTAACGAGTGAAAACATCTTCCCCGTGATAAAGAAGTTTTTATACTCAGACCATGAGATTTTTCTGAGAGAGTTGATTAGTAACGCCGTTGATGCGACGCAGAAGTTAAAAACCTTGTCCTCCGTGGGAGAAGCCAAAGGTGACTTGGGCGACCTGAGAGTAAGGGTGTCCATTGATAAGAAGAAAAAGACCCTGACGGTCAGCGACCACGGCGTAGGCATGACTGCCGAGGAAGTGGATAAGTATATCAACCAAATAGCCTTCTCCGGTGCAGAGGAGTTCGTCAATAAATACAAAGATAAAACCGAGGCGATAATCGGCCATTTCGGCTTGGGCTTCTATAGCGCCTTTATGGTGGCAGACAAAGTGGAGATTTATTCCCTCAGTTATCAAGAGGGCGCGAAAGCCGTTCACTGGAGTTGTAACGGCGAGACGGAGTACGAGATGGAGGACACCATCAAAGCCGAGCGCGGAACGGATATCGTGCTGCATATCAATGACGAATTCAGTCAATACCTTGAGGATGCAACCATTGAAGGCTTGCTCCGTAAGTACTGCAAATTCCTGCCCGTAGAGATTGCTTTCGGCAAAAAGAAAGAGTGGAAAGACGGCAAGGAAGTAGAACTGGAAGAAGAGAATATCATCAATGATACCAACCCTGCTTGGACCCGCAAACCGGCTGACTTGACGGAAGAGGATTATAAGAATTTCTACCACGAGTTATACCCCATGCAGATGGATGAACCGCTCTTCCATATTCACCTCAATGTGGATTACCCGTTCCATCTGACCGGTATCCTCTATTTCCCGAAGATAAAGACCAACTTGGATGTGCATCGCAATAAGATACAACTCTATTGCAACCAAGTCTTTGTGACGGATGAGGTGGAGAATATCGTGCCGGAATACCTGACCTTGTTGCATGGTGTGATTGATAGTCCCGATATCCCGCTGAATGTCAGCCGCAGTTACCTGCAAAGCGACAATAATGTCAAGAAAATCAGTAGCCATATCACCAAGAAAGTTGCTGACAAATTGGCAGAAATGTACAAAGATAACAAGGAAGACTTCTTGAAGAAATGGGATGATATCAAACTCTTTATCCAGTTCGGTATGTTGACGGACGAGAAGTTCTACGATAGAGCCATCGGTTTCTACCAGTTTAAGAATATCGCCGGCGAGTACTTCACCTTCGAGGAGTACAAGGCGAAAGTCAAAGAAAACCAGACCGATAAAGACGGTAACTTAGTGCTTCTTTATACGCAAGATGCCGATGCCAATTACACCTATATTGAGCGTGCGAAAGGTAAAGGCTATGATGTGCTGCTGATGAATGGCGAATTGGATGTGCATTCCATGTCCCAATTGGAGCAAAAAGCCGCTATGGCAGGCGACGATAAGAAACTCAATATCCGTTTCGTCCGCGTGGACAGTGACACCATCGAGAACCTTATCAAGAAAGAGGATGCAGCCAAAGACAGCTATTCCGACGAACAAAAAGAAGGAATCCGCAAAGCTTTTGAAGCACTTATTCCGCAGGGAGACAAGCTCAATTACTATGTCACCTGTGAGGCTGCTGCCCAAGATGCACTGCCTGTCTTCCTGACACAGAATGAGTTTATGCGCCGTATGAAAGAAATGTCGGCTCATCAACAGGGAATGTCTTTCTATGGGCAGATGCCGGACCAATATAATCTGGTCATCAACACCAACCACCCGCAGATTCAGGCACTTATTGATAAGATGACCTCCGAGCAGGTTGAAGAACCATGCGAGAAGAAAGACGGTGAATGCAACTGCGAGAAGAAAGACGGCGAATGCAACTGCGAGAAGAAAGACGGTGAGTGCGATTGCAAGAAAGAGACCGTTATCAAGACCGTCTATACGCTTGCCGGCGAGGACGAGAAATTACATCAACTCATTGATATAGCCCTTTTGGCAAGCGGTCAACTGAAAGGCGAGGCTTTGGCGAAGTTCGTCAACCGAAGCGTTGAATTGCTCAATCAGTAAGACGAACGAGAAAACGCTCTACCGAGCCTCTACTCTTAGAGTAGGGGCTTTTGTGTTTTTGATAATATGGCATAAAAATTACAATTTTGCAAAGTGGATGTTGCAAAATGAACAAATTTATAGAAAAAATCACTTTTTTTGAACAAATATTTGCATAATTCAAATAAAATTTATATTTTTGTGCGATTTTTTCATTTTTTAATGACAAT
Organism: Bacteroidales bacterium UBA3810; assembly: GCA_002368645.1. Classification (GTDB taxonomy): domain Bacteria; phylum Bacteroidota; class Bacteroidia; order Bacteroidales; family Paludibacteraceae; genus Colicola. The sequence goes on from DFEE01000033.1 coordinate 9,532, forward strand.
TTGTAAAGGGAGCAGGGTAGAATATGATGAAGAGATACCTACAAACATTGCTATTGATAGTTGTTGCGGCGGTCGGTTTATACGCGCAGACGCCCGTGTCGAGTTTGCCTTATTTCTGCGGATTTGAGGATGTGTTAGAGAACGCTAATTGGACCTTGAACAGGCGTGGAGGCTTCTCTACGACGCCTCTTCCCTCTAACTGGACCATAGGGACAGGGGCGAAACATAGCGGTATCAATGGTTTGTATATTTATACTACCGCCAATGGCAGTGACGCTTCTACGGCACAGTATGATGGTTCCAATGCCGTATTTACGGTAGCAGAGCGCCATTTCAGCCTGCCGGTGGGGACCTATGATTTGGCATTTGACTGGCGGTGCTTGGGAGATAGTATCAACGACGCTATCTTCGTCTATTGGGTACCCGCTTCAACTACGATGACCGGTCGTACTACCAGTACTCTTCCGACCAATGCTACGCCGCTGACGATAAATGGCTTGACCTACCTGAGCGGAGCTGCTACGTGGTCGCAAGCCCGTGTGACGGTTACTACCTCAAGCAGCCAGAATTACAAGTTGGTCTTCGTATGGCGTAATAATACGACCAATACCTATAACCCCTCCGGCTGTATTGATAATGTGCAGTTGCAAGTCCATGAGACAGCGACGGATTGCTGGAAGAGTGTCTCTAACCTCAAGTGGCAGCAAGGTGCGACGGCAGATGTCTTGTCGTGGAGTGGTAATAATGGAGCGACATACGATATCTTCTATTGGTTGGAGGGCTCGATACAAGTGGACTCCGTTATCGGTGTTACAGGCAATAGCCATACCTTTAGTCATGGTGACTTGGCGAGTGGTCTGTATACGTTTGCGGTGAGAACCAATTGCGGTGACGAGCAAAGTATCCTCGTGGAGTGTATCAACGCCAAGTCCTTGGGAGACTATTCGACGGTGGCGGAAGCATGTCCGGAAGTGGACTTGAATGCCAGCGAGATTATTGACGGCGCGAAATACTTGGTTCCCGCCTGCGATAATGACGGAACCTATACGATTAAGCCGAATGTCGTTGCCGGTGGTGGTTCCATTGCGGGATATAGAGTGGATAAGGTCAGTTATTCCGAATGTCCTTTCCCCTTTGACCTCAACCAGTTGCCGCCCCAATACCGCAATAAGATAACCACTATTACGCAGGATGACTATTGGGATACCAAATTGATAGACCTGCCCTTTACGGTATGTTTCTTCGACGGTGTGTATCGCCAGGCGTTGGTAGGCGCTAACGGTTTGGTTAGTTTTGACCCCGCTATCAGACCCAACAGCCGTTGTGAGTGGAACTTGCAAAACCAACCCGATATACCTAATACCGATTTTATATATAAGAACTGTATCATGGGAGTCTTCCAGGATTATTATCCGCCCGCAATGGGTACGACGGGACAGATATGGTACGGTGTGTTGGGCGAATGGCCTTGCCGCAAGATGGTTATCTGCTGGAATGAAGTGCCGATGTTTGCCAACCACAGCACCATCAACTCCTCTATGATAGTTATGTACGAGGGTACCAATGTGATTGATGTCTATGTTAAGAACAGGGACTTGTCTCCTACGGGCTGGAATGACAACCGCGGTATTATCGGTATCATCAATGCCGATGGTACAGAAGGTGTAGCCGCTCCCGGACGGAACACTACGGACGGTGATAATAAGGGGAAGGGCTGGTCCGCTAAAAATGAAGCATGGCGTTTTACGCCTTACTCGACACCGACCTATATGCTGACATGGTATAAAGGCGTGTTCACGACCCCCGCGGCTATAGATGCGTATATCCTGGAGCACCCGCAGGAGGAGATAGAAATGAGCGTTGCCGATTCCATTGTGCTATACGATGGCGGAGATGTGGATGAGGTGACCGTGCGCTTGCAGTACTCGCAGTGTAACGGCGATTATATAGACATAGTCGATTACGCTTATGTGAACTGGCCCAGAACGGATACCATACGCGTTGATACCTTCTTCTGCGAAGGCAAGGCGTATAGCGACAAATATGTTCACAGAGCTGATACGGCAGGTATTTATCGGGTAGGAATCCGGAACGTTCACGGATGCGATAGCGTAGTTTATCTGCTGGATTTGGCGATGAAGGAAAAGACCCAAATCGAGCGCTATGACACCATCTGTTATGGTGAAAGCTTGGAAGTGGGCGGCGTGACACTCGGTATGGCAGGAGATTGGCCTGTGACATTCAAGTACGCGGACTGCAATTGCGACTCCGTCAATGTGATGGTGCATCTGGATGTGATGGATTTGACGAACTTTGATGTGCAGGAGCCGACCGGTATATGCGCCGATGATGAGCAGTTCGTACTGGGCTTGTCCGCCTCTACATCGAAGATTGTCTATTCGATTATCTTTGACTCAATCGCTCATCAACAAGGATTTGCCGATGTCTTGAACGACACGGTATATGATGTCTCGGAGATTATCATCGATATGCCGGAAGGGGTTCGCCCGGATAAATATACAGCACTCTTGCGTCTGGTATCGACCGGTTGCGGCGGTCTGGAGCAAAATATCTCCATTCCCGTTAGTTATCCTTCCTCTATCACGCCGATTAAGTGGAATAATGTGATTCCCGTGCTGGATACTCCGTATAACGGCGGCTATGTATTCTCTGATTTCCAGTGGTACAAGAATGGAGAACCGTTGGAGTATGAGACCGGTCCCTATTACCATGTGACCGAAGGGTTGGAAGAAGGCGCTTACTATCAAGTGGCTTTGACGCGCCAAGGCGAGAGTTATGCTATCTTGACCTGCCCGGTCTATTATGGTGTCACGGATTTGGAAGATTTGGTCATCAATAACGGGGAAGGTGGCATAAAGACGGAAGCGGAGAAAGTTATCCGTAACGGACACCTATATATAATAAAGGATAAAAAAGAATATACTGTTTTGGGTACGCGAGTGCTTTAAACACGTAATATAAACTTACAACTAACTCATATTATTAACTTAAATTTAAACGCTTATGGTTACTAAAAATTACTTTAGTACTCATCTTGGGAGCGGTGTAATCGCAATGGTAGCGATGATGCTATTGTCGTTGATTCCGGCAAGTGTTTATGCCGCAGTAACTGCTCCGACAGATGTGAAAGTAACTACGTTGACTCCTACTTCCGCAACCTTAGGTTGGGAGTGGACAACAACAGAGTCGTTAGACAGGCACGACATCGATATTCGTGTATCGACAGTTGCCTTGACGTCATCTGTTTATCCCACTGCTACCACGGAGACGGAAGGTGTTGTTCTGAGCCAAACGGTTGAAAACTTGGAGGAGCCTTCTTTCCTGATTGCGCCTCTGGCGGAAGGAACGTACTACTACGTGTATATGCGTGAAAACGCGACACACGATAACCAAGGTACGTCCTCTTGGGTTATTTTAACTTTTGCAACCCCTTGTTCCGCTACATCGCAACTGCCGATTAGTGAGAACTTCGATGCGTCAGCAACGCAATTACCTACATGTTGGTCGTCCTTGGGAACGGCACCGGCCTTCTCCTCTTCGATTCATCATGGGGATGCAGGAAACTCCGTTAAATTGGACGGCTCAGTGGCTTCAAGTTATTTGTACTCCCCGATTTTGTCGAGTAGTTCTAACGCGTATTACCTGACAGCTTATATCTATGGTGCTGCGGGTGCCACGTACCGTGTAGGTATTGCCTCCACAGAGGACTGGCTTAATGCAGAGATACTCCTGGAGGGTACAATCAAAACGGCCAATACCTGGACCTTTATTGATGCCGTAGTGCCGGCTGAATTGCGCGCTGCTATTGAAGGTGGCATGGAATTCCTTTGGGTAATCTACAGTGCCGAAGGTGATAACTCCTCTTTCTATGTAGATGATGTGGAAATTGGTTTATTACCGGCATGTATTACTCCGTCTGCTCTTACCATTGGTGAGGTTACTGAAAATTCCGTTCAACTGAGTTGGACTGAGCGTGGTACAGCAACTTCTTGGGTTGTTGAGTACAGCGACGGAACAGAAACCTATCAGGTAACGGCGAACAGCAATCCTTTCATTTTGGGGTCTTTAACCTCCAATACCGCTTATACGGTACGCGTACAGGCCAATTGCGGCAGCGAAAGCAGCAACCAGACCGAAGTGGAAAACTTCAAAACCCTTTGCGGAGTGACGGATATTCCGTTTAGTGAGAGCTTTGAAGATGTAAGTGCTATTCCGGATTGCTGGTCTCAAACACAAACAGTAGCCGGCTCCGGAAGCGGAACGGATTATGCAGATAACTGCTGGAAACTAAATACCTATTCCTACAATGCTCACTCCGGTTCGAAGAGCTTACAATTACAGGATACAAAGGATGGTACGCATACTATTTTAGTTTCCCCGCATTTCGCTACTGAAGTGGAAGGCGGCTTGACATTGTCTTTCTGGATGTATCGTACAACGGGTACAACTAAAGCTGACGAAGGTGTTAAGGTATGGGTGAATAACCAACCTAATCTCAATGGTGCCACGGCGCTGATGCATGTCACCCGTTGTGGTGGAGTCCCAGCCGATGCACTCAAGGTTGCTCCGATTACGACTTCCGGATGGTATCAATACGAAAAAGTATTGCCTATTGCCGGAGATGTATATGTTATCTTTGAAGGTATCTCTGAGTATGGAAGCAGCTCCTATTTAGATGATATTGAGGTTAGTGCTACTCCTACTTGCCTGAAACCGACCGATTTGCACTTGGCTTCTTTTGATGCCGAGAGTGCTACATTGGCATGGACCGCCGGTGGTAGTGAAAGTGCTTGGGAGTTGACCTATAAATTGGGTACCAATGATGCTGTAACGGTACCGGTAAACGGAACACCCGAATATATAATTGAAGGACTTACCCCTGCGACTTCCTACACCTTGTCTAACTTGAGTCTATGTGCAGTTTGCTCTACTACGGATAGTAGTGCAGTGGCAAGTTTCAGCAATATCAGTTTCAAGACTCCGTGTATGGCTGTAACTACCTATGAGACGGACTTTGAAGATGAAACAAGCAGTTCAGGGAACATGCCGGAGTGCTGGACAAAGGTATATTCTACTTCGACGTCGTATCCTTATGTATATGACTATAGTTCCTATGCCAACTCCGGTACTAAATGCCTCTATGTTTATGGCTCTGCACCATCTTCTTACAGTTACGGTTCGCCATTTAGTGGTGTTGTGGCGCTGCCGCAAATCAATGGCAATGTGTCGGATTATCGGCTTATTTTCATGGCTCGTGAGTCGTCTTCTTATGCGTCTCAACTCGCCATAGGTGTTTTGGACGATATCGCTGATACAACATCCTTTACGGTAGTAGATACGATTACACTGACTTCTTCCTATGCATCCTATACGGTTAATTTCGCATCCTATACCGGTACGGGCAAGTATGTTGCCATAAAGTATATAGGTGTTCAAACTTCTGTCTATCTGGATGATGTGGTGTTAGAACCTGTTCCTACTTGCGAGAAACCCGGTGCAATCAGCGCAGTTGCATCCTATGATTATGTTACGCTGCAATGGACAGCCGGTGGCGACGAAACCAAGTGGCAACTCGCTTATCAACTGGGTGAAGAAGCGGCTCAAACGGTCATTGTTGAGAATGAGCCTGAATATACCATATCCGCTTTGGAAGCAAGTACCAATTACACGATTTCCAATATCTCCGTTAAAGCGATTTGCGCAGTCGGTGATACCAGCTATGCACGTGTATTGAATACGCTCAATATCCTCACTAAGTGCGGACCGCAAGCCTTGCCGTTGAGTGAGTCGTTTGATTATATCGCAAGCGGAGTTCCTGCTTGCTGGGACAATAGCGAAACAACAGTAACAGATGCTGCCTACAACTGGAATTACTATAGCACCAATAGTTGTCTGCGCTTCAATTCATATAGTGCATCAAAAGGTCAATATGGCGTACTGAAATCGCCCATCTTTACCGTACCGACGGATAGGGCGGTTGAATTGACCTTCCGATACATGAATCCTACCGGTGGTGACTTTAGCGTCTATGTATCGCGTGATGGCGGTGTGACGATGGAAGAGGAGGCTTTGCTCTCCGGTCTAACCGGTCAAAGTGATTGGAAAGAAATGAGCGTTAGCTTCGATGCCGCTGCTACGGATAAACTCGTCATCTGCTTCAAAGCAATATCAAACTGGGGAAGTGGTGACGCGTATATCTATCTCGATGATGTAAGCATTAAAGCACCTCTTTGCTCCAAACCTTATGGTGCAAAGGTCGTTGCCGTTACCGATAATAGTGTGGACTTGGGTTGGGCAGACAGCTATGCAGCAAGTTACAAAGCTCTCTTGTTTGCTTCAGAGCCTACGACCGTCAGCGAAGAGGCTGCGCTCAGCGTCAAGACTGTTGAAAGCACCGCTGCTTCCTTTGACGGACTGGAAGCCAATACGCAATACTATGTATATATACAAGGCATTTGCGATGCTGAGAATAGCGAATATAGCAAGGTATTTGCCTTCCGTACCGCTTGCGCGGCTGAGGAATTGCCTTATGTAGAAGACTTTGAGGACGCCGGTTCTATTCTCTGCTGGAAAGCTATTGGTGAAGCAGCTACTGTGCAGAGTACAACCGTTGCCTTTGGCGGAAGCAGTAAAGCATTGGCGCTGACGAGTGATTCGGTCAACGTGATGTTGGTTTCTCCGAAATTCAATGTAGAATCATTGGCATCCTATAATGTAAACCTCGCAGCCTATTCCAATGCGCCTGATACCTTGGCTATCGGTGTGATTGTGGATATCAATCACCCTGCTGATACTTATATTGATTTGGGTATCATTGGTCTGGCAACCGCTAAGCAGTGGAATGAATATAGTTTCTCTTTTGCCGCTTTGAGTGAAGAGGGTTATGAGGATTATGCCAATGCGCAGTATATTGCCATCTCCGTACCGGCTAACTCCAGTGTCATCATTGACGCAGTTGAGGTTGTATTGCCGGCTCAATGTGCTAAGCCCACAGCCATCACCATTGAGACTATCGGTGAGAACGTGTCTATTGATTGGACATCCGAGGCTGCTTCGCATGAGGCAATCATCACCTCGGCTGATACAGTGGCCTTTAGTGGCGTAGTTAGCAAGCCTTTCATACCGGAAGGATTGGTGCCCAATTCCGATTACCAAATCAAAGTGCGTGCAATCTGCCCTGTAGAAGGTGAAGACGATCCAATCTATAGCGATTGGTCCGCCGAGGTAGCGTTTAAGACGCCTTGCTCTGCGGTTGCTCTGCCGTTTAGTGAGAACTTTGACGATTACACATCAGCACCTGCATTAGGCTATACGGTTAGTACACATATGGCTCCTGATTGTTGGTCATTTGTTGCGGATGGAGGAAACTACTCTATGATGAAGAAGAGTGAAAATAATTATGCCTCGTCCGGTACGGTTGCTATGATCTTTAGCAATACGAATGAGGTATTTACATTGTTGCCTACTATCAATGCCGACAATCGGAAAACAATGCTCACGTTGAAATACAGGATGGAGAGCGCATCCTCTTCCGGTACGTTTGTGATAGGTTATTTGACGAATGCCCGGGACACTGCATCATTTGTAGCCGTGCAGAAATTAACCAAGACTACTGTGTTTACTGATGCAGAGGTTATTTTCCCGGCGATGGAATATTTATATCCTGCCATCAAGTTTATTCCGAATTCTTCATCTTGGTATGCCGCATTTGATGATGTAGTGATAGATTATGCTCCTTCTTGTGTTAAGCCTTCCGGCTTGACTTTGGGTGAAGTTAGTGCTACAAGTGCCAAACTCTCTTGGACGGCTAATGGTGATGAAAACCAATGGCAACTCATCTATAAGTTGTCCTCAAAGAGTGTTGCTGATACCCTGACGGTGGAAGGAACTCCTGAATATGTTATTCCTAATCTGACTGCGGCAACGAGTTATACCCTCAGCGATATTTCCTTGCGCGCTATCTGCTCCGAGACGGACAGTAGCGAAATTGTATCGTTCAGCAACTTATCATTCATGACAGAGTGCGAGGTGCAGAGCATGCCGTTTGAAGAAGACTTTACTGCAACGACGCTCAACTCATGTTGGAATAAGTATAGTGTGCTCTTTACAGATGGCGTATCAACCGCCAATGTAACCGCAACCGGAAGTTGGAACCGTGGTACAACCGTGTTCGCCAATGGCGAGATGAAATTGAATGTTTATGGTACAAGTTGCTCTTCATGGCTTGTAACTCCTTCTATCGCGATTAACGGTGAAGATGCATACCTGAGTTTTGATTTGGCATTGACTGATTATGGCAATACCGATGTTAGTGAAAGTATCGGCGATCAAGCCGACGACAAGTTCATGGTAATCATCTCTACGAATGGTACCACTTGGAACCTCGCCAATGCAACGGTATGGAGTAATGAAGCAGGTGCTGCTAATAGTTATGATGCTATTCCCAATACCGGAACGAAAGTTACTATCCCGTTAGGTGCATATAATGGTCAAACCATTCGTATCGCTTTCTATGGCGAATCAACAACAAGTAATGGCGATAACGACCTCCATATCAGTAATATTGAAGTAGCTGTTCCTGCCACTTGCGACAGACCGACTGCACTTGCTGCTTCAGATGTTACCGTCTCTTCTGCTACGATCTCTATCACCGGTGGTGAGGCATGGGAGTATGTCCTGAATTCGACCGAAAACGAGCCGATTGCCGTATCGGAGAATCCGTTTACAATCTCCGGCTTGGAGGCACAAACGACTTATACGGTTTATGTACGTAATATATGCAGCGCGGACAATAAGTCCGAGTGGAGGTCTCTGAGCTTCGCAACAGCATGTGGTTTAAGTGCACTGCCATTCAGTGAAGGTTTTGAAGATCTGACGAGTGGAAATATTCCGGAGTGCTGGGATAATAGCCAATATACTTGCAGTGCGTCCTACCGTTGGCAATATAATAGTTCTTACCACGACGGTCATTCCGGCAGTGATAACGCTATTATATTCAATGCCTATAGTGCCTCAGATGGTACTACCAGTACATTGTTGACACCTCATATCAATAACGGAGAGGTAACTGACCTCAAATTGAGTTTCTACATGAAGAATGGTGGAGCAGCAACCTTGGATGTTAAGATATCCTTAGATGGTGGAACTACTTATCCGCTCGTATTCCTCAATGCAGAGGTTGGATCTTCAAGCTGGGAAAAGTATAATTATAGTTTTGAAGCACCGGCTAACTCCGATATCGTGGTTTCCTTCACAGCAACATCTGATTGGGGCTCTTATCGAATGTATCTCGATGAAGTTGTTTTGGAAGAAGCTCCTGCTTGTGAAGCTCCGACTGCCCTTAACTTGGTAGCTGCTACTGATGCCTCATTGCAAATTGCTATCGTGGATGACGCGGATGCAACTGCATGGGAGTATGCCTTAAATAGTGTTGACGGCGAAATCCATGCCTTGGATAATAGCACCTTCATGATTGAAGAATTGGATGCTCAAACGGAATACACCGTCTATGTACGCCGTGTATGCTCAGAAACAGTTACTTCTGCATGGATGTCTGCTACCTTCAAGACGCTTTGTCCCGCAGTTGAGCTGCCGTTCACGGAAGATTTCAGTACATTGAACTCAATACCCGAATGCTGGACAAATGAACATCTGGCAGGGACTTCTACTACCGTTTGGTCAATTAGTTCCGGTAGGGCCTATATCAGCTATCAATCGTATGGCAATGAAGCCCTATTGGCGACTCCAAAGGTTGCTCTGCAAGCCGGTGTTGCTTATCGCATCTCGTTCGATACACAGCATACATTATCTTCAACTTATGATGATGAGACACACATCTATTTAGCAAATAGTGCATTGGGTGATAGTATCCATCAGTTCTGCAATATCTTCTATGGCGGTAGAGTAGCTTCCGGTGAAGTATCTCACCTTTATACCTTCACACCCGAAACGGATATGGAAGTATGTTTGGTAGTAAAACGTATCTTTGATAATGATTATGGATTCTATTTAGATAACATCGTCATAGAGGAGGTTCCTGCTTGTGAGAAACCGCAAGGCTTGTCCGTCGTGGAGATTTCTGCAAGTCAAGTAACCGTACAGATTGCCGATACTGCATCAACGCATACTGCTTGGCAAGTGATTGCTGTTCCGCAGGGTAATACCTTCAACGAAGAAGATGCCCAAGATGCACCTGCTAAGTTGGCTACTTATGCGTTTGCTTCCCTGCTCAATAGCGGTGATATTGTGGATGTCTATGTTCGCGCTGCTTGCGGTGACGAAGATGGTAACAGCCCATGGTTCGGTCCTGTACAAGCTAAATATGTGGACTATTCATCCATAGCTCCTGCAGGTGTTGCCATTAGTACTGAAGGCGATTATCCTTGGACATTGGTTCAAGATGGCGCTATCGCTAAACTACAATCCACGAACGCCGGAGTCAGCTCCTCCGTATCCGACATTGTCGCTACGGTAACAGTACAAGAAGGCATGAATGGAACCTTTAGCTTCGACTATTACGCCAGTGGTGAAGGCTCTTCTACATTGTATGATTACCTATGCGTTTATGTTGATGAAGCTAATCCGACTACTTCCAACTACTTGTCTGGATTCGGTACTTCCGGTAAAGCCGGTACTCCAAGTAGTATGTCGGGTACGTACTCAATCTCGCTGACCGAGGGTGTACATACTATTCGTTGGAGATTCTATAAAGACTCCAGTACAGATGACGGTGACGATATGGCGCAAGTATGGAACTTTACCTTGTCAGAACAAGCCTTCTTTACTCCTTCTGACTTGCACGTAACTGCATTATCAGGTGAGCGTGTAACACTGGCTTGGTCACCTTGTGGCGATGCTACCGGTTATCAGATTAACCTCAAGACCAACGGACTTGACTCTGTTCTGACTACGACTGAGAATAGCTTGACGATTGAAGGCTTGAGTGCACAGACCGTTTACACAGCGGCTATCCGTTCCTGCAACCTGACCGACACCACGGCGTATTCCGCAATTGTGCGCTTTACCACTCCGTGTGCATCTGTTGACCTGCCGTTCAGCGAGAACTTTGATGATATATCATCCATCCCCGCTTGTTGGACCAATGCACATATTGCAGGTTCTTCTACAACAGTTTGGTCAATCAGTTCCAATGCAGCCTATATTAATTATCAATCTTCAGGCAATCAAGTGCTGCTGGCGACTCCGATGTTTAATATGCAAGCCGGTGTTAAATATCGTATAATGTTTGATACAGAGCATACGTTATCTTCTTCTTATAGCGACGAGACACATATCTATCTGGCCAATAGTGCATTGGGTGATAGTATCCGACAGATGTGTAATATCAAGTATAATGGTTTGATACCTTCAGGAGCCTATTCGCATAAATATGTCTTTACGCCGGAAGAAGATATGGAACTATGCTTGGTATTCAAGCGGATTTTCACTAATGATTATAGTTTCTATTTGGACAATATCGTTATTGAGGAAGTACCTGCTTGTGATATGCCTGATGGTGTGTCGGTAGTATCTGCGGAAGGCTCTACCATTCAACTCGCTATTACCGATGCGGATGTTGACCACAACGCTTGGGATGCCGTAGTAGTAGCTAAAGATGCAACCCTTGATGAGACGCTTGCTGTTACAGGAGAAGATAAAATCTTTAATGTAACTCTTGAGACTGCATTGGTTAATGGCGCATCCTATGATATCTATGTTCGCACTAACTGCGGCGAAGATGGTAATAGTGCCTGGATTGGTCCGCTGACCTATAAGTTCGTGGATTACTCTGCAGTAGTTGCCGGTGGCTCTCTCACCTCCGATGGTGATTATCCGTGGGATATGATTGAGGATGGCGGAATTACTAAGTTACAATCAACGAATAGTGACGTTAACTCTTCGTATTCCGACCTTAAGGGTACTTTTGTAGTCGGTGAAGGAGAGAAGGGAACCCTCAGCTTCGAATACTATGTACAATCTGAATCTGCCGCCTCAGGTACACCTATCTATGATAACTTGGTTATCTATGTCGATGCAGTTCCTAATGCAACTAATTCGAGTGGTTACGATGCTGTCTTTGGTAAAGTCGGTGGTACAACCGGAATGTCCGGCAGATATGTACTCTCGCTGGCTGAAGGTACACATACGATTGTATGGAGATATTATAAGGATAGTTCTACAGCCTCGGGTCTTGATGCTGCACAGGTATGGAACATCAACTTTATCTCTACCTCTAAATGGGCTCCGACAGACTTGACACTCGTCGAAGTAAGTACGGATACCGCGGCTATTACTTGGACACAATGTGATGGCGTTGTATCGAATGAAGTGAAGATCGGCGAAACAGTCTATATCTCCGAGACCAATGCTATCGTACTGCGCGATTTGACGCCCAATACAGAGTATAAAGCGGTAGTACGTTCTATCCTTGCAGAGGAAGAGGCTACGCCGTGGTCCGACACCTTGATATTCCGCACAGAGTGCAGTTCTATCAACTTGCCCTACAAGACAAGTTTCGAGGAGGCTGACGGTGGCTTAGCTTGCTGGACTGTATATCAGACGCAGGTTGGTAGTGGTAGTGGTAATAATTATGGAGATGAAGGTTGGATAGTCTATACAACTACTACTTCTTCTTCCTATTCTATCCATACCGGTAATGCTTCAGCTCAGTTGCGCGATGCCAAGAACGGTACGCATACCATATTGGCTTCTCCTGAGTTTAACGCTTCGGAAGACTCTATACGCATCTCCTTCTGGATGTATCGTGATGCGGGTGCAAGTAAGCAAAACGAGGGTGTTAAACTTTATGTCAATAGCAAAGATAGCATAGCAGATGCCACAGCATTGATGCATGTTACTCGCTGCGGTGGTGTTGCTGCCACTGGCATTAAGGTTGAGCCGGTTACAAGCTCGGGCTGGTATGAATATCACGTTACCGTAAAACCGGAGGGTAATTTCTATGTACTTTTCGAAGGTATCTCTGAATATGGTAGTTCATCCTATATTGATGATATCCGTGTATCGAAATTGGCATATGCAGAGCCTTATACCGACATCACTTGCTCAACGCAGGATTATGAGGGTTACGGCTTCACACTTGCTCAAGAAGATATGCATGCCGGTCTCAACCGATTGGTACGTATTGAAGAGAGCGAAAACGAGACTGCCGTAGATACGGCTCGTGTACTGGAACTCACCGTGGTAGAGTCGTCCATCACGGAGTTGAACGATACGGCATGCGCCGGCTCGGGATACTATAAGAACGGCTTCAATATCAATAATGTTCGTTCTAACATTAGGTATGAACTTTACTTGACGAATGTAGCCGGTTGTGACTCTATTGTTTACCTGACGCTGTATGTGCCTGAGACCAATTACATGGCTGCGGCAACCATCTGCGAAGGTGATACCTATCAGTTCGGTACCCAAACACTCTCTACCTCGGGTGAATACCAAGAGACCTTCACCTCTGTAGAGTGCGGATGTGATTCCATTGTGACCTTGACGCTGACCGTATTGCCGGCTCAAGTAACTCTCAATGAAACCATCTGCGAGGGCGACTCCATCTTCTTCAACGGTGCATATCGTAAAGAAAGCGACGCTTACGTAGCCGAGCTGACCAATATACTTGGTTGCGACTCTACCGTAACGCTGAACTTAACGGTACTTGAGAAGACCAATGAAGCTCGTCAAGGTGTATTCTGCTCCGGTAGCGTTTATAATGACAATGACTTCGTTGACCTTGATAGCGCAGGTGTTTATACCCTTGTATTGACCAACGCCGCTAATTGTGACTCGATCATCACACTGACGCTGGTTGAGCATGAGCCGGAAGCAGTTTCTGTATCGGCTACGATTGTACAAGGTGAGGCCTATGTCTTTGGCAATAACACCTATACCGAAGAAGGTGTTTATGTAGAGACCTTCGTTGACCAATATGGTTGTGACTCCGTAGTAACACTGACGCTCACCGTTAGCACTGACCTTGAGGAGGTTCTCTCCAATGAGGAAATTAAGGCTGCTGAGAAATTCATGCACAACGGAATCCTCTACATCCGCGCCAATGACATCATCTATGATGCCCAAGGTAAGCGTGTAATTGTTCGCAAAGAGGACTAACCTCCGATTGATACTCCAAAAGAGGGGCGCAGATCGTTGCGCTCCTCTTTTTTTGTACATCGTTTGTGCAAAATGTCACCAAAATTGCAGAAAAATGTAACTTTTATCTTGCAAAATGCATATTTTTCTTGCATAAGTGAAAAAAAAGTTGTAAATTTGCAGCCAAATTTGCGTTTTTAAGCTTTAAAGATATATGCTTATGAAGAAAATACTACATATTTTGCTTGTAGTGATTGCTGCCGTAGCGGCAGTCCCGGTAGCTGTGCAACCCGTGCATGCAGCGAATTATTTCTTTGATTTTGAGAGTCCTGATGCTGCATATGACTGGAAGACTTGGTCGGGTAAGAGTATCGTGCGCGAGACATGGGCTGTAGGTACTTCGTTACGTTGCAGCGGCCGATTTGGTATGTACACGTCTAATACTGTTATTGATACGTTGGGTATCAATACAGAAGCGTGGGCTAAAACAGGTGGATACTGCGTCAGTGTTTACCATAAGCTGAGCCTTGATAATGGTACTTATACCATTTCCTTGGACGCATTGAGTCCTAAAGAACTTGTGTCGGTAGCATTGATTCAGGCCGATACGCTGACTAATCTGCAGATAAGGACAAGTACGGGAACATCCTATTCCTCAATTATCAGGGATAATAATATTGCCGGTCTCACGGACTTGAAACCCGGTTCCTGGACGCACTATAGTGCTGACAAACGTGTGAATATCGCCGAAGGAACGACAGAGACTTTTATATTGGTCATCACCTTCCGTAGCCAAGGTGCTTCCGCTGCTATCGGTGCCGCGGTAGATAATATCGAGGTCGTCAAGAAACAGACGGACCCTACGGCATGCAATTACTCCGTTAAGAACCTTGCTTTGGAACTTATCAGCGGCTATGCTCGCCTGACTTGGGAAGGTAATGCGGGAGCTTATCAGGTGCGTTATTTTAACGGAGATACCCTGTTGGTTCAGCTGGATACAGTGTATGCCAATCCCAATGGGGAGATAGATACTTGTTTGGTGCCCATATCCAATATGGTCAATGGCGTGTATAGCTTTATGGTTCGCACTGCCGATTGTGAGACCAATAGCGCGTGGGCGTATGTGCGCAACAAACTTATTTACGATCCGTCGTCTCACTGCATTGATTACTTGAACTTTGATGCGCAAGGGGTGCAATGCTCTTATGGAGAAGGTAGTTGGTCAAGTTCCTCTACTTCAGAAACTATTACTTCAACCAACAACGGGTATGTCGATAATGGCTACCGGTCGATTAACTCGACTCACACGTTGCACTTTGTACCTAATGAGATTGATCCTCTGACGGTGAGGGCGGGGCAAACAGCTAAGCTTCGTACGGTTCCGGAGGGTGCCTTTGCTTCCGTCCGTTTAGGCTATCAAGAAGGTCCTAATGGTGAATACCCGGGCAGTCACTGGCAACGCGTGGTCTATACTATTCCTGTGGATACTTCTATGGGTATTGTGCTCTTCCGTTATGCTTATGTGGGCGAGACCGGTGGACATTCGGATTTGGAGCAATCTCACCTTCGTCTTAAACTGACTGACCCCTATGGCAATGTTATCAATGGTGAGGGATGTGGATCTGTGCTGTTTACCGCTCCGACTGATGATGCGGATATGGATGCCAAAAATGCCAATCCGCTAACGTCCGGATGGCACAAAGGGGCGGGGGACGGCTATTCCTCTATCTATTGGCGTGACTGGACGACTTTAGGTGTCAATGTGGGGGCTTATGTTGGTCAGACTATAAAGATAGAGGTGACCAACTATGGTTGTGGTCAATCCGCTCACTTTGGCTACACCTATTTTGTACTGGACTGCGCCAGCGGTAAGTTGGGCGGCGTAACTTGCGGAGAGAAACCCCGTGAGATGGTCGCAGATGAAGGCTTTATCTACGAGTGGGAGAAACCGTATAATCCGTTAGAGCCGTTCTATGAGGGTCAAGACCCCACTTCTCGCTCGTTGTTTGTATCCCCTAATGACTCCAATACCTATCGGGTACATATGAAGTCTAAAAATAATCCGAACTGCTCGTACTATCTTGAGGCTTCCGCAATGGCTCGTCTGCCTAAAGCACTCTTTAACGCCAAGCATGCACCGAAGAACTGTCAAAACTTTCTTGCCGTGACGAACGAGAGCGGACTCTTCGGTTTCTTTACCAACTCAAGAACAGGGCAGCAAGACTCGGCGAGAATAGAGGGTGGACTTAATCACCAGTTATGGCGTATTCGCACCAAGAGCGGTTTGACCAATATAGAGGTGGATACCTCTTATGTGGAGCCCATCTTGACTTCCAATGACGGCGATAGTGTCTATATTGACCTGTTTGTCAGCATGGAAGAAGGGTGCTCTGATAGCCGTCATATGGAGTTCGCTGTTCCCGCAATAGGACCTAATTCCAAGGTGGATTCCCTCATACTCTGTCAAGGGCAATCCATTGAGTATGAGGGAGAGACCTATACGGAGGCTGGCGATTTCCCCTTGATGACCGAGAAGAATATATACGGCTGCGATAGTACCAGAACGCTGCATATAGATTATGAGTTCTCGTATATCTTCCAGCGATGGGATAACGTGCTATCCGTGGTGAAGAGCCGTAATCCGCAAGATGAGAGCGAACCCCGATACGAGTTCATCGCCTTCCAATGGTATCGTAATGGTGAACCGATTGAGGGCGCAACGCAGTCGTATTACTATGCCGGCGATGGAGTATCCTTCCCTTATGGCGATGTCTATGCCGTTGAGGTAATGCACAAGGATAGTACGACCGAAATGAGTTGTGATTATATCATTGGCGTTTCTGCTATTGAAGACGTGGAACTGGATAAGATTCCGGGTGATAAATTCATCCATAATGGTACCTTGTATATCCGTGCCAACGGGATCTTATACGATGCCCGCGGCAGGAGAATCCGTAATTTGATTAAAAAGTAAGGAGGGAGGATAAGAATATGAAGAATAATAGCTTAATACGTTATATTTTAGCATCTCTCCTATTGGTGCTGTCAGTACTCGGTAGCGACCTAACGGCTCAACCCGCTCGTTCTGCTACGCCGAGCCGCTCGGCAAGTGGTTCCTCCGCCCGTAAACCGGCTGCTAAACAAAATAACCGACCGGTTCGCTTGGACGATATCCATCATATCGCCTTCTGGGGTGGAGTAGGTTATAGCGGACTTGTCAATTCCTATGGTATGGGCGATTATGGGCAACATAAGTTCCTCGGCGGCGGTGGTGGTATGATTGGTGTAGGCTATGAGTACCACTATAAGAAGTTCCAACTATCCGTCGGACCGGAGTTCCGCATCTTCTCCTCGCAAGATAACCTGCTCTATAATAGACCATATAAATTGAGTTTACCTTCCTATGGGCAGACCTATAACTATATCTTTGGCAAGAGCGCCGATGCTTATGAACCGCTCCGACAAACAGAGGTAATCGGGCAGATAACCTTACCTATCCTGTTTGGTGCTACATTCCCGGTAGAGAAGATTGGTCATATCTTCTTCATGGCGGGTGCTAAAATAGGATATACTCTGCTTTCATCCTATACCCAAAAGGGCTCCTTGACAACCTCTATCACTGATAACTGGGCATATGATGACCACTGGTATGACATCGGTCATAACACCGACTCCAAGACCGGAAAACTATATTCCGGTAAGGACAATTTCGGCTTGGATGCTGCTTTGTCGGCGGAGGTTGGTGTGCTACTGGATGATTATCTCTCGGCAGATTGGCAGGATAATAATGAGGACAGCAAACACCCTTGGCATATGCGGGTAAGCTTGTTCTTGGACTATGGCCTGAACAATATGAATATCGGCAAAAATGTCGATTTCGCATCCATTGATGCTACGCGATTGGATGAGCCTGGGACCCATGGCTTGAGTACCACTTCATTGCATCAGTCCGCTTGGGCTAATGGTAGGGTGAACAGTCTCCTCGTCGGTGCTAAGTTCACCGCTTTGCTGCAACTGAACAAACCTAAGAAACCGAAACCGCAGAATCCGTACTTGGTAATGCGCTTGATGAATGCTCGAACTGGTATGCCTATCGCGGCGACCGAGCCTAAGGCTGTCGTGGAGATTACTGCGCTCCAGAACGGTCGACTCACTAAGCGTACTCCGAACTCCAAGTCTATGGTGCTCCATCGTGCCGTGCCCGGTAATTACCATGTTACTGTCAGCCAGCCCGGTTATCTGCCGTATGAGCCGTTTGATGCTACCTTGATTGCGGAGGTTAACAATAATCTGCAGGAAAAGATAGATACAACCTTTATCATGCTGTACCCCGAACCGACGGTAACCTTGCATGTCACGGATATCAAGACCGGAAAACCCATTACGGCTACTATCGCCATCATGGATACTGCTACCAATAAAACCTGCCTGTCTCTCCGTCATGAGGCATCGCAAGCTAAGGTGACCGGTAAAGTGCCTTTCAATAACTACTATACGGCGTTGGTACAAGCTGAGAACTACCAGCAGCAGTTCTTCCCCGTGGGACATCAAGGATATGACGATATTGACTTGACCTTGGCGATGACCCCCATAGAGAAGAGAACATATATCTTGGAGAATATGTTCTTTGCCACCGACAAAACCGATATTTTGCCTAAGTCCGAGCCGGCACTGCAAGAGCTCTTTGAGTTCTTGAACGAGAATCCCGGCGTCCGTATCTTGATTACCGGTCACACTGACTGGATCGGTTCCGATAAAGATAACCAAATCTTGTCTGAAGGTCGTTCTGCATCTGTACGCCAAGCGATGATAGACCGTGGTATTGATCCTGCCCGTATGGAGACGGACGGTAAGGGCGAAACAATGCCTATTGCCACCAATGATACCGAGAAAGGTCGTCAGCGTAACCGCCGTGTAGAGATTACTATTCTCGAGACGGGAACTGAAGATGAAGTAAAAGTTGAACATAGAGAAGTGTCCGATGAGGAGTTATAAGTCAATCATACTATCGCTCTTGCTGCTACTCGTGAGCTTGGGTTCGCGGGCGGCAGTGAACCATTTTATCACCCTTACGGGGCAAGTAGGTGAACACTCGTGGATAACCGGGACTGATGCCGTCAAAGCTAATAGTAGTTTCGGTATTGGCGGCGGAGTAGGTGTGCACTACGAGCTACAGAAGAAGCATTTCCTGCTTACGGCAGGTTTGGATGCCAATCCTTCTTATTCCGTCTTCTCGCTCGTGCCGTATCAGACTTCTTTCGAATGCCTTGATACGCAGCAGGACAGGATGACTTATACCTACTATTTCCATGACCGTAAAGACGCTTATACCAATGTGGCTCTACATGTGCCTTTGATGCTCGGCGGACAGTTTGATAAAGTATATTTCCTCGTCGGTGCTAAAGTGAGTATGAGCCTCTTTGGGCAAGCGAACGGCTTTTCGCTCGTGAACTCGGAAGGTTCCTATCAGCAGTTCATCGGCGACTTTAGGGATATGTACGAGCATGCTTTCTTTACAGACCATCAAGTGGCTACTCAGATGCCGATTGCGTTTAATATGAATGTTTTGGCGTCTCTGGAGTTGGGTCTCCGTTTGGGAGATGGATATAAAGCTACCGGTTTTGGCTATAAACAGAAACAGAAAATTCAATATAGAATTGCCTTATTTGCCGACTACGGTGTGCTCAATGCCGTGAACACGGCTCCTTATCCGCTCTACAGCACGCCTACGTTGTTTAACGAAAGCGATATGACATCCGGCGTGGTGATTAACAATCTATTGTTATCCGAAGCTCGCCCCAATCGCGTAAACCCCTTGCAGATTGGCGTTAAGTTCACCGTCTTATTCAAAGTCGGCGAACCTAAGAAATGCGTCATCTGTCATGAAGACGATCGCTAAATCGGTTTAATATTGAATGTGAACAAGATAAAGCCCTTCGGGGGCAGCGCTATCGCCTGCTGAGCATCGGTCTTGGCAGGCGATTATTGTTTGCAAATCGGCGGGCGCAATCTTATGCCTCCCTACGAGGTAGAGCGTACCGACTACGGCACGAACCATGTTTCTTAAGAAACGGTCTGCCTCGATGGTGAACGTTGCTTCTTTCTCTGCAAGGTCGTATGTCCAGTTTGCTGCGGTAATGGTGCAGATAGTGGTCTTGACATCCGTATGCACTTTGGAGAATGACGCAAAGTCCTGACGCCCGAGGAGGTACTGCGCTGCCGTATTCATAAGCTCAAAGTCCAACCCCTCTGCTACGCGTGCCCGCAGACCTTCACTGAAAGGATTTTTCTTCCAGGTGATACGGTACTCATAGCGGCGAGCTTGGGCGTCAAAACGGGCATGAGCGTTCTCTTTTACCGGAAAAATAGCATAGATGACAATATCGTATGGAAGGAGAGCGTTTAGGTGATAGACAACGTCTGAGGGGGAAAGTAGTGCTTCGGGGTTGCCATTCCAATCAAAATGAGCATACATCTCTAAGGCATGCACGCCTGCATCTGTTCGTCCCGCAAATGTGAGCGCAATAGGCGCGCGAAGAATACGGGTCATAGCATTTTCTAAGACCTCTTGAACACTGATGCCGTTAGGCTGGCGCTGAGAACCATGATAGTTAGTGCCGCGGTAGGCGAAGCGAATGAAGTAACGCATCTATCTCCGATGATATATGTAGTTTATAGGCTATTAGTAGTCCTCCACCGAGCAGAATACTTGTCCGTAAGATTGAGTCAGCTATCATGGTCCCAAACGTACTTACCCATAGGGGACTGATATACTTTTGGACTAAAAAATCAAGGACGCCGATACCGATTAGTAGTATGAGGCTCAGCAAATGAGCCCTGCCAAAAGGCTGTGCCTTGAGAACGACGCAGCCGATAACTGCCAACATGGCGTAGAAAATACCGTTGCTTATCAGCGTCGCTGCGGCGCCGCCGTCCATACCCCATAGAGGAATAAGCTGATTATTGAGCACGATGGCTGTGACGGTGAGTACTAAAGAACTTATGAGGTTGAATACATACCACTTGCTATAACTGATGGCAGGACCGAAAATGGCGAAAGTCGCTACAAGCCACTGGCTTAGCCCGAGAATGAAAACCGTATGTTTGGCGACGGCATAGGTCTCGCCATTGGGCAGAAGCGCAAAGATAAGGTCTATGTTCATCCAGATAGTGAGGAAGATAATGCCCCCTATCAGCAATAGGTTACTGCTGACTTGTCGTAAGAGCCGGGTGACATCGCTTTGATTATGCTGTTTTATCGCCTGGGCTAATTCCGGTTGGCTTATCGCCAAAACAGAACGATAGGGTATGCTGACCATGACGGCGATATAGGTCGCTATGGCGTATATACCGGTATAACTTAGCCCCATTTTGGCAGTAATGAAGAACGAACTGACCACCGGTCCTAATACGCCCGTCAGGGCACTGATGATGAGAAACCCGGTATAGAGCATGTACTCATTGACAAGAGGCTTATTCGCGCGTAGAAAAGCCATGTCGGCACGAATACCGATACCCCCTAACGAGGCAACATAGCAGCAGTTGATAAGCGCTGCTATAGCGTAGGTCAGACAGATTCCGAGCACATAACCGTCCATCGATAGGACATGAAACGCATAGAGCGTATAGGTCAGTAACATACCTATTCGTATGCCAATCTCGCGGACGGTACGTGGCACAACGATATGCCGGAGAACAGAGGCATTGGTCTCAAAAATCGTCTGGTACAGCATGAAGAAGGCAATAGGCAGTACCGCGTAGTAGTATTCATTGAAAAGAGGACTTTTCTCCCCGAACCAGGCTTGCAGAGGCGTCGCTAACGCCCAATAGATAAGCGCCATAAGCGCAAATCCAAAGAGCGAAACATAGACTGTCCACGCGAAGAAACCATGATGACGAGGCAAGACCTTATCCGACTCATCGCTCTTGAAATAGGGGAAGAAACGGATAATGCTCGATGAGGTGCCGAGCTGCGCCAAACCGATAAAAAGAGTGGCGGCGTCGATAAGGACGCGCGCCAAACCTATCTCTTCTGCCGTCAAAAAACGGGTTATCACGAAGAAGGTCGTTACAAAGCCTATCGCGACGCCTATATACGTCACGATAGTGCCTTTTATGCCTTGCTTCGCAATAATTCCCATGGTTATCCTTGTCGGCTGACTATCAGGAACTTATTCGATTCCGAGAAGCTCTACATCGAAGATAAGGGTCGAGTAGGGCGGAATTTTACCGGCTGATTGGGCGCCGTAGCCTAACTCTTGAGGGATATAGAACCTGAACTTGGAGCCTACCGGCATCAGTTGCACGCCTTCTGTCCAACCCTTTATAACTTGGTTCAAACCAAAGGTAATGGGCTCGCCGCGGTCAACCGAACTGTCAAAGACCGTTCCGTCAATCAGCGTACCATGGTAATGTACTTTAACCTTGGCATCTGCCGTAGGCTTGGGACCTTTACCCATCTTGATAACCTCATATTGGAGACCGGACTCTGTGACTGTTACGCCGTCACGGAGCGCATTCTCTGCGAGGAATTGCTCGCCTTGCTCCTTGACATTGCCATAGCGGATATGGTTCATCGTCTCGGTGATATAGCTATTGGCACTCTGCATGTCAAACGGCTCGGCGAACCCATAAATACCATTGACAAACCCCTGAGAGATAAGTGCAAAGTCGGTCATTAAGGATGCTTCTCCAAGCAGACCTTGAGGCTCTTGCTCGCGGATGGATTTACCGATTTGCTCACCCATGTTTACGAGTTGCGGGTTGATGACATGACTATGCAATCCCTCGTTGATAGCGGCGATAAACTCCTCTTCTTGCTCGCCTGTCGAGTCGTTGCGCAGGAGATATTGCCGTACTTGATCACCGTTCAAGAGACCGAAGGCATAGTTCAAACTGTCGTTCTCGGAGTTGAGCGCTACAGTAGCAACAGCCTTGGGGCATTTGCTCTTCTTGATAACACCGGCGGCTTCGGTCTCGGAAGCCTGTGCGCTTTGCTGATAAGCGTTCATGAAATAAGCGCGTGCTTCATCTACTTTTAGACCTGTGGTGTCACCGTGCATACCGTTGACGAGGGCTTGGAAGAAAATCTTTTCGTTAAGCGCCCAAGCTTTATTGTCCGCAAGACCGCTCTTCTCACTGGCTTTAATGGAAGAACCGATGTTATAGCCGGCTGCGGCTATCTCGCTACGCTCCTTAATCTCGTTGTTATAGCCGCGGTTAAGTGCGTCCATAAACTCGTTAATGACCGCCTCGGAACTGTCCTCTTGGAAGTACATCGCCTTGAGCTGACCGCCATTAAGGAAACCGAGTGCATAATTGACTGAATCATTGAGGTCTTCTAATACGACCTTGTGGGCTTTATACGTGTTCCCGCACGAGATAAGGGCAATAGCTGCCAGAATTAATAAAGTTGACTTTTTCATTTCTTATGATGTTTTTTATTCAATTCCGAGTAACTCGACGGTGAAGATTAGAGTCGCATACGGAGGAATAGAACCTCCGGCACCTTGTGCTCCGTAGCCGAGCTCATAGGGGATATATAATTTGTACTTGGAGCCGATGGACATGAGCTGTAAACCTTCTGTCCAGCCCTTAATGACTTGATTTAAGCCAAAGGTAATAGGCTCGCCGCGCTTATACGAACTATCAAAAACTGTGCCATCGGTCAGTGTCCCCTCGTAGTGTACACGCACTTTGTCAGTCGCTTTGGGCTTTTGACCGATAGTCGCCTCAATCACTTCGTATTGGAGACCCGACGGAGTGGTCTTCACTTCGGGGCGTTTAGCGTTAGCGGCGAGGAATTGCTCTCCCGCTTCTTTCGCTTCTGTAGAGGCTTTCAGGATAAAATCCAGTCCGCCTTTGAATTCTTCAAAATTAAGCTCTTTTTCGCCGTACTGCATCAGTACTTGCGCAACTTGTGCTCCCAACTGGAAGCTGATACTGTTTTGATTCATGCTCTATTATTTATATTATTAGTCTTGATTCCCGACTCTATGCCTCTTGCTTTCCCGGTCTCTTGGCTCCCCGGTTCCCCGGTCTCCTGGAACATTAATAAATTGCACCATTAATGCACCAGCGACGCAAACCGAGCGAGATATTTTCCGATTATATCAAACTCAATATTGACCGGACTACCGACCTTGATATACTTGAAATTGGTCACCTCGTGGGTAAAAGGTATGATATTGACCGAAACAGACCCCCATTCTTCTATCGCCGAGTCTGAGCCTGCAGCGGGGCGAGTGAACTGCTGCGGCTCGCACACCGTGAGACTGACACCATTGATGCAGACCGAACCTTTGTCCACGCAGAAATACCCTCGGCGAATCATTTCTTGGGAGGACGGATATTCGAACGTATATTTCCATGACCCGTCTAACTCCTCTACAGCGGTGCAGACTGCTTTGCAATCAACGTGCCCTTGCACGATATGCCCGTCTAAGAGCTTGTCTGCCGACATGGCTTTCTCAAGATTAACCCAATCACC
This sequence comes from Bacteroidales bacterium UBA3810, assembly GCA_002368645.1. GTDB lineage: Bacteria > Bacteroidota > Bacteroidia > Bacteroidales > Paludibacteraceae > Colicola. The sequence continues at coordinate 34,139 of DFEE01000033.1, forward strand.
GACCTTGAGTTCATCTAAATTGGTAAGCCTGAGGGTCTCCTGCATAGCGGTAACGGTATAGAGGTCGCCCTCGTGCTTGACCACGGTGAGGCAAACACCATTATGGGCGATAGATTGGTCTATTCCTAATGCGGTGGGGAAGGGAGAACGAAGCGTAAAATGCTTGTTGGTCCCTTCACAATCAATGCGCACTACTTGTGCCATTGCTTCTACGATGCCTGAAAACATATAAGTCTAATTTATAAATGATTGCACAATATATCAGTACTATAACGGTGCCGATACCCATCATTCCCCATGAGTTGGTCACGAACTGCCGAATGCCGTAATAGACACCGAGTAACGCGATGGTAATAACCGTATAAAGCCCTATCCGCTTAAGGTCATAAGGGATTGCGAGATGCCGCTTACCTATAAAATAGGATAGGAGCATAATGAGGAAAAAGCAGACTAACGAACTCGCCGCGGAAGCCATATAGCCGAACCGAGGCACAAACAACACCTGAATAATCACCGTGATACATAGCCCGATAAGCGAAAAATAGGCTCCCCACTTGGTCTGGTCGGTCAGTTTATACCAGAAGGAGAGGTTGAAATAAACACCCTGGAAAATGTAGGTCCAGAGGACAATAGGAACTACTTTAAGCCCCTCCCAATAGGACGAAGCAATGATGTATTTGAGTAAATCAAGGTAGATAATCATACCCAAAAGAATGAGGTACGAGAAGATGATATAGTACTTCATCGCATCCGCATAGGCATTGACGGAGTTCTTGTCCTTATATTGCCCGAAGACAAAAGGCTCGTAAGCATATCGGAATGCCTGCGTGAACATCATCATGACCATAGCGACCTTGAAGCACGCACCGTAGATACCTAATTGCGTTTGCGCATCTCCGCCCTGGTAAAGGAAGGGGAAAATAATACGGTCTATAGTCTGATTCATAATACCCGCTACACCCAAAACCAAGAGCGGCAGCGAGTACCGCAACATGCGTTTCAGCAACGCTCCGCTGAACGCATACTTCTCTGCCGTAATAGCGGGAATGAGACATAGCGTCTGGATGCCGGTCGCTAATATATTGGCGACAAAGACATACCCGACACCGTAGGCGGGGTTGTACCACCAACTGATCCAAGACGCATCTGCTATCTTCGGGCAGATGACGAGGAAGAATATGTTGAAAACGATATTAAGGAATACAAAAAGCAACTTGAGGAATGCGAAACGGATGGCTTGTTTCTTATACCGCAAATACGCAAAGGGAATAGACGCAAATGCATCCATTGCGACGACAATCGCAAGTAGCGAAATAAACTCCTCATGTCCCTGATACCCGAGCCACGCGGCGATGGGGTGACTGAAAAGACATACGACAACCGCAAAAATACTTGACGTCACGAAAAGACTCGTCAACGCCGTCGTATATACGGCATTCGGCTTCTCACCTTCTTTGGTGGCGAAACGGAAAAATCCGGTCTCCATACCGTAAGTAAGGATGACTAACAGCAACGCTGTCCAAGCGTAGAGGTTGGTCACAATACCGTAATCCGACTGCTGAGCCAACACGAAAGTATAAAGCGGTACCAATAGCCAGTTCAAAAACTTGCCGATGATTGACGACAAACCGTAGATGACGGTGTCTTTCGCCAAGGCGGCCATCGCTGTCGCTACTTTATTATTAGAAGCCATGACTAAAATTGATAAATGCCAAAAACGCGCAAAAGTACGAAATCTTTCGCATATATGCAAATAAATTTGTACTTTTGCGTCTTTATAGCTCAAAAACCTGCATTATCGAGCTCAATCCTCGGCACAATGACAGGTGGATTTCTTGTACCAACCGAAACTGAACGAAACGCCTATCTGGAAAAATCCGTCCAACATTTTGTTGCCTTTCGAACTGCCGTAAGCGTATTGCATCCCGTTTGAGGCGGTGACAGGAACGGAAGGCCACCCGTCAAGGTTCATGCCCGGAGCTTCTGCTAATCCCTGGTGAACAGCAATGAAAGGAACAATCGTAAAGTTCTTCGTTACCCGTATATCTAAACCCAACTCAATACCCAAAGTCGGTAACGTGCTAATCGAACTGCTCTTGGTCTGTACACCCGTAGCGGACGAAAAATCGAAATTGATATTGCTCACCACGAGTTCCGCACCCGCATAAATATAGAACATTTTGCCCGCCGGATACCACTCAACACCGATTTGCGGCATGCCGTAAACGGAGGTAAACTTGCGGTAGGCTTTGCCCCCGGGGTAGGCATCGACAAAGACTTTGGAATTATCAGCCCTAAGGGAACCTATCTGCAGTCCCGCGCGCAGGCGCAGGTACTCATTAAAAGAATATCGGTAGATTATTTGCCCGTTAAAACCGAAGTTCTCACCCGCAAAACCACGGGAAAGACTGAAATTCTGAGTCTCTACATCACCGTAATAATAACTGCCGGCACCGCCGATGACGATGCTGTGGAGAGGACGAGGGTGTAATGAACCATAGAGACCATGAGGACGAGCCTGAACGCTAAGCGTGGCGAATAGCAACAATAATGTTAGTAGTCCTAAGCGTGTGTTTTTCATCTTAAGATGTGTTTTTTATAAAAAAACCACGCAAAGTTACTGAAAAATTTTCAGTTCTCCAAAAAAAAATGCGTTTTTTTGCAAAAAAAACCAATCTGCAAAATATATATATATTCTATTATGGTAATAAATATACCTCAACTTAGACTAAAAGTAAAGGGAGTGTCTTTTAACACTCCCCCTTGCGTGGTACCTCTTGGAGTTGAACCAAGGACACATGGATTTTCAGTCCATTGCTCTACCACCTGAGCTAAGGTACCTTTGCGGGAAACGCTTATTGCTAAGCCCCCTGGCTCTCGTCATTCGCGAAAGCGGGTGCAAAAGTACAACAAAAAAATGACATGACCAAATTTTTTTGTGTTTTTTTATCATTTTTTACGTTTTTTATACTTTTCAACCCAAAAATCCCTATGTCTTTGTTGACTGCGCCACGCGTCAGCGCGGCGTCCTCTCAATCTTCCTTACTCCTTACTCCTTGCTCCCTATAATCATCGAAAGTCAATCGAAAGTCAATCGAAAGTCAAACGTAAGTCATTCCTATTTCTGGTATAAGATCGAGCATGGATTTAGCTACCTTGACAAAGCCTCCCTACATCCCGATACTTTTTGCTCCTTTTACCCGATTTTAGCCCCCAATGCAGAAATATGGAAAATTTTTACAAAAAAATTTGCATATATCGTGGAAATTTTGTAACTTTGCGGCGTCAAATGTGTGACAAAATAACTAAAAATTTATATATCAATGAAAAAGACTTTATTTCTATTGTTGTTAGCTTTTAGTGTGTCTTATCTTGCGGCTGACGATTTCGGAATTTTAGTGAATGGAACGAAGTATTTTGCGGGAACGCAGAATACACAATACACCGGTCAAGGTGTGGAGTACATGATTACGGGCGTGCCGATGGCATCCGGTGATTATTGCATTATTTATAATAATGGCGCCGGCGAAGGTTGGGTGGAGCCGTTGGATAATTATTCGACACCGAATTTGACGGCCGCTTCCGATAAATATAATGTGTCCGCTACGGGCTGTTATGATTTTTATCTGAAGATGTATGACTATAATAATAATGAGTTGTATGTCGGTTATGCCGGCGCAAGCGGTTGCACGGATTACAGCATCACCATTCAAGGTGGCGGTGGCGGAGGCGGTGGTGACACCGGTTGCCAAGACGGCCCTTACGGGATTGTGGTCAATGACACGGTTATCTATGCCGCTGACCCGACCGGTGAGCCGGATCCGGATGGTCGTGTGCAGTATATGGCATCGGCACAACTTGCTGTAGGTGACGTCGTTAAACTTATTAACCGTTCTTGCGATGCGCGGTGGATGGTGGATATTGACCCCTACGGCTCATATCAGAACTTCACCGGCGGTGCTTCAGCAGGTGCTATCACGTGTACCGTAGCGGGATGCTATGACCTATATATCAAATTGAGCAGCGATTTGGGTGATGTGCTCTATATCGGTGAGGGCGCAAACTGCGGCGACCCCATTGAAGATGATCCGATTGACGAGCGCCCAAACTTCAACACCTCCGTTCCCGAGAGATGCCCGGATGTCATGCTCCAGGCGTTCTACTATGACTCCTACGGCACTGATGCTCCGGGTAATGTGTCTATTGCAACGGGTAAGAAATTAGGTACCACCAAGTGGTCTGACCTCTTGGCTAAGAGTGAAGACATCGGTCTCTATTTTGATATGGTATGGCTTCCGCCTTCGGGCAAATCGGATGGCGGTACCGGTTATCACCAGACACAGTATAGTAACCAAAACTCCGCTTGGGGTAGTAAAGTCGAGTTGACCGAGTTTATCAACCGGATGCACAAGGCGGACACTAAAGTGATTGCAGATATCGTTATCAACCACGCAGGCTGTAAGTCCAGTTGGTGCGATTTCTATACCCAGTATTTCAGCCCCTATGGCACCTTTAAACCTCAGGCTTCATGGATATGCAGTACCGATGAGGTGAATTTCCAAACCGAGGATATGAACTGTAACGGTGCCGCAACCGGAGTCGATGACGGTGGTTATAACATGCAGGATAACTACGCTTCTGCGCGTGACTGGGCACATAGCAACGGCCAAGTGCAGGCGATGATGAAAGCTTATCTGCGTTACATGAAGAATGTCATCGGATATGACGGTTGGCGTTATGACTACGCGCAAGGTTTCAAAGGCCGCTATATTGATATGTACAATAGCGCCTCCAAGAACTACTTCTCCGTATGCGAGTTCTGGAATGGCGACTATAATAATGTGAAGTCCTATCTGGCAGACTGCAACTGGAATACGACGGTCTTCGACTTTAGTAATAAGTATGCTGCTATTCAGGGTATTGCTGATGGCGACTACGGCAAGTGCGTTAACTCCGGCCTGTCCGGCAATGGTGATGGCCGTTATGCAGTGACCTTCGTTGATAGCCACGATACCTATTTTGGCTGCAAAGGCGGTCGTGATAACCAAGACGAGATAGCCGGCTGCGGTAACTCCATGAAGGATGAGAATAAGGACCGTGTATTGGCGGCTAATGCCTATATCTTGGCGCGTCCGGGTATCCCCTGCGTGTTCTGGCCGCACTGGGTGAAATACCAAAATGAGATTAGCAAAATGGTGATGGCTCGCCAACTGACAGGCGTTCATTCCGAGTCTGTTATCTCCGAGGAGAGCGCAGGCAATGGTTTCTATAAAGCCACCATCACCGGTACCAAGGGCGCTATCCGTATCCTCTTGGGTCCCAATAGTGGTTATGGTAGCACACCTGACGGTTATGCCTTGGTTTATAGAGGTGGTAACTTCGCCATGTTCTACCGTACTAACGGTACCGGCGTTGAGGTTCCGCGTCTGACCATAACTCCGTCACAGAAGTTTAAGACTGCCTCCTTCTCCGTTGAGATGAAAGCTGCTGCACTGACCGGCACACCGACCATTTATTATACCACGGATGGTACGGAGCCTACCACAGCATCTACTGTTTATAGCGGTGCTATCACGATTACGGAAACGACTACCGTAAAGGCAATTGCCGTTCTGAACGGACAAACCTCGCCTGTTATGGAATCGACTTACACCTATAAGGCTCCTCAAACAACCCCGATTATTGTAGGCTTTTCTGCTGACGACAGTTGGGAAGGTGATGTTTACTTGTTTGCATGGGACGGCGGTAACTTAGGCGGATGGCCCGGCACCAAACTGGAAGTAGGTGTGGACGGTATGTATAGCTATCAGTTCCCCGCTACCGTAAGCGCTACCAAGTTCATCTTCAATAACGGCGGACTCGGGATGCAAACTGGCGACTTGGAGACCGATTGCGATGTATGTTATATATGGAAGAATGGTTGCGAAGAGGAAGATGAGGAGTGCGCTAATGCCAAGGTGAAGTTTGGTATTGTCGTAAGCCCCGGTACGTCCACCTTCCGCAATAATACTGCCGGTCTTGATGTTACCATCACGGCAATTGCGGCGCCCGAGGGAACGACACCGACTATCTACTACACATTGGATGGTACGAACCCGACTACTGCTTCTACCAGTACAACTACCAACCCCTTGGTGCTCAATTTCAAACAAACAACAGAGCTACGTGTAATGGCGGTTGCCGGTGATAACCAAACAGAAGTGACCACCGCGGTTTATACCTATAAGGCACCGCAACAAACACCCTTTACCGTTAAATTCAAGAAACCTGCCTCTTGGACGAAGGTCAATGCTTGGGCATGGAATGCCTCCGATGCTTCCATTAACTACACCGGTGGCACATGGCCCGGACAAACGCTTGAAGACACCAATAGAGATGGGTGGTATGAGTTCACCTTCCCTGAAGTATTGCTCTCTGCTTGGATTATCTTCAATGACGGCACTTCGCAGACGCAAGATATTCTGGTGGACGAAGATGCCTGCTATGTATGGGATGCCGACAATAAGAAAGCAGTCCTTTCACCGAACTGCGACGGCTCTACAGATGTGGAAGTGATTACAGTTGATAAGGACATACTTGTCCGGAAATTCCTTCGTGACGGTCAGATGTTGATAATAGTGGGCGATAAGACCTTCAATGCTTGGGGACAACGTATCGAATAACCCGATTATACATCAACACACGACACCATGAAAAGAACTTTTAGTATGTAGTATATTTTTCCTCATCAGCACCCTCTCTTGGAGGGCTGCTGATGCGGTAGTTTATTGCGGTAATGTTACTATTAAGTTTAAATTAGGTATATGCGAAAAATTGTTTCATTATTAATGGTTTTGGCTTGTTTCACTTTGACGCTGTCAGCCAAAACTATTTACCTCAACACAGGTGGTCCCGATTTATGGGATCAAGCCGACGCCAAGTTCGCCGTATGGCATTGGCAAGGCGCCAATCAAGGCTCTTGGTCGGCATGGATGACCCATGTTAACGGGGACATCTATTCGACCACAATCAGCGATAATAGCGACAAAGTTATTTTTGTGCGCTTCGCCAATACCGCCTCTTCGCCGGATTGGAATGGAATTTGGAACCAAACGGACGACTTGACGCCCGGCACTAACGACTATTACACCATCACCGGATGGGATGGCAGTGACGGTTTCTGGGGGACATATGGCTCTTCCACCGGTGGCGGTGGTACGCAACCGGTAACCCCTTCTGATTACAGCACAGCAGTCCCTTCGCAGTCTGAGGACATCATGCTGCAAGGATTCTATTGGAGAAGCTATGAGTCCAACGCTGCTTATGGCAGTACAACTTGGAGTAATTTGTCGGGACAGGTAAATGAGATTGCACGCTCCTTTACCATGATTTGGCTTCCTCCTTCGGCTGCCGCTACGACTTTCAATAATGCTATGGGATATATCCCCAATGATTATAGCTCACAAGCATCTGCGTGGGGCAAAACCAATGCCCTGAAATCGCTGATTAGCGCATTCCATAATAGCGGCGTCAGGGTCATTGCCGATATCGTCATCAATCATGGTGGCAATAGTACCAATGCCTGTGACTTCAAAACAATGAACTTCGGCACGTATGGTACCTTTAGCCCGCAACCTTCATGGACCACTTCCGATGATGAAGGACATTGTGGAGGCGGTGGCGCCGATGACGGTCAGAACGGTAATGATAAGAACTACGGTGCCGCTCGCGACTGGGATCATACCAATTCGCAGGTACAAAATATGTTCAAAGCCTATCTCAAATGGATGAAATCCGAGATTGGCTATGACGGATGGCGCTATGACTATGCCGGAGGATTCCACTTGAAGCATATCAATGATTACAACAATGCCTCTAAACCCTATTTCTCCGTTGGGGAATATTGGTACGGCGACGCTAATACGCTCAAGTCCCGTGTGGATGATGCCTCTAAGAATACCCTGCTTTTCGATTTCGCCAATTACTATACCGCCTTTAGAGACGGTGTTGGTGCCGGCAATTATAGTAAATTGCTTAATCCCGGTCTCCGTGGAAAAGGCTATAGCAAATATGCAGTGCTCTTTGTCGATAACCATGACACATTCAATCGCTATGCCTCTGATTATCAAGTGACTGATTTTCTTGGAAGGGGTGATGGCTCCTCTATCAATGATGCCTCTAAAATCCTGCAAGCCAATGCCTATATGTTGGCTATGCCGGGTGTGCCGTGCGTATTCTATCCGCACTGGGTGCGTTATAAAGCAGAGATACAAAAGATGATTACCGCCCGTCGCGCAGCAGGCGTGCATAGTGAGTCGCAGGTTAATGAAACGGCAGGAAACGGCTACTACGAAGCTACTGTAACCGGTAAACGCGGTAACCTCATTCTCTATCTCGGCTCATCCGCCACCAAGGCTGCACCTGCCGGATATACTAAAGCGTGCTCCGGCAACGGATATGCCCTCTATTACACCGGCGTATTGAGCGCTATTGAGGAAACAACCCTCAACCCGCATAGCGGCACTAAATATATCCGCAACGGACAACTCATTATTGAACGCGGCGGTAAAAACTATAATGTCTATGGACAACAAATACAATAATTAACTAATAATTAACCAATAAATTTAAGCTTATGAAAAAGTTTTTCTTAGTCATGTTAGCAGCGATTGCTTCTTTGAGCATTAGCGCTGAACCTTATGCAATGGTAGTAGGTTCCAACAAAATTATGTTGGAAGAGAATGGAACCAGTGAGTTTTGCAATGGTGATTGCCACGAATACAAAGCTCTTAATGTAGCTCTTAACCAAGGCGATTTAATCACCTTTTATGACGAAGGACAAGGAGCAGGATGGGCAATTACAGACATTGAGCAATATGGTGCTTTTCAAAATTTCTCCTCTGCTTCAGATGGTATCACTTGCATGGTAGCAGGTACCTATGATTTTTATTTTAAGCTTGAGTTCGGCAAAGACCGTGTCTATATCGGGGAAAGCGCTGGTCAAGGCGGAAACCCTGGCGGCGGTCAAGGTGGAGGTCAAACCGGTAAACTCTATTACTACCTGAAAGAGTCCGGCATGGGTTCTCCCTCAGCTGATGAACTCTTTGAGAATGGCGTTCTGGCTAACTATGACTTAATAGCTACGGACGCTTCCGGCAAGGCATATATCTTCCTGATTATTTCCAATACGGAAGGTAGCGCTATTGGCCAACAATACATGACCAAAGCCTATGTGGACGGCGGCACTTCTGCACAATTCTTCCCCGATGGCGTTAGCCAGTACGAGAAATGGGGACTCCAACCCGGTACATATACGTTCTACCTCTATAAGGATGAGGGAGATAGTTACACCATGTCCACTGAACTGATTCCCGGACGTACCTTAGTTGACGCTGACCAAACAGCTCTCGACGAAGTTGCCGTGAAAGCCCCTGCTCAGAAAATCATCCGCAATGGCGAAATACTTATTCAAGTAGGTGACAAATTCTTCAATGCCCTCGGTACTGAAGTAAAATAAAACTAATTAACCTTATATTATTAACCAAATTTTAAAAACACATGAGAAAGTTTCTATTAACACTATTTAGTGTTTTAGTTTGTTCCGTGATGTTTGCTGCAACAGAGACAACAGTCTATTATGCTGTTCCATCAGCAACGGTTGGCTCCTACACAGTTAAACTCAACACAAATCAGCAGACAAATCCTGATGCGTGGTACACGTACACCATGACTAAAACGGACAAGACGTATCAGTCTAATCCGATTTATTCGTGCACGTTCACCGATTTGTGGGATGGTGTGGATTGTATGCAAATCCAACTTTATGATGGTGACACATGGAAATCGCAAGAAGTTCCTGTGGCACAAGGCTCATGGGCCAGTGCAGCTACCTACAACGGCAAAATGTGGGTACATGGCGGCTCTTCTTGGATTGCTTATGCCGAAGATGCTGAAAGTGGTAGCGGTTCCTCAGAAAATGTCGTAACGTACGACTTTACATCTGGTATTGAGGGTCTCTCTTCATGGGGGAATTCGTATTCAGCTCATTCGCAAACATTTAAGGATGGTGCCATTGTTGAATTCGAAGCAGCAAGCAAGCAGACTTCAACAATTACAGATATGCCTGTAACAAAAGGTAAATATGTAATTTTTAAGGCTCCGGCAAATAAGTCTATTAAGGCACTTACATTTACTTGTCAGCAGTGGACGACAAAAACTCAAACTATAACCCTCCATACGAGTACAGATGGTGGAGAGAACTTTTCTGCAACCACAACGACAAGTTCGAACTTTATTCTTTCTGCCTCCAATTTAACAAATGTTAATGCTGTTAAATTTACATTTAGTTCTTCATCTAATCAAATTGGTATTAAATCGTTGGCTATTGTTTACGCTGCTGAAGAAGGTGGTGACACTCCCGATCCAACTCCTGCAGAGAAAGACACCGTTTACTATGTTAATGTAAACGATTGGCCTGCTGTTAATGCACATATGTGGGAGGGTTCCGCAGCCGGTACAACTTGGCCAGGCTTGGCGATGACCAAAACGGCAGAGAAATTCAACAATCATGATATTTATATGATTGCCTTTGAAGAAGGTGCCTACACTAAGATTATCTTCAGTAATAATGGCGATTCCCAAACCGCTGACCTGACCATTGACCTTGCTAAACCTTATTATAATGGTACTACGTGGGTCGCTTCTTTGGAGGAAGAACCTGAGCAGAGCGTTACCCATTATCTCGTTGGTGAAGGTGCGGTTATGAAAGCTTGGGATGCTTCTCAGGCACTGGCAATGGTGAATGATACAATCGAATTTAAGAACCTTGCTGCTGGAACGTATAAGTTCAAAATCTTAGACAGACAAACTTGGACAGATGCCGTTGAGTTGACATGCAACGACTTGGCAGATGGAGTTGACGCTGGTTGTGATGGTTCTAATGTACAATTCACCCTCTCTAAGGCGGCTGATATCGTTATTAAAGTCGTTAATAATAAGATTGTTATTTTAGGCATCCCCGAAGCAGCAAAGAAGGAGATTAAATTGCTGAATGCAAAAGAACTTGCCGCTGCTGAAGCTACAATGTTCGTGCATTTCTGGGGTGAAGGTATTACCGCTACTACGGCGAAAATGACCCTTCTTAAAGAAGGTAAGGACACTTTAGGTTTCTCTGCTGAAATCCTTGAAGGCGCTACTGGGTGCTGCTTTGTACGCATGCCGAAAGATGCTGCGACGATTGATTGGGATACTAACTGGGGGGAAACCGGAGATGCTGTGGTTTGTGACTCAATGTATTTCCAAGGTTGGACAGGTGACGGAATCTTTGCTGTAAGTTGCGAGGCTCCGTTGACTGAGACCGTCTTTACAGTAGTAGTACCTGCTTCGATAGACAGCATGTTTATAGCCGGTAGTTTCAATGAGTGGTCTTTTGCTAAGATGTCTTTGGTAGAAGGTGAGGACAGCATATATACGTTGACCGTTCCTGGTGACCAACGCGGTGCAGAATATAAGTATGCCGCCGGTCCTGACTGGTCATATGTAGAGGTACGCACCTGCGATGAAGGTGATTGCAACCGTAGTTATGCGGTTAAGGATACCGTAGAGGCGTTTAAGTCTGTGCCTGTTGTAGTAGAGTACACGACCGTTAAGCTATTGAATGCAAAGGCTCTTGCCGCCGCCAATGCTAAGATGTTTGTACATGCTTGGGGTACAGGCATAGCCGACCAAGATGTAGAGATGTCTATTTTGAAAGAGGGTAATGATACTCTTGGCTTTGAGGCAGAGATCAACAAGCTTGCCGAGCAGTTAGTATTTGTTCGCATGAATGGTGAAGCCGAAGGTATCAACTGGGAAGAGAACTGGGGCAAGAGTGCCGACTTAGACCGTTGCGCGAATGACTCGATGTACTTCCAAGGTTGGACAGGTGCCGGAATCTTTGCCGTAAGTTGCGAGGCTCCGTTGACCGAGACCGTCTTTACAGTAGTAGTACCTGCTTCGATAGACAGCATGTTTATAGCCGGTAGTTTCAATGAGTGGTCTTTTGCTAAGATGTCTTTGGTAGAAGGTGAGGACAGCATATATACGTTGACCGTTCCGGGTGACCAACGCGGTGCAGAATATAAGTATGCCGCCGGTCCTGACTGGTCATATGTAGAGGTACGCACCTGTGATGAAGGTGATTGCAACCGTAGTTATGCGGTTAAGGATACCGTAAAGGCGTTTACTTCCGTACCTGTTGTAGTCGAGTACACGACCATTAAGCTATTGAATGCTAAGGCTCTTGCAGTAGATAATGCCAAGATGTTTGTACATGCTTGGGGTACAGGCATAGCCGACCAAGATGTAGAGATGTCTATTTTGAAAGAAGGTAATGATACTCTTGGCTTTGAGGCAGAGATCAACAAGCTCGCCGAGCAGTTGGTATTTGTTCGCATGAATGGTGAAGC
>DFEE01000002.1 GCA_002368645.1 Bacteroidales bacterium UBA3810
ATCGAAGATGCGTTCCGCATGAATAGGCTTGTGCTCTGCTGTGCCACCTACGACGGAGATATCTTCCCGCCGATGCACATGTTCCTGCACAAGCTGCGGCTCAAGGGCTATCAGAACCGCCGTGTGGCATTGGTCGAGAACGGCTCCTGGGCTCCGCAGGCGGTGAAGGTGATGAAGGAAATGCTCTCTACCTGCAAGAACGTAGAGATTGTAGAGCCCACCGTTACTATCCGCGGCGCACTCAAGCCTGCGCAAAAGGCAGAACTCGAAGCCCTTGCCGATGCCCTGTTGGCATAAACTATATAGTTTATTGATTTGCCTGTTACTGTTGGTCCAAACGGCTCAAGCCGCGCTGACCATCACTTCCAACGGTGCAGATATGTCGGATAGCATTTTATCGGCTGTCCGTTCTCACAACACGGTTATCTTGGACGGCTCGAAGGGCGAGTTTGTCTTGGGGCACACCGTGGTACTCAAACACTTAACGAACAAAACGATAATAGGTACGCATGACGCTTGTCTGCGTACCCGTTTTCGTATTACGCCGGAGATCCGAGCCATGTTAGATTCCGCGGATATCATGAGTCTTTCCACATCCGGCGGCGGAGGTCAGTTATCCAACGGCATGAGGGTACGCGAGCAGCGGGAACTGAAGACCCGCCAACTGTTTATAGACCGTTTCAATGACCCGGAAGAGTCTTTCCGTGCCTCCGGAGGCATCCAACTCTCGCATTGCCGTTATGTCACTATCCGCGGACTGCGGTTGCAGGGACCGGGGGCGGTAGATGTGAGCGGAAACGACCTCTTGGGAATGGACCATTCGATGCATATTACCGTGGACAGCTGCGTACTGACGGACGGCATGGACGGGAACATGGATATCACTTCGCAATCCGATTCGATTACCGTCTCCCGTTGCTATTTCGGCTATTCGGAGTTGAGTTACGACCATATGAACTCGAATCTGATCGGTGCCGCCGACAGGGTAGAGGCGGACAGGGGCAAACTGCATGTCACCTATTCCTATTGTACATGGGGAAAAGGTTGCCGCCAGCGCATGCCGATGGTGCGGTTTGGTACGATTCTATTGGATCACTGCCGGTGGGAATGTACCACGGACCATCCGGTCATTGATGCGCGCCGGGAAGCAAAGGTGGTTGTTGTTCAGCCTTCCTTCGGGGAAGGGGTACGGAACCGATACCGTTGTGCGGAGGATGCCCAATGTGTTTTCCGTTAACCGACCGATGACCGAGAGACGACCGAGAGAAGAAAAATAGTATAAAAATGACGTACGCCCTTGCGTATGTCGTTTTTTTTGCGTACCTTTGCACCCGAAATCGTTTATACAAACAATAGTATTAGTATATGGACCTGAATCACAACTCCAAAGAAGCACCGATTACCACCGAGGTGTCGAGTGCCGGCAATGTGCAGAAGAAGTACTATACGGCAGACGAAGCTATCGCCTTCCTTGAGCCGCGTATCCGTGCTATGTTCCAATGAAAGAAGTCGTTTACACGCAGCAGGCTCTTTTGCAATTTGAAGAAAGTGTGAAAGAGTTGGTGGAACAGGGATATTTCGGCGAGGAAGACTATGCCGTCATGTATATGCGTGATATATTCAGGTATTTTGCGCTTAATTTGCAAAACTCTCTTTCAGTAGATGCGCCTGAGTATTTTACACGTTATTGCGTTGACGAGAAAAATCTTCATTTTGTCCGTTACCGTAAAAATGCGCATACTACATGGTATGCATTTCATGAAGAGTTAGAGAACGTATACAGTATTGTTTACTTAGCAAATAATAAATTAATAGGTCATTTATTGGACATTAGTTTATAACCCTCGTCACTTACTGACGTTAAATAAAAGGACATAATAAAAGGCGTTTATTGACGCTTGTTTTGGTACATCGAAATCTAGCAAGTTTCATTCCTATCCGAAACAAGAGAGTGCAATAAGCGTCCTCGTGGATATGTTATATTCAGTCCTCGCCCGAACTGGGCGGGAGGGTTAAACATATCGGGCGTGGGCGTTATTGTTTATTCTTATAGGATAGGTTTTGCTAGAACCTCGATGTAGAGAATGAGCGTGAATAATGTTCGCGCTTTTTTTGTGTATGCATTATTAAGCAATTATGAGCCAAGCCCCGAAGGCGTAAGAGGGGAAATTAAATTAAAATGTTATTATGAAAAAAATCTTTATTCTCGCACTCGCGGCATTAGGAATGCTCGCATGCACAGGACAAAATGATCCTTCTGTTCCCTCATCCAATGGAGAATTATCTGGTGTTTTTTCTGTCAGTACGACAAAGAAAATTCATTTTTCTCAGGGCAACTTGCAGTATCAGGCAAGTTCTAAGACTTGGCGTTTTGCTGAACACCAATATGATACTATTGGAGCCCCAAATGCTAATGCATCTGCGTACTATGATGGTTGGATAGACCTTTTTGGTTGGGGCACTAGTGGTTATAATAATAACTACCCACACATTAAAAAATCTTCTGCAGAAGAATACGGCATAGGAACTGATGATATTTCAGGTACAAATTATGATTGGGGAGTATACAATAAAATCTCTAATGGAGGAAACAAGGTAGGTCAGTGGCGAACATTGACTAACGAAGAATGGCAGTACCTTCTCTTCAATCGTCCGCGAGCAAATCAATTATTTGGATGGGTTACCATGAATGGAATATACGGAATAGTCCTATTACCTGATGAATGGAAGGCACCGGAAGGAATAACATTCATACCAAACGAAGATACACACTGGGACTACCATAATAGTAATAGTATGCGTTATGATTACAATATATTTATATTGAAAGAATGGAGTGCTATGGAGAAAGCGGGAGCAGTCTTTTTGCCTGCAGCAGGATGTCGTAGCAGATATGACAGTAATATTATTTACCCCACTCATGTAGGAATGTACTGGACATCTACGTACGCTTATCACGTATATTTTGATCCATTTGGTACAGGCTTAGTATTAATGGATGCTTCTAACGCACCTCAACATGATTATGATGGACTTTCTGTTAGATTGGTGAAAGATATTGAGTAATCTAATGCTATGATACCGCATTCAACACATAAAAAAACTATTTAAAAGTTGCACACGACACGAATAGAGTGTATGATATAATGGCTCTGATTGCAAAAATTGAATTTGGCTCACAGGGTTGGAATAAAATTACCTATACTGATGGCACAAAATATATTGGTCACACTGTCGATAATGAAATTCGTGAGGGTTTAGGAACTCTTTATGATTCAGATGGAAATATTCTGCAACGAGGTGAATGGTTAAAAGATGAGTTTATTCTTCCCATTGAGACCTCTGAATTTGACAGAATATTAGGTTCACGTTAATCCTCATTCTCTGTGGAGACAAAACCTATACTCTCCAAGGTCAAGAGGTTAAATAATGTACAAAGGGACAATGTACAAAGTACAAAGGGGACAATTTACAATGCAAGCAGGCGGGCAAATTGTCCGTCTGCTTGCGTTATACAAAATCTTAAAAATCGTACATTCATCTTTGGCAAAAAAGTAGGTATTGCATAGCACTTGCATAGCACCCGCATAGCACATGCCTCTTGGTTTACCCTTACTTGCCTCTTATAACTATTCTGTAAGTATCTGTAAATATGGCAGATACGATAGAAGAGTACGTGAGGGACGCTTGGAACGAATCTTAATAATCGGACATTTTTCGGCATATATCACAAAACAAGCGCCGGAGAGGCGCTTGTTTGTGTATAGCAGCTTCGCTGCGTTGGTAGGGACTATGTCCGGCTTATTCCATCGTGTCCTCCATCGAGTCGCCGACGATCTTGCGGTAGAGCTCTTTGGGGTCGGTGGCACGGCGGATGATCTCGTGCAGGTCCTCGATCTTCACGCGGTCCTGAGTCATGGTGTCGCGGTAACGAACCGTGACGCAGCCGTCTTTGAGGGTGTCGTGATCAACGGTGATACAGAACGGAGTTCCCACTGCGTCCTGACGGCGGTAACGCTTGCCGATAGAGTCTTTCTCGTCGTAAGCGACCTTGAAATCGAACTTGAGTTCGTTCATGATCTCGCGTGCCTTCTCGGGC